>JAFEFZ010000256.1 GCA_018240325.1 Pseudomonadota bacterium
GTGGCCAACGGAGTGAATAAGAATTTGGCTGAACGGAGTTGGCCACCCCGTCGGCGGCCCCGTGCAGCACGTTTTCGCGTGGGAGCGACCGCACGCGGTGAAACGATGAACGACCGCAACGGGCCTCCAGTCGGCAGCGAAGGACTGGGTTTCAACATGGGGATTGCCGCACCGGCCGCAGCGGCATCAGTCGCGGAAGTTGTCGAAGCCCAGCGGCAGCTCGGTGATCTCGCGCTTGAGCAGCGCGATCGCCGCCTGCAGGTCGTCGCGCTTGGCACCGCTGATGCGCACCGCGTCGCCCTGGATCGCGGCCTGAACCTTCAGCTTGCTGCCCTTGAGCAGCTGCTGGATGCGCTTGCCGGTGGCCGCATCGACGCCCACCTTCACCGGCACCGGCTGGCGCAGCTTGTCGCCGCCGGCCTTCTCGACCTTCGCGCCCAGATCCAGGAAGCGCACGTCGACGCCGCGCTTCGCGAGCTTGCCCAGCACGATGTCGCGCACCTGGCCGAGCTGGAAATCGCTGTCGGCGTGCAGCAGCAGGCTGCGCTCCTTGCCCTTGTCGATCAGCTCCACGCGCGCGTCGGAGCCCTTGAAGTCGAAGCGGGTGGCGATCTCCTTGTTGCTCTGGTCGACGGCGTTGCGCAATTCGACCGCATCGGGTTGGAGCACGGTGTCGAAGCTGGGCATGGCAGGCGGGACGCGGTGGGTTCGATCAGCGAAAATTGTCCCATGCCCGCCCCCACCACTGCCGAGTTGAGCGTCGAGCGCCGCGCGAGCCTGCGCGCGCTCAACAGCTTCGGGCTGCCGGCGGTGGCGGCCACGCTGGTGCGCGTGCGCAGCGAAGCCGAGCTGCGCCGGGTGATCGACCACCCGGAATTCGGCCGCGCGCCCAAGTTGATCCTCGGCGGCGGCAGCAACCTGGTGCTCACGCGCGACGTGACCGCGGTGGTGCTGAAGGTCGAGATCATGGGCCGGCAACTGCTGCGCGAGACCGGCGACGCCTGGATCATCGAGGCCGGCGCCGGCGAGAACTGGCACGCGCTGGTCGAGTGGACGCTGGCGATGGGCTGGCCGGGGCTCGAGAACCTGGCGCTGATCCCGGGCACCGTGGGCGCCGCGCCGGTGCAGAACATCGGCGCCTACGGCGTCGAACTGGCCGAGCGCTTCGACTCGCTCGACGGCATCGACCTGGTCACCGGCCGCACGGTCACGCTCGACGCGCGCGCCTGCGCCTTCGGCTACCGCGACAGCGTGTTCAAGCAGCTGCTGGCCGGCAAGACGCTGATCACGCGGGTGCGCCTGCGCCTGCCGCGGCCGTGGCGCCCGGTGCTGGGCTACCTCGAGCTGCAGCGGCGCATGCACGAGACCGGCAACCACGCGCCCGATGCGCGCACCGTGTTCGACTGGGTGTGCGCGATCCGCCGTGCGAAGCTGCCCGACCCGGCGCTGATCGGCAATGCCGGCAGCTTCTTCAAGAACCCGGTGGTCAGCGCCGAGCAGTGCCGCGACATCATCGGCCGCGACCCGTCGGTGGTGCACTACCCGCTGCCCGACGGCAGCGCCAAGCTCGCGGCCGGCTGGCTGATCGACGCCTGCGGCTGGAAGGGCAAGTCGGTCGGCCGCGCCGGCGTGTACGAGCGCCAGGCGCTGGTGCTGGTCAACCGCGGCGGCGCGATCGGCGCCGAGGTGCTGACGCTGGCGCGCGCGATCCAGGAAAGCGTCTACGGCCGCTTCGGCATCCGGCTCGAACCGGAGCCGGTGATCATCTGAAGCCGACCGACCGGCAGTCTGACCGACGCTTCGACCGTCCGCCCGAGCGGCCGGCCGGCAGACCACCCCGCGGATTCAGGCCGTCGCCGCGTCGAGCAGCCCGGCGCCTTCGCAGGCGCGGCGGCTGTCGCCGAGCTGGTCCTCGAATCGCTGGATCATCCGCGCCACTTCGTGGGCCGGCAGGTGGGGGGCGCCTTCGTGCAGCGCCTGCGCGGTCTGCGCCAGGCGGACCAGGCCGAAGTTCAGCGCTGCGCCGCGCACCGCGTGCGCACTGACGCGCAGGTCCAGCGCCTGGCCTTCGCGCAGCGCGTCGCGCAACTGCTGCACGATCGCCGGGCCGTCGTCGAAGAAGGCCTGCAGCATCTGCTGCAGCCGCGCGCGCGGCATTGCGCGCAGCACCGCCTCGATCGCCGCGGCGTCGATCAGCGGTGCCGGTTCCGGTGCCGCTGCCGCGGCTGCGCCCGGCAGCGCGGCCGGCGCCTGCGCACCGTCGGCCCCGGCGGCGCTGCCGGCTCCGCCGGCACCCGGGCCGAACAGCCGGCGCAGCGTGGCCGCCAGCTTGTCGGGGCTGACCGGCTTGGCCAGGAAATCGTTCATCCCGGCCATCAGGCAGCGCTCGCGCGTCTGCGCGAAGGCGTCGGCGGTGAGCGCGATGATCGGCACGGTGGCCGCCACGCTGTCGGGCAGCGCGCGGATCGCGAGCGTCGCGCCGACGCCGTCGAGCAGCGGCATGTGCAGATCCATCAGCACGAGGTCGAAGCGCTGCCCCTGCAGCGCCTGCACCGCTTCGACGCCATTGGCGGCGAAGACCGCCTCGTGCCGCATCCCTTCGAGCAGCGCCGCCATGTACTGGCGGTTGACCGGGTGGTCCTCGGCGACGAGCACGCGCAGCGCCGGCTCCGCCGGCACGGCTGCGCAGGCCGGCTCGCCCGGCGCGGCGGCCGGCTCGGCAGGCGTTGCGGCCGACAGCGCATCCAGCGGCAGCCGCAGCACGAAGCGGCTGCCTTCGCCCACGGCGCTGTGCACGGTGATGTCGCCGCCCATCAGCCGCGCCAGGCTGCGCGAGATCTCGAGCCCCAGCCCGGTGCCGCCGTGGCGCCGCGCGCGCGATTCGTCGCCCTGCACGAAGCGCTGGAACAGCCGGTCGAGCGTGGCGGCATCCATGCCGATGCCGGTGTCGGTGACCACGAACTCGAGCTCGCCGGCGCCGTCGGTGCCGCGCGTGCGGTGCAGCTCGAGCACCACCTTGCCGCGGTCGGAGAACTTGACCGCGTTGCTCAGCAGGTTGAACAGGATCTGCTTCAGCCGGGTGCGGTCGGCGCGCGCGCGCTCGGGCACGCCCGGGTCGGCGCCGACGTGCAGCGCCAGCGACTTCAGCTGCGCCTGCGGGCGCATCAGCGCCTCGACCTCGCGCAGCACTTCGCGCAGGTCCACCGGCTCCTCGACCAGCGTCAGCCGGCCCGATTCGAGCAGCGACATGTCGAGCACGTCGTTCAGCACCGTCAGCAGGTGGTCGGCGCTTTCGGTGGCGGTGCGCAGGTAGCCGATCTGGCGCGCGTTCAGCCCGGTCTCGCGCAGCAGCGACAGCATGCCGAGCAGGCCGTGGAAGGGCGTGCGGATCTCGTGGCTCATGTTGGCCAGGAACACGCTCTTGGCTTCGCTCGCGGCTTCGGCCTGGCGCCGGGCGTCGCGCAGGTGGTCGGTGAGCTCGACCAGCGCGCGCCGGCGCTGGTCGAGCAGCCGCAGCTGGCGCATCGCCAGCACGCCGAACACCAGCACCAGGGCCGACAGGAACAGCGTCAGCAGCATGCCGATGCGGTTGTGCTGGTGCACCGCGGCGTTGCGCTCGGCCATCTGGTTGCTGACGTGGTGCGCGGCGCTGATCGACAAGGTGTGGATCGGCTGGCCGAGCGCGAGCAGGTCCGGCTCGAGCGCGCGCAACCGGGCGGCGTCGGGCACCTGCGCCTGCGCCTGCGGCCCGAGCAGGCGGTCGGCACGCGCGATGAAGGCGAGCATCGCGCCGAGCGTGTCCTCGTACTCGTGGTTGCCCACCATCAGCCGCGCCGCGCGCTCGTTGCGCAGCAGGTCGACCCGGCTGACCCAGATGTCGTAGCGCAGCTGCAGCGCCTCGCGGTCCAGGTCTTCGCCCTGGGCCAGCGAACGCACCCACTGCTCGCGCAGCCGCAGGTACTCGATCTCGATCTGGTACAGGCTCAGCGCGACGTAGTCGTCCTGCTCGACCAGGGCCTCGCGCAGCATCGCCGTCTGGCGCACCTGCACCAGCGCGACGCCGGCCAGCGCCAGCGCCAGCAGCAGCGCGACCACGCCGACCAGCGTGAAGCGGCCCGTCCTGGGGCCGGCCGCGGCACCCTCGACGCGACCGCTGTCGGGTACCGCGGCGGCGGGCGCGCCGGACGCCGGCGCGGCCCCGCTCAGATCACTTCCAGGCTCTGCAGCTGCCATGCGGCGCGGCTGTAGTACACGGCGTTGCGCAGCGCGGGGTCGCTGTCGAAGGGGTAGATGAGGAACAGCGGCCCCTTGTCGCGCACCGACATCGGCTTGTCGTCGAGCAGCCGCGCCACCAGCACCTGGTGCAGCCGCGCGTCGTCGAGGGGCAGCTCGACCTGGTAGTCGTTGAGCGCGGTCGCACGCACCGTGCTGCCTTCGCAGCCGGCGGCGGCGAGCACGTCGCGCAGCAGCGGCCCGCTGAACTTGCGCGGTTGCGGGTACCACGGCGTCCAGGTGACGAAGCTGTGCTGCGGCAGCTTGCTGAGCATCGCCATGTCGAACACCGCGTTCGCGCCGGCGTTGGGCGACCGCACCCGGCCGGTGATCGTCAGCACCACGGTGCCCGTCGCCGGATCCAGCGCCCACGCATGGGGGGGCAGCGGCAGCGCCATGAGCAGCAACGCGCAGAAGCGGCGGCGGGTCGGCATGTTCCGGAAGCAGACAGGTTCCAGCCCCAATGCCGTGTCGCCACGCGGCGACACGGCATGGCGATTCTAGGATGGGGCCGTGGCGCGCCCGCGACACCGGGCGCGGGGCCCGGCGGGGGCTGCCGCGTGGCCGGGCCGAAGGGCGCTTCCCGGCCCTCGGTTTACAGTGCGCAACGGCTCGGGATCGGCCGGGCGGCGAACACCCGGCAGCCGCTGCGAGGAGGCCATGCGATGAAACTGATGCGAATCGGCCCGAAGGGCGCCGAAAGGCCGGCGCTGCTCGACGCGGCCGGCGGGCTGCGCGACTTGTCGGGCGTGCTCGCCGACATCGGCCCCGCAGCGCTGAGCCCGGCCGGGCTGGAGCGGCTGGCGCGCGTGCGCGCCGACGATCTGCCCTTGCTGCCCGCGGCGCGAATCGGCGTGCCCTGGTCGGGCATGGGCAAGTTCGTGGCGATCGGGCTGAACTACGCCGACCACGCGGCCGAGGCCAAGCTGCCGATCCCGAAGGAGCCGATCGTGTTCCTGAAGGCGACCAGTTGTGTCGTCGGCGCCAATGATCCGGTGGTGCTGCCGCAGGGCTCGGTCAAGACCGACTGGGAAGTCGAGCTCGGCGTGGTCATCGGCAGCCGCGCGCGCTGCGTGGCCGAGGCCGACGCGCTCGCGCACGTGGCCGGCTACTGCGTGGTCAACGACGTGTCGGAGCGCGAGTACCAGCTCGAGCGCGGCGGCCAGTGGGACAAGGGCAAGGGCTGCGACACCTTCGGCCCCGTCGGCCCGTGGCTGGTCACCGCCGACGAGGTGCCCGACCCGCAGGCGCTGGCGTTGCGGCTCGAGGTCAACGGTGTGCGCCGCCAGGCCGGCAGCACCCGGTCGATGATCTTCGGCGTGGCCGAGCTGGTGTCGTACCTGAGCCGCTTCATGACACTCGAGCCCGGCGACTGCATCACCACCGGCACGCCGCCCGGCGTGGGCATGGGCATGAAGCCGCCGCAGTTCCTGAAGCCGGGCGACGTGATGACGCTGGGCATCGAAGGCCTGGGCGAGCAGCGGCAGCAAGTGCATGCCTGGGATCCGGCGCTGATCGACGGCTGATCCAGGCGCAGGCGCGCGCCGCCGATCGGCTGCGCCCCGCCGGCAGCGGCCCATGCGCCGGCGCGGGTTTGTCCTGATCCAGCCGCCGGCGCGTGCAGGCCGCGCATCGGCTATACCGGCCGACCTGTCCACTGCGCACTGCCTGCCGCCTGTCATGACCGAATCGACCCGCCCCCATCACCGCATCTGGCCCCGGCGGTTGCCGCGCGAGCTGGCCGTGCCGCAGACTTCGCTGTGGTTCAACCTGGCGACGGCCGCCGCCCGCTACCCCGACAAGGCCGCGTACCGCTTCTTCGGCCGCGCGCTGAGCTTTCGCGAGCTGCACGCCCAGGCCGAGGCGCTGGCCGGCTGGCTGCAGGCCGCCGGCGTACGTGCCGGCGACCGGGTCGCGATCTACCTGCAGAACTGCCCGCAGTTCGTGGTGGCGCTGTACGCGATCTTCCGCGCGAATGCGGTGGCGGTGCCGGTGAACCCGATGAACCGCGCCGACGAGCTCGGCCACTACATTACCGACCCGCAGACCAAGGTCGTGATCTGCGCGGCCGACCTGGCCGGCTTCGTCGACGAGGCCAACCGCGCGCTGCCCGAGGCGCAGCGGCTCGCGGCGGTGCTGGTCACGCGCTATACCGATGCGATGCCCGAGGGCCCACTCGACCCGGCGGAGGCGCCGAGCCCGGCGATCGAGCAATGGCTGCGCGCCGAACACCCGCTGCCCGCGGGCGGCGTGCGCTGGGCCGACGCGCTCGCGGCCGGCCATGCGCCGGGGCCGCACACCGCCGGGCCCGGCGACCTGGCGCTGCTGCCCTACACCTCGGGCACCACCGGGCTGCCCAAGGGCTGCATGCACACCCACGCGACGCTGATGCACAACGCGGTGTCGGGGCAGTGGAGCCACAGCGGCCCCGAATCCGTGGGCCTAGGCGTGGTGCCGATGTTCCACATCACCGGGATGATGCTGTGCGCGCTCGGCCCGGTGTTCACCGGCTCGACGCTGGTGCTGATGCCGCGCTGGGACCGCGAGCTCGCCGGCCGGCTGTTCGCGCGCCATGCGATCACCCACTGGACCTGCATCCCGACGATGGTGATCGACCTGTTCGCCAGCCCCAACTACAAGCGCTTCGACCTGTCGAGCCTGCGCTACATCGGCGGCGGCGGTGCGGCGATGCCGCACGCGGTGGCGCAGCGGCTGCAAGACGAGTTCGGCCTGACCTTCGCCGAGGGCTACGGCCTGACCGAGACTGCCGCGCCCAGCCACAGCAACCCGCCCGAACGCGCGAAGCTGCAGTGCCTGGGCATCCCGTTCTTCGGCACCGACGCGCGCATCGTCGACCCGGCCAGCTTCGAGGAACTGCCGCCGGGGCAGGACGGCGAGATCATCGTCCACGGGCCGCAGGTGTTCACCGGCTACTGGCGCCACGCGCAAGCCACCGAAGCCGCGTTCATCACCTTCGAAGGCAAGCGCTTCTTCCGCACCGGCGACCTCGGCCGCATGGACGACGAGGGCTACTTCTTCATCACCGACCGGCTCAAGCGGATGATCAACGCCAGCGGCTACAAGGTCTGGCCGAGCGAGGTCGAGCTGCTGCTGTTCAAGTGCCCGCTGGTGCAGGAGGCCTGCATCATCGGTGCGAAGGACGAATACCGCGGCGAGACGGTCAAGGCCGTGGTGGTGCTGCGCGCCGAGGCCAGGGGCAGCGCCACGCCCGAAGACATCATCGCCTGGGCGCGCGAGCACATGGCGGCGTACAAGGTGCCAAAGATCGTCGAATTCGCCGATGCGCTGCCCAAGTCGGGTTCGGGCAAGGTGATGTGGCGGCAGCTGCAGGACCGGGAGGCGCAGGGCAGGACCGGCTGAGCGTGCGCGCCGCTTCGGTTGCGCGGGCGCGCCGGTTGGTCTACGTGCAAGGCCTGGGCCAATTGGGAGCAGGCACCGTGCGCCGTCGTACTCCTCGGTCCATCGCTGTCGGTTCGCGGCCCGTTGCAGTCTTTGCTCGATCCACCAAGAGCAGCCTTCCGCACGTCTTTTCTTGGCATACGGGGCCGCGACGGGGTGGCCGACTGCGTTCAGCCCAATTTCTTCTTGGCTCCGGCATCACATCGCTGCGCGATATGAGCCTTCACCGAAGCGCTGCGCGCTTTCACTGCGCCGGCCACCCCGCCGTCGGCCCCGGGCGGTGGTGTGCCGACGCTGCTGTTTGCGCGCTGCTCGATGCAGTGGGGGTCTGCTGAAGAAGCGCTCAGGCGGTGCCGGCAAAGCCGGCAAGGGGGTGGCCGGCGGAGTGAATAAGAATTTGGCTGAACGCAGCCGGCCACCCCCTTGTCGGCTTTGCCTCAGCTTACGGTAGTCAGCAGAGGGCGGCGCCGCACGCCGCCGACGTGTCCGTGCCGCGATGGCGACGCCCCTCGGACACCGGGTGCCGCGCGGCTGCAGGCACGACCCCCGCCGCGCTCAGAACCCCGAGCCCGGCTGCTTCAGGAACTCGACTTCCTCGGGCGTCGACGCGCGGCCGAGCGCTTCGTTGCGGTGCGGGAAGCGGCCGAAGCGCTCGATGATCACCGCGTGCTTGTGCGCCCATTCGAGCAGCCCGGCCAGCGCCGGCTCGTCGTCGCCGAGCTGCGCGAACAGCCGCATCGATTCGCGCTGCATCGCCGCGTCCTCGGCGTGCTCGAAGGGCAGGTAGACGAACTGGCGCTGCACGCCCGCCAGGGTGCGGTCGGCGCCGCTCGCCACCAGCGCCTGCGCCGCGGCGAGCGCGCGCGCGTCGCCGGCGAACATGCCGGCCGTGCCGCGCGCCGAGTTGCGCGTGAACTGGTCGAGCACGAGGATCTGCGCCAGCGCACCCGGCGGCTGCGCCGCCCAGTGCGCGAGCCCGCCGCGCAACGCCGCGTCGATCAGCGTGCCGAAGCGCGCGCCGATCGCGGCGTCGAAGGCCTCGTCCTTGCGGAACCATTCGTCGCGCGGCTGCAGGTGATGGGCATCGCCGGGGCGGCCGAACCAGAAATCCAGCACCGCCTGGGCGTGCGGGTCGATCGCGGGGGTATGGGTCGCGGCGGGCATCATCGCTCCAGCAGGTCCTGGGTGTCGGGGTGGCGGCGCATGTACACCTGCACGTACGAGCACACCGGCCGCACGCGCAGGCCTTGCGCGCGCGCGTAGACGAGCGCTGCGCGCACCAGCGCGGCGGCCACGCCGCGGCCTTCGGCGGCGTGCGGCACTTCGGTGTGCACGATGTCCATCACGCCGCCGCGCAGCCGGTACGCGCATTCGGCAGTGCCGCCTTCGACTTCGGCGGCGAAGCGCGCCGCCGCCGGCTCGTGCCGGACTTCGATCTCGTTCATGGGGTTGCCGCGAGTTGCTGCCACAGGAATCCGAACTCCAGCGCGCTCATGTCGGCGCGCTGCGCATTGTCGGCCGCGCCGCCGTGGCCGCCTTCGATGTTCTCGACCAGCAGCGCGTCGTGACCCTGCTCGCGCAGGCGCGCGGCCATCTTGCGCGCGTGGCCCGGGTGCACGCGGTCGTCGCGGGTGCTGGTGGTGAACAGCACCGGCGGCAGCCGGGTGCCGCGCGGCGGCACGTGGTGGTAGGGGCTGTAGGCCGCGATCGCCGCCCAGTCGCCGGGGTCGTCGGGGTTGCCGTATTCGCTGATCCAGCTCGCGCCGGCCAGCAGCCGGTGGTAGCGCCGCATGTCCAGCAGCGGCACCTGGCAGACCACCGCGCCGAACAGCTCGGGGCGCTGCAGCATCACCGCGCCGACCAGCAGCCCGCCGTTGCTGCCGCCCATGATGCCCAGGCGCTGCGGCCGCGCGATGCGCTGCGCGGCCAGGTCCTCGGCCACGGCGATGAAGTCGTCGAAGGCGCGCTGGCGGCGGCGCCCCTGCGCCGCCTGGTGCCAGGCCGGGCCGTATTCGCCGCCGCCGCGGATGTTGGCCACCGCCAGCACGCCGCCGCGCGCGAGCCACGCATTGCCCCAGACGCCGGAGTAGAACGGCTGCTCCGAAGTCTCGAAGCCGCCGTAGCCGTACAGCAGCGTCGGCGCGTCGCCGCCGGCGCGCGCATCGGCCGGCCGCACCACGAAGTAGGGCACGCGCGTGCCGTCGCGCGAATGCGCGAAGCGCTGCTCGACGCGCAGCCCGGCGGTGTCGAACCAGGCCTGGCGCGCCTTCAGCGGCGCGCGCTCGTCGCTGCCCGCCGTGCCCAGCGCCAGCGTGTCGGGCGTGAGGAAGTCGGTGTAGCCGAACAGGTACTGCGCGGCCAGCGGGTCGGCCGGCACCAGCGGGTCGTGCAGCGCCTGCACGTGCAGCGTGCCCGGGAAGGGCGCGGCCGCCTCGCGCGCGTGCCAGCCGCCGCCGTCGAAGCGCTGCTCGACGAGCCGACCGGCGACGTCGTCGAGCACCTCGAGCAGCAGCGCATGCCGGGTGGCCGCGTAGCCGGCGAGCGAGCGCGACGGCGACGGCGTGAACAGCGCGGTCCACTCGGCGCGGCCTTCGAGGTAGGCCTGCGCGTCGGCCGCGAGCAGCGCGCCTTGCGGCCAGATGCGGCCGCCCTGCATCCAGTCGCTGCGCAGACTCAGCAGCACCTGGCCGTACCAGAACGCCAGCTCGGCGTCCTCGGGCTTGGCCAGCCGCTCGAGCCCATCGCCGCGCTGCAGCCACAGCTCGCTGGCGAAAAAGCCGGGCGCGCGGGTGAACACGGTGCGCTCGTAGCCCGGCGTGCGGTCCACCAGCACGCCGGCGAGCACGTCGTCGGGCCGGGCCTCGAACACGACCGGCGCTTCGCCCAGCGGCTGGCCGCGGCGCCAGCGCCTGATCACGCGCGGGTAGCCCGAGTCGGTCAGCGAGCCGGGGCCGAAATCGGTGCCCACATAGACGGTGTCGTCGTCGAGCCATTCGACCTCGGTCTTGGCCTCGGGCAGCGTGAAGCCGCCGTCGACGAAGCGGCGGGTCTCGAGGTCGAACTCGCGCACCACCACCGCGTCGGCGCCGCCGCGCGACAGGCGCAGCAGGCAGCGCCGGTATTCAGGCCCGAGGCAGACGGCGCCGCCCCAGGTCCCGTTCTCGCCTTCAGCCTGCCCCAGTGCATCCACGTCGAGCAGCAGCTCCCACGCCGGCTGCGGCCGGCGGAACTCGGCCAGCGTCGTGCGCCGCCACAGCCCGCGCGGGTTGGCGGCGTCCTGCCAGAAGTTGTACAGATGCCCGCCGCGGCGCTGCACCGCCGGGATGCGGTCGGCCGCATCCAGGATCTGGCGCGTGCGCGCGCGCGTGGCTTCGAACGGCGGCCAGGCCTCGATGCGCGCGCGCGATTCGGCATTGCGCGCGCGCACCCACGCCAACGCGCGCTCCGACTCGACTTCTTCGAGCCAGAGCCAGGGGTCGGGTTCGGCGGCGGCGGGTGCGTGGGTCATCGCAACGGGCAGGCAGGTGAAGGCGGGCAGGGGGTGCGGCAGGCGGCTGGCAGGCGGCGCGGCAGACGGCTGGCAGGCGGCGCGGCCGGCATGGGTGCCGGATCGTGCCGGGCGCGGTCGCGCGCGGCATGCGCGTCAGTCCACCTTGGCGCCGGAGGCCTTGACGACTTCCTTCCACTTCAGCGTCTCGGCGGCGATGAAGTCGCCGAGCTGCTTGGGCGTGCCGCCCACCGGCGTGGCGCCGAGCTTGGCGAAGCGCTCGATCACCTCGGGCTTCTTCAGGATGTGGTCGACTTCGGCCGACAGCTTGTCGATGATCGGCTGCGGCGTGCCGGCCGGCGCCATCAGCACGAACCAGGATTCGGCCTCGAAGCCGGGCAGCACGCTGGCCACCGTGGGCACGCCCGGCAGCTGCGGCGCCGGCTGCGCCGAGGTGACCGCCAGCGCCCGGACCTTGCCCGCCTGGATCAGCTGCATCGCCGAAGGCAGGTTGTCGATCGACAGGTCGATCTGGCCGGCCATCAGATCCTGCAGCATCGGCCCGCTGCCGCGGTAGGGCACGTGGGTGATGAACACGCCGGCCCTGGCCTTGAACAGCTCGGTCGACAAGTGGCCGGAGGTGCCGTTGCCGGGCGAGCCGTAGGTCAGCTTGCCGGGCTGCTTCTTCAGCAGCGCGATCAGCTCGGGCAGGCTCTTGACCGGCAGCTGCGGGTTGACCATCAGCACGTTGGGCACGCGCACCACGAAGGACACCGGCACCAGGTCCTTCGCGGTGTCGTAGGGCATCTTCGCGTACAGGAACTGGTTGATCGCCTGCGTGCCGGGCGTGCCCATCAGGAAGGTGTAGCCGTCGGGCGCAGCGCGCGCCACCTCGGCGGCACCCAGGTTGCCGCCGGCGCCGGCCTTGTTGTCGACCACGAAGGTCTGCCCCAGGCTGCGCGTGAGCTGGTCGGCGACGATGCGCGCCGACAGGTCGGTGGTGCCGCCGGCCGCGAAGGGCACGACGATGCGCACCGGCTTGGTCGGCCATGCGGGCTGGGCCGCCACGCCGGCGCTGCCCAGCCAGGCGAGGGCAGCGGTGCCGATCAGCACGAGGCGGCGAGTCGTCGGATTCATGAAGGTTGCCTCCTTGCAGCGGGACGAATCGAAGGGTTCTCGGGGAAACGCCGGGCCGCCCCGGGTCTCCTTGGCCCCACGGGGAGCGGGCTGGGTGCAGCCCGGCTCCTCTGGGGGTGTGCTCAGGCGGCGGCCTTGGGCGTGCGCGCGGCCCTGCGCCGGCGTGCCGGCGCCTTGCCCACCACCTCCAGCTTCGGGCGCGCCTTGCGCGGCGCCTTGGCGGCCGGCGCGGGCAGAGGTGCCGGCGCTGCCTCGGCGGGCAGCGCCGGCGCCAGCCGGCGCATCGCATCGAAGGCGCGGGTGATGCCGTCGGCGATGTCGCGCACGTCGGGCACCGCGCGCCGGCAGGCGATCAGGCCGAAGCACAGCTGGCCCATGTAGCTCTGCACCGTGATGTTCAGCGCGACGCCGTGGATCACGATCGACACCGGGCAGTAGTCGAGCATCTGCGCGCCGGCCATGTACAGCGGCACCTGCGCGCCGGGCACGTTGCTGATCGTCACGTTGGCCACGCGGATGCGGTCGGCCAGGCGCGTGCGGCCGTACAGCGACACCAGCCCCGACAGCAGCCAGGGCGCGCCGATCGACGGGAAGTCGGTCGGGATCAGCTCGCCGAACACGCCCATCGTGCTCTTCATCGAAGCCGTCGCCGCCTTGATCGCCGCCAGGCGCTCGAGCGGGTCGGCGATCTGCGAGCCCAGCTCGACGAAGGTCATCGTGACCTGGTTGTTCATGCGCGTGTCGCCCTCGTCGCGCAGCGACACCGGCACGCCGGCCACGAGCGAGGCCGCCGGCAGCTCGCGCGAATCCTTCAGGTAGCCGCGCAGCGCCGTCGAGCACAGCCACAGCACGGTGTCGTTGACCGACGCCCCGTGCGCCTTGCCCAGCGCCTTGGCCTCGGCCAGCGGCAGCGACGCGGTGGCGAACACGCGCTGGTTGGTGATCGTCACGTTGAAGGGCGTCGGCGGCGCCAGCGCGAACAGGCTGCGGCCCGAGGAGTCGGCGCGCTCGGCCCACGACTTGCGCACGCTGCCGGCCAGCGCCTTGCCCAGCGGCATCACCAGCCTGCCGACCATGCGCAGCTGGTGCCAGGTGTTCGACAGCGCCGCGCCCAGCAGCTCGGCCACGCCGAGCTGGTAGGCGTGCGGGCGGCGGTGGCGCGGCGCCTTCACCTTGCGCGGCACCGGCGTCACGTCGAGCATCGCGTTGCCCAGCGCCACGCCGGCCTGGCCGTCGATCGCCGCGTGGTGCACCTTGATGTAGTAGCCCATCGTGCCGTCGGCCAGGCCGTCGATCACGTAGATCTCCCACAGCGGGCGGCTGCGGTCGAGCAGGCTGGAATGCAGCCGCGCGGCCAGCGCCTCCAACTGCTCCTGCGTGCCCGGCCTGGGCAGCACGGTGTGGCGCACGTGGTAGTCGAGGTCGATGTCGTCGGCCTCGATCCAGACCGGGTTGGCCAGGTCGAAGGGCATCAGCGCCAGCTTGCGCGTGAACACCGGCGCCAGGTGCAGGCGCTTGGCCATGTGGGCCTTGACGTCGTCGTGCCAGTTGCCGTCGTAGCCGTCGGGCAGCCGGCAGCGGTGCAGCGAGCCGACGTGCATCGGCATCTCGGCGGTTTCCAGGTGCAGGAAGGCGGCGTCGATCGCGCTCAGGTGCTGCATCTTGTTCATGGGGCCTGTCTCCGGCGGGTGCCGCGGCAACGGACGTGCACCATAGCATGCGCTGGTATCGGTCGCGGCTGCGATGCGCGCCGATTGCGACGCAGCGGCCGGCGTTGCGGCGGGCCTGGCGCTCATCGGCGTGGCCGCCCGCCAGCAGCGACAATGCGCACCCCAACGGCGCCGACCGCGCACCGATGAACCACACCCCCGAAACCGTGGCCGGCGCGCCGGCGGACGACACCGCCGAAGCGCTGAAGCAGCGCTTCCCCGCCGCCTTTGCCGGTGCGCCGCGGCCGCTGAAGCTGCGCATCCAGGCCGACATCCAGGCGCGCGCGCCGGGCGTGTTCACCAAGGCGGCGCTCGGCGCCTTCCTGCGCCGCCATACCGGCCGCCACGGCTACCTGCTGGCGCTGGCGCGCGGCGGCCCGCGCTTCGACCTCGACGGCCAGCCCGCGGGCGAGATCAGTGCCGAGCACGCGCAGGCGGCCGCCGCCGAGCTGGCGCGCCGGCGCGAGCAGCGCGGCCAGCGCGAGCGCGAGCTCGACGACCAGCGGCGCGAGCGCGCCGCGCTGCTGCGCGCCTACGAGGCCAGCCGCGTGTCGCGTGCCAACTTCTGTGCGCTCAAGGGCATCCCCGAGGCGGCGCTCGATGCGCTGCTCGAGCTGGCGCGGCGCGAGGCGGCCGAACGCGCGGCCGTGCGCCACGACCGGCCCGCGAACCAGCGGCCGGCACACGGCCGGCCCGCGCAGGGCCGGCCGACGCACGAGCGGCGCCCGCCGATGCGGGCGCGCTGAGACCGCGCGGCGCTCGCACCGAAACCGACCTGAGATCGCGATGACACCGCCCGTGCCCGGCGCAGGCCCGACGATGCCGCCCGACGACTTCGCGTCGCTGTTCGAGCAGCTGCCGATCGGCGCCTACCGCTCGACGCCCGACGGCCGGCAGCTGCGCGCCAACCCGGCGCTGGTGCGGCTGAACGGCTATGCCGACGAGGCCGAGCTGCTGGCCGCGGTGGGCGACATCGGCCGCGAGTGGTACGTGCAGCCCGGGCGGCGCGACGAATTCCAGCGCCGGATGCAGCGCGACGGCCAGGTGGCGGATTTCGTCTCCGAGGTCTTCCGCCACAAGACCCGCGAGCGGATCTGGGTGCGCGAGCACGCGCACCGGGTCTGCGATGCGCACGGGACGGTGTGCTGCTACGAGGGCACGGTCGAGGACATCACGCCGCAGCACCGCGCCGAGGAAGCGCTGGCCGCGAGCGAGCGGCGCTTTCGCGCCTATGTCGAGAAGTCGCCGGTGCTCACCGTGGTCTGCGACGTGCAGGGCCGCATCGGCTACGCCAGCCCGGCGGCGCTGACGCTGCTCGGCGTGGCGCCCGAGGCGATGTGCGGCACCCTCGCCTTCGACTGGCTGCACCCGGACGACGTCATCGCGCTGCAGCGCGAGTTCGAGCGCGTGATCGAGCGCAACAACAGCGGCGAAGAGAGCACCTGCCGCGTGCGCTGTGCCGACGGCTCGTACCGCTACCTGGCGCTGTTGGGCAACCAATGCCTGGACGATCCCGCGGTGGCCGGGCTGGTGCTGAACGGGCACGACGTCAGCGGCCGGGTGCTGGCCGAGGCGGCGCTGCGCCGCCTGAACGTCGAGCTCGAGGAGCGTGTGCGCCGGCGCACCGGCGAGCTGCTGCAGGCGCGCGATGCAGCCGAGTTCGCGAGCCGCCGGCAGGCGCAGATGCTGCGCAGCGCCGCCGACGGGCTGCAGC
This sequence comes from Pseudomonadota bacterium, assembly GCA_018240325.1. Taxonomy (GTDB): domain Bacteria; phylum Pseudomonadota; class Gammaproteobacteria; order Burkholderiales; family Burkholderiaceae_C; genus Rubrivivax. The sequence continues at coordinate 15,740 of JAFEFZ010000256.1, forward strand.
TGCCGTTGCAGGCGCTGCTCGCCGCGGTCGCGCCGCTGCCCGGCCTGTGTGCCGCGCAGGCCGGCGCCGAAGCCATCGAGGCTGCGCGCAAGGCGCTGCGGGCAGCCGAGGGCCTGGGCCGCGGGATCGCCGACCTGTCGATGCTCGCGCGCCTGGAGTCGGGCGCGGCCCTGGGCGACACGCCCGTGCCTGCCGAGGGCGCGGCGCCTTCGGCCGCACCGGCTGCACAGCCGGCCGGCGCCGCGCCGCAGCCGCGCGCGGCGCGGCTGCTCTACATCGAGGACAACGCGATCAACCTGATGCTGATGCAGGCGATGATCGACACGCAGCCGCAGTGGCAGCTGCAGTGCGCGGCGCAGCCCGAGGCCGGGCTCGAGATCGCGCGCCGCGAGCGGCCCGACCTGATCCTGCTCGACATCCGGCTGCCGGGCATCGACGGCTACGAGGTGCTGCGCCGGCTGCGCGACGATGCGCGCACCGCGGCGATCCCGGTGGTCGCGGTCAGTGCCGATGCGATGCCGGCCGACGTGCGCCGCGGGCTGCAGGCGGGCTTCGCCGACTACCTGACGAAGCCGGTGGAACTGCAGCGGCTGATCGCTGCGCTGCAGCGGCTGTTGCCGAGTTGACGGGCGCCGCGCTTCGGCGGGCGGCGCGCGCCTGTGCGCAAGCCCGGGGCCGTCCGGCGGCCCAGACGGGTCTCGAGGGTTGCAAAGGAGGTGGACGATGAACGATCGGATCGAGATCAACATGGATGGCGGCGTGGCCGATGTGCGCCTGGTCCGCGCCGACAAGATGAACGCGCTCGACGACGCGATGTTCGCCGCGCTGCGCGAAGCCGGCGAGGCGCTGAAGGCGCGCGCCGGGCTGCGCGCGGTGGTGCTGTCGGGCGAGGGCCGCGCCTTCTGCGCCGGGCTGGACACCGCCAACTTCGGCAAGATGGCCAGCGGCGAGCGCGGCGGCGCGCGGCTGCTCGCCGGCGAGCGCACGCCCGGCGGCGCCAACCCGCCGCAGCACAGCGTGATGGTGTGGCGCGAGATCCCGGTGCCGGTGATCGCCGCGGTGCACGGCGTGGCCTACGGCGGCGGCTTCCAGCTGATGCTCGGCGCCGAGCTGCGCTTCGTCGCGCCCGACACCAAGCTGTCGATCATGGAGATCAACTGGGGGCTGGTGCCCGACATGGGCGGCATCGCGCTGCTGCGCGGGCTGCTGCGCGACGACCTCGCGCGCGAGCTGGTCTACACCGGGCGCGTGTTCAGCGGCAGCGAAGCCGGGCAGATCGGCCTGGCCACGCGCGTGTGCGCCGATCCGCGCGCCGAAGCGCTGGCGCTGGCGCACGAGATCGCCGCGCGCAGCCCGAAGGCGATGCGCGCCGCCAAGCGCCTGCTCGACCTGGCCGCCGATGCCGACGCCAAGACGATCCTGCTGGCCGAAAGCCGCGAGCAGGCGGCGCTGATCGGCTCGGCCGAGCAGGCCGAGGCGGTGCGCGCGCGCCTGGCCGGGCGGCGCGGCGACTTTGCCGACTGAAGAGGCTGAGAGGCTTTCGCCCATGCCCGCCTTGCACGCCGGAACACGCCGGCTCGTCGTTGCAAATGCTCGCCATAGCTCGAGCTATGGCTGCGCTTTGCGCCTAGTTCCGACGCGTTCCGGCGCGCCTTTCGGGCACGGCCGAAAGCCTCTCAGCCTCTGAAGGCCGGGTGCAGCGCGCGCAGCCGCAGCCGGCCCTGCGGCCGCAGCGTCGGCAGCATGGGGATCGGCGCCGGACCAGAATCGCATGGCCCGGTGCGCAAGCCTTGGGATGCTTGCCCCGGCGGCGGTCGACGATCCCGGGAGCCCCAGCGATGGAACATCCGATGTACCCCGCCAGTTCGGTGGAAGCGGCGCGCAAGCGCAAGGAGCTGACGCCGCAGACCTCGGCGGCGTTTCGCGCGTTCAGCGAAAGCGTCTTTGCCGAAGGCGCGCTGCCGGCGAAGATGAAGCAGCTGATCGCGGTGGCCGTGGCCCACGTGACGCAGTGTCCGTACTGCATCCGCGGCCACACCGCACAGGCGCTGCGCGACGGCGCCACCGAGCAGGAGCTGATGGAAGCGATCTGGGTCGCGGCCGAGATGCGTGCCGGCGGCGCCTACGCGCACTCCAACCTGGCGATCGACACGATGAACCAGGTGCGCGCCCGCCAGAGCGGCTGAGCCGCGGCGCCGTGGCCGGCGCGGCGGCGCTTGACCGCATCGCCGGCGCACGCGATGCTGCGGCGCCGTGGATGCCGCACCGACGACCGAAGCGCGCGCGCTGCTGCTGACCGACCTGGTCGGCAGCACGCGTCTGGCCGAGCGCCTGGGCGATGCGGCGATGGCCGAGCTGAACGCGGCGCACGACCGCGCGGCCCGCGATCTGCTGCGCGCCTGGGGCGGGCGCGAGATCGACAAGACCGACGGCTGGCTGCTGCTGTTCGACAGCGTCGCCGCGGCGGTGGGTTGTGCGCTCGCCTACCACCGGGCGATCGCCGCGCTGCCTACGCCGCTGGCGGCGCGCGCCGGCGTGCACTGGGGCGCGGTCACGCTGCGCGCCAACCTGCCGCCCGACGTGGCGCAGGGCGCCAAGCCGCTGGAAGTCGAAGGCCTGGCCAAGCCGGTGGCGGCGCGGGTGATGTCGCTGGCCGGTGCGGGCCAGACCCTGCTCACGCGCGAGGCCCGCGAGCAGTTGCCCGCGGCAGCGTGGCGGGTGCAGGCGCACGGCCACTGGCGGATCAAGGGCGTGGCCGAGCCGATCGAGTTGTTCGAGGCCGGCGACGAGGGCGCGCCCTTCGTGCCGCCGCCCGATTCGGGCAAGGTCTACCGGGTGGTGCGCCGCGGCGAGCTGTGGCTGCCGATGCGGGAAGTGCGGCACAGCCTGCCGGCCGAGCGCGACGCCTTCGTCGGCCGCGGCGACGCGTTGGCCGACCTGGCCGGGCGCTTCGGCGCCGGCGCGCGGCTGGTGTCGGTGCTGGGCATCGGCGGCAGCGGCAAGACGCGGCTGGCGGTGCGCTACGGCTGGGTCTGGCTCGGCGACTTCCCCGGCGGCGTGTGGTTCTGCGACCTCGCGCAGGCGCGCAGCACCGACGGCCTGCTGCACGCGGTGGCGCAGGGGCTGGACGTGCCGCTGGGCGCGGGCGACGCCGTCGCGCAGCTCGGCCACGCGATCGCCGGGCGCGGCGCCTGCCTGGTGGTGCTCGACAACTTCGAGCAGGTGGCGCGCCATGCGGCCGACACGCTCGGGCGCTGGCTCGACCGCGCGGCGCGGGCGCGCTTCCTGGTCACGACGCGCGAAGTGCTCGGGCTGCCCGGCGAGGAGGCGCTGGCGCTGCCGCCGTTGCGCGCGCCCGAGGCCGAGGCGCTGTTCCTGCGGCGCGCGGCGGCCGCGTGGCGCGGCTTCGAGCCGTCGGCGGCCGACCGCCAGGCCGTGACCGAGCTGGTCGCGCTGCTCGATGGCCTGCCGCTGGCGATCGAGCTCGCGGCGGCGCGGGTGCGCGTGATGCCGCCGGCGGTGCTGCGCGACCGCATGGACCAGCGCTTTCGCGTGCTGGTGGCCGGCGGCGGGCGCCGCGACCGGCAGGCCACGCTGCGCGCCGCCTTCGACTGGTCATGGGAGCTGCTGGACGCCGCCGAACGCACGGCGCTGGCGCAGCTGTCGGTGTTCGCGGGCGGGTTCACGCTCGAAGCCGCCGAGGCGGTGCTCGATCTGGCGGCCTGCGGTGCGACGCCCTGGGCGGTGGACGTGCTGCAGTCGCTGGTCGACAAGTCGCTGGTGCAGCGCGTGGGCGACAACCGCTTCGAGCTGCTGCAAAGCGTGCAGGACTATGCCGCCGAGCACCTGGCGTCGCCGGGGCGCCTGGCCGGCAGCGGGCCGCAGGCCGCGCGTGCGGCGCAGTTGCACCATGCACGCTGGTTCGCCGCGCGCGGCACGGCGGCCTGGGCGCTCGACGGCGAGGCCGATCTCGACAACCTGGTGGTCGCCTGCCGCCGATCGGTGCTGCACGGCGATGCGCCCGCGGCGGTGGGCACGCTCGAGGCAGCCTGGGAAGTGCTGAGCCGGCGCGGGCCCTTCGGCGTCGGCGCCGAGCTGGCGCGCGCGGTGGCCGCTCTGCCGGGTCATTCGGCCGCCGGGCGGGCGCGGATCGGCCTGGTCGCCGGCAGCGCGCTCGACGCCATCGGCCGCAGCGACGAAGCCGGGCAGAGCCTGGGCGCCGCGCTGGACGATGCCCGCGGCGCCGGCGACCGCCGGCTCGAAGCGCAGATCCTGCTGCAGCTGGGCCATTGGCACGGCAACGAATCGCGGCCCGAGGCGGCCGAAGACCACTACGCGCAGGCGCAGCAGGCCGCCGCCGCGGCCGGTGCCCGCGAGCTGGCGTGCGCCGCCGCCAACGGCCTGGGCACCGTGGCGATCGACCGCGGCGACGCTGCCGCGGCGCAGCAGCACTACCAGGCGGCGCTGCGGCTGGCCGGCGAGATCGGCGACCGGCGTTCGCAATGCCGCGTGCTCGGCAACCTGGGCGGCCTCGAGCTGAACCAGGGCCGGCTCGGCGAAGCCGAGGGCCTGCTGCAGGAACAGCTGCGCCTGGCGCGCGCGCTGCGCAACCGCATGTGGGAAGGCAACGCGCTGTGCAACCTCGGTGCGCTGCAGCAGATGCAGAGCCGCTGCGCCGAAGCGCAGGCGCTGGCGCTGGCGGCGCTGGAGCTGGCGCGCACGATCGGCCACCGGCGCCTGGAATGCGTGGTGCACTGCAACCTCGGCCTGAACGCGTTCGCGCAAGCAGACCGGCAGGCGGCCGAAGCGCACTACGGCGACGCGCTGGCGCTGGCGCGCGAGCTGCACGACCGGCGCTCGCAGGGCCTGTTCCTCGGCTACCTCGCGCAGGTGCAGGCGGCGGCGCGGCGCATCGACGCGGCGCGCGCCAGCCTGGCGGCGGGCGAAGCCCTGCTGGCGGCGGTGGCTGACCGCTTCAGCCTCGGGCTGCTCGCCTGCCACCGCGCCGAAGTCGAGCTGGCGGCGGGGGACTTTGCAGCGGCGCACTCCGCACGCGCCGACGCGCGCCGCACGGCGGATGAGCTCGGGGCCGGCGACGCGTCGGAGCTGGGGCTGGCGTTGGCGCGGGCCGAAGCCATGCTCGCCGATCGGACGGCCCCGGCCGGTTGACGCGCAGCCGGTGCGGGCCAGGCGCGCGTCAGGCGCGGTTGCGGATCCACGGATCGAGCCAGCACTCGCGCGTGGGCGCTTCGGTCTCGGTCTCGTTGGTCACGGTGACGGTGTACTTGAAGACGCCGACGCTGCGGAACCGGTTCTTCCAGCGGAACGAGACCAGGTCGTTGCCGCGCTTGCCGCCGGTGAAGTTCTTGGGCGGCCAGTCGTTGGTGAACGCCACGCCGTCGATGGTGAAGCGGTACGCGGCGCCGACGGGCTGCCGGACGATCTTCCAGTAGACCCACTTGTCCGCAAGCCTGCGGAAGGTGACCAGGTCGGCCGCGGGATCGACGAGCTTGATCCGGCAGCTGTCGGTGCCTTGGTCCACGACTTCCAGCTCGATCACGCATTCGGTCTGGTTGTCGCCGTCCTGGCAGGGCTTGAGGCTCGTGGACGCGCCGTCGAACTGGACCGGCGCGTTGAGCTTCTCCTGCGCGCCGGCCGATGCACACAGCGCGAACAGGCCGATCCAGAGGATGTGCGGTGCATGCATCGAGAGTCTCCTGTGGGTTGTTGTGATGCGCACCGCGGGCCGGCGGGTTGCAGACCGGGCGGCGGCTTCCGGCTGGCCGCACGGTGCGCGTCCCAGTATCGATGAGCGGGCTGCGGCGGGCAATGCGCGGTGCCGCGGTTTCGCGGCGGCCGGCACCTTCAGACTTGGGGGATGCGGGCGGCGGCGCCAGCCGCCGGGCCGGAACCTATAGAGTCGCGCCATGTCCCGCCCCGTCCTTGCCATCGACGCCGACGGCGTGCTCGTCGACCTGCACGTCGGCTACGCGCGCGCCTGGCAGGCCGCCTTCGGCGTCTATCCCGACGAGCGCGACCCGCTCGCCTACTGGCCGATGGACCGCTGGGCGGTGGAGCAGGTCGATGCCGAGCAGCGGCTGCTGCTGCGCGCGCAGTTCCAGAACCCGGAGCTGTGGGCCACGCTGCCGGCCATGCCGGGCGCGGTGCAGGCCTGCCGCCGGCTGCACGACGCCGGCTACGAGCTGGTGTGCGTGACCGCGCTGGACAAGCCGTTCCAGCGCGCGCGCCAGGCCAACCTGAAGGCGCTGGGCTTCCCGATCCGCAAGGTGATGGCCACCGGCCACGCCGAGGGCGACCGCAGCCCGAAGGCCGATGCGATCGAGGCGCTGCGCCCGGTGGCCTTCGTCGACGACTACATCCCCTACCTGCGCGGGCTGCCGGCGTGGGTGCACACCGCGCTGGTGCTGCGCGCACCGCACGGCAGCCCCAACGTCGGCGATGAATTGCGCCACGCACGCTCGGTGCACCAGGACCTGGCGGCCTTCGCCGATCACTGGCTCGGAGCGGGCTGATCCGGTCCCCGCGCCGCGACCCGTGCCCGGGCGGCGTCTGCGGCATACGGGCCGCGCGGCGCCGACAGCCCGGGCAGGGATCTTTGCGCGCCGTCAGCCGGCCGCCGCGGCTTCGTCGTAGCGCTGCGCCGCGCGGCGCAGACGCTGCGCGACGTCGTCGGCGAGCGCCTGCGGCGCCAGCACGCGCACCTGGTCGCCGTGGCGCAGGATGTCCATCGCCAGCTCGGTCGGGTCGGCATAGGGCAGCCGCAGGCGCAGCCGGCCGTCGGCCAGGCGGGTGGCCTGCTGGCGCGCGTGCCATTGCTCGTCGGCCACCCACTGCGCCGCCTCGGCGCTGAATTCGAGCGTCGCCCACTTCAGCCGCCGGCCGGCGAACACGCCGTAGCCGCCGTCGAGCTCGGCGCGCAGCTTGGCCAGCGGCAGCTCGCGGGCGCGCGCGGGCAGCACCGCGGCTTCGCGCACCGCGTCCAGCGCGAAGCGGCGCAGGCCGTCGCTGAGGTGGCACCAGGCGTCGAGGTACCAGGTGTTGCGGTAGTGGGTCAGGCGCTGCGGCGACACCTCGCGCCGGCTCTCGGCGCCGCGGCCGCGGGTGTAGTAGCGCAGCTGCAGCCGGCGGCGCTGCAGCAGCGCGCTGCCGATCGTCTCGAAGTTGCGCGCATCGACCGGACGGCGCGCCGTCGCGACCACCTGCACCCGCTGCAGCAGCTCGGCCGCGGCGGTGTCGCCGCTGGCGCCCAGCAGCCCTTGCAGCTTGTCGCGCAGCGGCTGCAGGTGGCGCCCGAGCATGCTCTGGGCATCGAGGCCGTCGATCAGCTGGTGCATCGTCAGCAGCGCGTGGATCTCGCGGTCGCTGAACCACAGCCCGGGCAGCTCGTGCGCGGCGCCGCGCGCATCGCCGGCGAAGCGGTAGCCGTTGTCCAGCCGGTCGTACACGATCGGCGCGTCGAGCCGGTCGCGCAGGTACTGCAGGTCGCGCTTGAGCGTCGCCGGCGACACCTCGAGCTCGGCGCGCAGCGCGTCGAAGGCGACGCAGCCGCGGCTGCGGATCAGGCGCTCGATCTTGTAGAAGCGTTCGGTGCGGTCCATCGGGGGCTTTCGGGGCGTGTGCCGGCGCATCGGCGTGCGGCGATGGTAGCGGACCAGGCTTGCGCTGGCTCATCCACTGAGCCTGTGGCCGGCGACACTGCCGCCAGGCGTGCGGCGGTTCCGTGCGTGCAGGAGAGCGTGATGACCCAGGCGATGCTCGATCTCGAACGGCCCGGCGAGGCCCTGGCCGCGGCGGCGGCGCCCGCTGCCGCAGCGCCGGTGGCCCGCGCAGTGCCGGCAGCAGCGGCCGCGAAATTGCCGCTGGCGTCGGCAGCGGACTCGGCAGCACCAGCGGCAGCATCAGCAGCACCGACCGACTGGCGCGCGGCGCTGGTGCTGGCGCAGCAGGCCGAAGCCGCACCCGACGGCCTGGCCGCCGGCCGCGACGCCGCCGCCTGGTGGCGGCTGGCGCTGCTGCGCAGCTTCGTCACGCCGCTCGCCCACGGCGAGGCCGCACGGCTGCCGCTGCGCGTGCTGCCGCCGCCCGGGTTGAAGCCGGTCAACCCGGTGCAGGCGTTGCAGGCGGCGCTGACGCTGGCGCTTGCCCGCCGCGGCGGCGTGGCGCGGCTGCAGCCGCTGGGCGCGCGCCTGCCGGCGGCGCAGCGGCTGGCGCTGCACCTGTTCGTGAATGCGCTGCTGCCGCGGCTGATCGAGCAAGGGGCAGGCGCGGCGGTGCTGCCGGCGGCTGCGCTCGAGGCGGCCTGGGCCGACGCCCGCGTCAACCGGCGCTGGCAGGCGTTCGCGCTGGCGCTCGATGCCGACGCTGCGGCGACGCTGCTGCCGGCGCTGCCCCGGCGCGCCGCGGCGCCCCGAGCGGCCGCACGGGCGACAATCCGGGCCCCGTCACAGGAGCGCTGCCGATGGCCGTCTACCAGCTCGATGAACATGCGCCGCAGCTCGGCCCCGGCGCCTGGGTCGCCGAAAGCGCGACCGTGATCGGCCGTGTCGCGCTCGGGCCGCAGGCCAGCGTGTGGTACGGCGCCGTGCTGCGCGGCGACAGCGACTGGATCCGCCTGGGCGCGCGCACCAACGTGCAGGACGGCAGCGTGCTGCACGCCGATGCCGGCGTGCCGTTGACGCTGGGCGACGACGTGACCGTCGGCCACCAGGTGATGCTGCACGGTTGCACCATCGGCGACGGCAGCCTCGTGGGCATCCAGGCGGTGGTGCTGAACCACGCGCGCATCGGCCGCTGCTGCGTGGTCGGCGCGGGTGCGGTGGTCACCGAAGGCAAGGCGTTCGCGGACTACTCGCTGATCGTCGGCGCGCCGGCGCGGGTGGTGCGCAGCTTCACGCCGCAGGATTTCGAGCGCTTCACGCGCTCGGCGCCGCAGTACGTGCAACTGGCGCAGCGCCACCGCGCGGGCCTGCGCCGCATCGACTGAATGGACGAACTGCACCGCTTCGTGTTCGCCGGAGCGCCGGTGCGCGGCCTGCTCGTGGGGCTGCGCGAATCGTGGCGCGAACTGCTCGCGCGCCGTGCCGGCGAGCCCTATCCCGCGCCGGTGCGCGCGCTGCTCGGCGAGATGACGGCCGCGGGCCTGCTGCTGCACGCCAACATCAAGTTCGACGGCGCGCTCGAGATGCAGATGCAAGGCGATGGGCCGGTGCGGCTGGCGGTGGCCGAAGTGCAGGCCGACCTGCGCTTCCGGGCGACGGCGACGCTCGCGGGGCCGGTGCCCGAAGCGGCCGAGCTGCCGGCGCTGGTCGACGCGCGCGGCCGCGGCCGCTGCGCGATCACGCTCGACCCGGCGGCGGGCCGGCCCGGCCAGAGGCGCTGGCAGGGCGTGGTGGCGCTGCACGACGCGCACGACCGGCCGCTGCCGCGGCTGGCGCAGGTGATCGAGCAGTACATGCAGCAGTCGGAGCAGCTCGAGACGCGGCTGGTGCTGGCCGCCGACGACCGCGTGGCCGCCGGGCTGCTGATCCAGCGGCTGCCGGCGGTCGGCGGCTCGCGCCCTTCGGGCGAACGGCCCGAGGACGCCCGCGGCGGCAGCGAAGACTTCAACCGCATCGCCCAGCTCGCGGCCACGCTGACGCGCGACGAGTTGCTGACGCTCGACGCCGACACGCTGCTGCGCCGGCTGTTCTGGCAGGAGCCGTTGCAGCGCTTCGCGCCGCGCCAGCCGCGCTTTGCCTGCCGCTGCTCGCGCGATCGCGTGGCCGGCGTGCTGCGCGGCCTGGGCCGCTCGGAAGTCGATGCCGTCATCGCCGAACGCGGCGCGGTCGAGGTCGGCTGTGAATTCTGCGGCGCCGCCTATCGCTTCGACGCGGTCGACGCGGCGCAGCTGTTCGTGCCGGCCGCCGACCGGCCGCCGGGGCAGGGCGCGCTGAATTGATCGCCCCGGTTGCGGCGCTTCAGCCGCCGTGCAACAGCGGCGCCGCCGCGGCCAGCGCCGCATCGAGCCGGGCGTCGCCGCGGCCGCCGACCAGCACCCACGGAACCCGATGCGCGTGCAGCAGCGTGCGCAGCAAGGCGTCCACCGGCGCGCGCACCTGCGGGCCGTCGCGCTGCAGGCCGTCGGCCTGCCACGGCAGGTCGAGCGCGGTAACCAGCGTCAGGTGCACGTCGCGCCGGTGCAGCCGCACCGCAGCCTCGTCCAGCGACGCGTCGCCGAAGACCAGCCGGCTGTAGACCGCGGTCATCAGCGCGCTGGTGTCGGCGACGACCAGGTCGTGGCCGGCGGCGGCCGCCGCGATCCGCCGGTGCTGCTCGGCGGCGATCGCCGCCTGCTCGTCGATGCGCGGCGTGCGGCCCTCGCGCTCGCACCAGCCGCGCAGCCATTCCGCCACCCAGGTGCAGCGCAGGCCGGTGTCGGCGGCCAGGCGCCCGGCCAGTGCCGCGGCCAGCGTGGTCTTGCCGGTGCTCTCGGCACCGAGCACGGCGATCACGCGCGCCTCAGCCATGCGCATCCGCCAGGCGCCGCCAGGCGCGCCAGCCGCTGACCGACAGCAGCGCGAACAGCGCGTACAGCAGCGTGGTCAGCCACAACGCCTTCAGTGCGAACAGCGCGACGCTGAAGATGTTGACGGCGAGCCAGACCAGCCAGTTCTCGACGTACTTGCGCCCCAGCAGCCATTGGCCGGCGATGCTGCCCACGGTGGGCAGCGCGTCCCACCACGGCATGTCGCTGTCGGTGGTGTGGCGCAGCAGCAGCGCCAGCAGCGGCCAGCCGGCCAGCACCGCGAGCCCGATCCGCCAACGGCCTGCCGCACCGAGCCGGCGCACGCGCAGCGCGCCGCCGTCGTCGCCGCGGCCGCGCAGCCACTGCCACCAGCCCCACAGCGCGACCGCCGCGAACAGCAGCTGCAAGGCCGCCTGGCCATAGAGCCGGCTGTGCCGGAACAGCAGGAAGTACAGCAGCGACGCCGCGATCGCCAGCGGCCAGCCGGTCGGGTTGACGCGGATGTTGCAGCCGACCATCGCCAGCGACAGCACGACGGCGACGACTTCGGCCCAGGTGATGTCGGCGCCGGCGACGACGAAGGCAGGCGCCAGCAGCGGCTGCACGGCCTGCGCCAGCGCGTCCACCGATGCCGCCTCAGCGCTTGGGCGGGCCGAGCTGCACCAGGATCTCGTCGGGCTTGACCATGCCGAGCTCGGAGCGCGCCCGCTCTTCGACCATCTCGAGGCCTTCCTTCAGGTCGCTGATCTCGGCTCCCAGGCGCTGGTTGCGCAGCCGCGCCGCAGCGTTGGTCTGTTCCTGCGCGTCGAGCTGCGACTGCAGCTGCACCACGTGCGACAGCCCGCCCTTGCCGAGCCACAGCTCGGCCTGCACCAGCGCCAGCAGCGCGATCAGCAGCAGGGGAATCAGGCGCATCGGTGGGTCGCGTTCGCCGGCGGTGCTCTAAGGCTCGCCGAGGGTCAGGACTTTGAGCTTGGCCATGCGTTCGTTGAACGACGCGACCACCTTTTTCAGCAGGTCGGGCCTGTCGGCCGCCTCGCCCGACTGGCGGAAGCTCACCCGGTAGCTGCCGTCGGGCAGCACGCTCAGCGTGCCGGTGATCTCGGCACCGCCGTCGGTGCCCACGGCGGTGCCGGCGCGCCGGTCCTGCCGGCTGACCGCGAGCTTCTGGTCGGTCAGCGCGCCGACCATCGAATCGAAGCTGCGGTCGTAGCTGCTCAGGCTGACGATGTCGGGCGCCGAACTCGGGCCGGAACCGGCGCAGCCGGCGGCGGCGAGCACGGCCGCTGCCGCCCATCCCAGTGCCGCCCGCCGGCGCAGCGCCCCCGGTGCCATCAGCGGCCCATGCGCCGGTTGTAGTCGGCGACCACGCGCTGCACCAGCTCGGGGTCGGCGCCGCCGCTCTGGTCGAAGGCCACGCGCGTCGTGCCGTCGGCCTGCGGCCGCACGCTCGCGGTCAGCGACATCGCGCCGCGGCGGCCGACGATCACCCCCGACGCGCGGTCCTGCGTGGCGATCGACAGGCCTTGAGCGCTCATCGCGCCGAGCGCGGCGTCGAAGGCGCGGTCGAAGGTGCTCGGGTAGGCTGCCGGCACCGGCGTGCCGTAGGGGTAGGCAACGCAGCCGCTCAGCACGGCCAGCGCTGCCAGCACCGCCGTGAGCACGCCCGCCGCCCGCGCGCGCCGCGGCGGGGCCGGGCGGGTCGTGGGGGTGCAGGGCGGCAGCATCGCAGCAGCGGTTTCAGCGCAGATTGTAGAAAGCGGCGCGGCCGGGATAGGCGGCGATTTCGCCCAGATCTTCCTCGATGCGCAGCAGCTGGTTGTACTTGGCGATGCGGTCGCTGCGGCTCATCGAGCCGGTCTTGATCTGGCCGGCGTTGGTGCCGACCGCGATGTCGGCGATGGTGCTGTCTTCCGTCTCGCCGCTGCGGTGGCTGATGACCGCGGTGTAGCCGGCGCGCTTGGCCATCTCGATCGCGGCGAAGGTCTCGGTCAGCGTGCCGATCTGGTTGATCTTGATCAGGATCGAGTTGGCGATGCCCTTGTCGATGCCTTCCTTCAGGATCCTGGTGTTGGTCACGAACAGGTCGTCGCCGACCAACTGCACCTTCTTGCCCAGGCGCTCGGTCAGCAGCTTCCAGCCGTCCCAGTCGCCCTCGTGCATGCCGTCCTCGATGCTGATGATCGGGTACTTGTCGACCCACGCGGCGAGCATGTCGGTCCACTGCGCGGCCGACAGCTTCAGGCCCTCGCCGTCGAGGTGGTACTGGCCGTCCTTGTAGAACTCGCTGGCCGCGCAATCCAGGCCGATCGCGATCTGCTCGCCGGCGGTGTAGCCGGCCTTGTCCACCGCTTCCAGGATCAGCTGGATCGCCGCCTCGTGGCTGGCGACGTTGGGCGCGAAGCCGCCTTCGTCGCCGACGCTGGTGGGCATGCCCTTGGCGTCGATGATTCTCTTCAGCGCGTGGAACACCTCGGCACCCCAGCGCAGCGCCTCGCGGAAAGACGGTGCGCCCACCGGCAGGATCATGAACTCCTGCAGGTCGAGGTTGTTGTTCGCGTGCGCGCCGCCGTTGATCACGTTCATCATCGGCACCGGCAACATCAGCCCGCCCATGCCGCCGAAGTAGCGGTACAGCGGCAGGCCGCTTTCCTCGGCCGCGGCGCGCGCCACCGCCATGCTCACCGCCAGCGTCGCGTTGGCGCCCAGCCGGCTCTTGTTGTCGGTGCCGTCCAGGTCGAGCAGCGTCTTGTCGAGGAAGGCCTGCTCGCTGGCGTCCAGGCCGAGCACGGCTTCGCTGATCTCGGTGTTGATGTGTTCGACGGCCTTGAGCACGCCCTTGCCCAGGTAGCGGCTCTTGTCGCCGTCGCGCAGTTCGATCGCCTCGCGGCTGCCGGTGGACGCGCCCGAAGGCACGGCCGCTCGGCCCATCGTGCCGCTTTCCAGCAGCACGTCGCATTCGACGGTGGGGTTGCCGCGGCTGTCCAGGATCTCGCGGCCGACGATGTCGACGATGGCACTCATGAATGTCCTTGGTTGGTCTTGAAATTCAGGTTGGCGGCGCGTCCACGCCTTCCACCAGCACCATGTTGAACAGCGCGGTGGCGCCGTCGCGCAGCTGGCGCGCGGCATGGTAGCCGGGGCTGTCGTACATCTTCTGCGCCGCCTCGAAGCTGGGGTAGCGCAGCACCGTCAGCCGCGGCGGCGTCCAGTCGCCTTCCAGCACCGCCATCCGGCCGCCGCGCACCAGGTACTCGCCGGCGAACGCCCTCACCACGGCCGGCGCGGCCGCCATGTAGGCCTTGAACCGCTCGGGGTCGCTGATGCGGGATTCGACGATCAGATAGGCAGCGGCCATGGCGTGTCCTCAGCAGCTGAAGCCGTTCAGGCCCGGGAACCGGCGGGTCGGCATGTCGGCAGCAACGGCCTCAGCAAGTGAAGTCATTTTCCAGCAGCGGCTGCTGCTTGATCACGCGGTCCACCGCCAGCAGCTGCTCCAGCAGCGCGCGCATGTGCTTCAGCGGCACCGCGTTCGGGCCGTCGCTCAGCGCCCTGGCCGGATCGGGGTGCGTCTCCATGAACAACCCGGCGATGCCCACCGCCACCGCCGCGCGCGCCAGCACCGGCACGAACTCGCGCTGGCCGCCGGAGCTGGTGCCCTGGCCGCCGGGCAGCTGCACGCTGTGCGTGGCGTCGAAGACCACCGGCGCGCCGGTCTCGCGCATGATCGCCAGGCTGCGCATGTCGGAGACGAGGTTGTGGTAGCCGAAGCTCACGCCGCGCTCGCAGGCCATGAAGCGATCTTCCGACAGGCCGGCTTCCCTGGCCGCCGCGCGCGCCTTGTCGATCACGTTCTTCATGTCCTGCGGCGCGAGGAACTGGCCCTTCTTGATGTTCACCGGCAAGCCGGCCTGCGCGACCGCGCGGATGAAGTCGGTCTGCCGGCACAGGAAGGCGGGGGTCTGCAGCACGTCGACGGCCGCGGCCACCGCCGGAATCTCGGCCTCGGCATGCACGTCGGTCAGCACCGGCACGCCCAGGTCGCGCCGGACCTGCGCCAGGATCTCGAGGCCGCGCTCCATGCCGGGGCCGCGGAAGCTGGCGCCGCTGGAGCGGTTGGCCTTGTCGTAGCTGCTCTTGAAGATGAAGGGGATGCCGAGTTCGGCGGTGATCTCCTTCAATCGCCCGGCGACCTCGGTCTGCAGCGTTTCGCCCTCGACCACGCAAGGGCCGGCGATCAGGAAGAAGGGCCGGTCGAGGCCGACCTCGAAGCCGCACAAGTTCATGAAGCCCCCTTGGCCCTGCGGGCCGTCGCCGCGAGGGGGAGCGAGCGCCTCCGCAACGGCCGAGCGGCGCTCATGCCACCGCCTTCAGCTTGCTCTTGGCATTCGCCTGGTGCTCCAGCGCCGCCTTGACGAAGCTGTTGAACAGCGGGTGCCCGTCCCAGGGCGTGGACTTGAATTCCGGGTGGAACTGCACGCCGACGAACCACGGGTGCGCGTCGCGCGGCAGTTCGACGATCTCGGTCAGCTTCTCGCGCTGCGTGATCGCCGAGATCACCAGCCCGGCGGCGCGCAGCCGCTCCAGATAACGGTCATTGGCTTCGTAGCGGTGGCGGTGGCGCTCGGTGACGACGCCGCCGTAGATCTGGTGCGCGAGCGTGCCGGGCTGCACGTCGGCGCTCTGCGCGCCCAGGCGCATCGTGCCGCCCAGGTCGGATGCCGCGTCGCGCTTGTGGATCGAGCCGTCGCGGTCCTGCCATTCGTCGATCAGCGCGATCACCGGATGCGGCGTGTCGGCGTCGAACTCGGTGGAGTTGGCGCCGGTAAGCCCCGCGCAGTGGCGTGCGAACTCGATCGTCGCCACCTGCATCCCCAGGCAGATGCCGAGGTACGGGATGCGTTGCTCGCGCGCGTACTGTGCCGCCAGGATCTTGCCTTCGACGCCGCGCTTGCCGAAGCCGCCGGGCACCAGCACCGCGTCGAAGCGGCCGAGCTGGTCGATGTTGGCCGGCTCCAGCGCCTCGGAGTCGAGGTACTCGATGTTGACGCGCGCGTGGTGCTGGATGCCGGCGTGGCGCAGCGCCTCGTTCAGCGACTTGTAGCTGTCCGACAGGTCGGTGTACTTGCCGCACATCGCGATCGTGACCTGCTGCTGCGGGTGCTCGACCTCGTGCACCAGCCGGTCCCAGCGGCGCAGGTCGGCCGGCCGGGTCAGCAGCTGCAGCTTCATGCACACGATCTCGTCCAGGCCCTGCTCGTGCAGCATGCGCGGCACCTTGTAGATCGTGTCCACGTCCCACATGCTGATCACGCCGTGCGGCTGCACGTTGGTGAACAGGCTGATCTTCTCGCGCTCCTCGTGGGGAATGGCGCGGTCGGCGCGGCACAGCAGCACGTCGGGCTGGATGCCGATCTCGCGCAGCTTCTGCACCGTGTGCTGCGTGGGCTTGGTCTTCAGCTCGCCCGCGGCGGCGATCCACGGCACGTAGGTCAGGTGCACGAAGGCGCTGTTCGTCGGCCCCAGCTTCAGGCTCATCTGGCGCACCGCCTCGAGGAAGGGCAGCGATTCGATGTCGCCGACGGTGCCGCCGACCTCGACGATCGCCACGTCCACCGCGTCCGCTTCGCCGACGCCGGCGCCGCGCCGCACGTAGTCCTGGATCTCGTTGGTGACGTGCGGGATCACCTGCACCGTCTTGCCGAGGTAGTCGCCGCGGCGCTCGCGCTCGAGCACGCTCTTGTAGATCTGGCCGGTGGTGAAGTTGTTGGCGCGCTTCATGCGCGTGCTGATGAAGCGCTCGTAGTGGCCCAGGTCCAGGTCGGTCTCGGCGCCGTCGTCGGTGACGAAGACCTCGCCGTGCTGGAACGGGCTCATCGTGCCCGGATCGACGTTCAGGTACGGATCCAGCTTGATCAGGGTGACCTTCAGGCCGCGCGATTCGAGGATCGCAGCCAGCGACGCCGACGCGATGCCCTTGCCGAGCGAGGACACCACACCGCCGGTGACGAAGACGAACTTGGTCATGTCTGGGCACGGCGGCAGCGCTGCGGCGCGGCAGCGTTCGCCATGCTCGGGTGGGAAAGGCGAATTATAGGGTTCGGGCCTGTTTTGCCGGCCCGCGGCACCTTGCGGGGCGTCGCGGCGGCGCCGCCTGGCCGCCGATTGGTAAGGGCTGTGGCCGATGTCACGCCTCGCGGGGCCCCGGTTCCGGGGGGCCTCCCGCAGCCGCGGGGCTGCGCGCCGTGCGGCGGGCGGCCATCCTTGCGTCCACCTCATCAACGACGCGTTGGGACATCGACATGAAGAAGTCACTGCTGAAGCAAGCCCTGATCTCGGCCGCTGCCGCCGCTGCCGCTTGCGCACCGGCGCTGTCGCAGGCGGCCGCGGTGCAGTTTTCCAACTGGGCCTTCGGCTCGGGCGGCGCCGCGACGGTGAACATGCCCGCAGCGGGGCACGCGGTGTCGGCCGGCGCGTTCAAGGGCTCGGTCAACTTCGACGCTGCCGAGGAGGCCCAGGGCTGGGTCGACCGGATGGGCGACAGCTTCGTGTCGTACTGCGTCGAACTGAGCGAGACCTTCGGCTTCGGCTCGACGCCGATGACCGGCTACGCGGTGAAGTCGGCAGCGGACTACGGCTGGACAACCCCACAGGCCGACAGCATCGGCCGGCTGATGAGTTACGTGGCAGCCGACCCGGCGCGCGTGGACACGGCCGCCGAGTCGACCTCGCTGCAGCTCGCGCTGTGGAACCTGATCTACGACACCGACGCGACGGTGCTCGGCGGCAGTTTCGAGGCAAGCAGCGGCGCCGCCACCGACGCCTACGCCAACACCCTGCTCGGCGGTATCGCCGGCACGGCCAACCGCTACGAGGTCTACGTGCTGACCAAGCAGGGCAGCCAGGACTTCCTGCTGCTGCGCGACAAGCGCGATGACCGGCAAGTGCCGGAGCCGGCATCGCTGGCACTGGCCTTCGGCGCACTCGGCCTGCTCGGCGCAGCGCGCCGCAAGCGCCGCAGCGCCTGACGGCCGCGCGGCGAGGCCGCCCCGGCGCGCTGCCGAATCTGGACGCGCGCCGGCGTTTCGAGCGCTTGCGGCAACCCGAATTCGGGCAGCAGAACGGGTTCGACGAGGGCCACGAGGCGATGCACGGCCTTCAGGACGTGGCCGTCGGCCTGGACGGCCGCGCTGCGGCGGCCAGGGGCTGTGGCGCAGCGGCGGCGCAGGCTGCGCGAGTGTGCCGGGGCCTTGCGCAGGCCCGCCGCCGGCAACGGTCGCCGGCGTCTGTTACCTTCGCGGCAGTTGAACTGACAAGAAGGGGCCGCCGATGGGCCTGACAGCCGACCGTCTGGTGGAACGCCTGCTCGCGCTGCCGCGCGATGCGCTGGCCGGCATGCGCTGCGGCATCGAGAAAGAGAGCCTGCGCGTGCTGCCCGGCGGCGGGCTGGCGCTGACGCCGCACCCGACGGCGCTGGGATCGGCGCTGACCCACCCGCACATCACCACCGACTTCAGCGAGTCGCAGCTCGAGCTGATCACCCGCCCGCACACCGAAATCGATGCCTGCCTGGCCGAGCTGACCGAGATCCACCAGTTCGTCTACCGCACGTTGCAGGCCGCGGGCGACGAGATGCTGTGGGTCGGCAGCATGCCCTGCGGGCTGCCGCCGGACGAGAACATCCCGATCGGCAGCTACGGCGCGTCGAACATCGCGCGCATGAAGAGCGTCTACCGCATGGGCCTGGGCCACCGCTACGGCCGGCGCATGCAGACGATCTCGGGCATCCACTACAACTGGTCGCTGCCCGGGTTGGACAACACGCGCTACTTCGGCCTGATCCGCAACTTCCGGCGCCAGTCGTTCCTGCTGCTGACGCTGTTCGGCGCGTCGCCGGCGGTGTGCACGAGCTTCGTCGCCGGGCGCGATCACGGCCTGGAGCTGCTCGCCGGCAACACGCTGTACCTGCCGCACGCGACCTCGCTGCGCATGGGCAACCTCGGCTACCGCAGCGAGGCGCAGGCCAGTCTGGCGGTGTCGTACAACAGCCTGGACAGCTACGGCGCTTCGCTGCAGCAGGCGCTGACCCGAAGCTATCCGGCCTACGAGGCGATCGGCATCCGCAACCTCGGCGGCGAGTACAACCAGCTGGCCACCAGCCTGCTGCAGATCGAGAACGAGTTCTACGGCACGATCCGGCCCAAGCGCGTGATCCACCCCGGCGAGCGGCCGCTGCACGCGCTGCGCGAACGCGGCGTCGAATACGTCGAGGTGCGCTGCATGGACCTCGACCCCTTCCTGCCGGTGGGCATCGACGCCGCGGTGATGCGTTTCCTCGACCTGTTCCTGCTGCACTGCCTGCTGGCCGACAGCCCGCCCGACACGCCCGACGAGATCGCCGCGCTCGGCCGCAACCAGCAGCGCACCGCGGCGCGCGGCCGCGAGCCGGGGCTGATGCTCGAGCGCGCCGGGCGCGAAGTGGCGCTGATCGATTGGGGCGCCGAGATCGTCGAGCAGTGCGCGCCGCTGGCCGGCGCGCTCGATGCCGCGCTCGGCGGGGGCGGCTACCGCGATGCGCAGCGCGCGGCGCAGGCCGCGCTCGCGTCACCGTCCAGCCTGCCGTCGGCGCGCGTGCTCGCGGCGATGCGCGCCGACTTCGACGGCTCCTACGTGCGCTGCACGCGCGCGCTGTCGAAGGCGACGCGCGCGCACCTGCTCGAGCTGCCCTGGTCCGACGAGGCGCAGCAGCGCTACGCGGCGCTGGCCGCGCAGTCGCTCGCGCAGCAGCGGCAGATCGAAGCTGCCGACGCGATGCCCTTCGAGGCCTACCGGCAGGACTACCTGTCGCCGCGGCGGCTGGGCCTGCCCAGCGCCGCGGACTGAAGCCGCGGCGGGTGCCGCACCGGGTGCCGCGGCCCCGGCGGTCGAAGATCCGGCGCGAGCTTCGGCTTCAGCCGCAGCTGCCGCAGCAGCCGCCGCCTTCGGCCGCGGCGGCCACCGTCGCGGCGAACACGCGCTTGGGCGTGTAGCCGGCTTCGCGGATCGCATCG
>JAFEFZ010000257.1 GCA_018240325.1 Pseudomonadota bacterium
ATCGAAATACCGTCCCGTGGACATGTGGACAGGTCGGCAAGCGACCTGCCCACATGCCCACCGGACTCCAGCTACGAGGGGGGTCATTGTCAATGTTGCGTTCCACACGAAACGACGAGGGGCCGGTGGTGTCCATGCCTTCGCCCTCGGTTCGTCTGTTGCCGGCGGCCGGGGCCGCGCCCTGCCCGGTTCCCGCGGCGCCCGGGTGTCGCCCGGATGCCTGCCGCCGCTGCTGCGCGGCCGCCCGGCTCCAGGCCGCGCGGCCATGACGCAGTGTGCCCGACACCGGCGGCTGCGGCGCATCCGCGCGTCCGTGGGCGGCGGCGCCGCGCAGCCCGCGGCTCCCGCGGGCCGCTGCGGCCCGCAGGCGCGGCGGCGGCGCCTGCGCGCAGCGGTGCCGACCTGCCTAAGATCGCGGTACGCAACGGCCCCCACCGGCCCGCAACCGTCGTGTCATGGCGATGCCAGCTTCCGAAGCCCGCGCCCGGCCTGTGCCGGCCGCCGGCTTCTTTGCCGGCCTGCCGCCGCTGGCGAGCCAGCAGGCCACCTTCGACGACGCCGCGTACCGCAGCGCACCCGACGACTGGGCGCTCGCGGTCACCGACATCGTCGGCTCGACGCGGGCCATCGCCGCCGGCCGCCACAAGACGGTGAACTTCGCCGCCGCGATGGCCATCGGCGCGGCCAAGAACCTGTGCGCGCCCGAGCCGATCCCGTTCCTGTTCGGCGGCGACGGCGCAGTGCTGATGGTGCCGCCGCAACACGCGGCCGCGATGCGCCAGGCGCTCGCGCGCGTGCGCGGCGCGGCGCGGCGCGACCATGGCCTGGAGTTGCGCGTGGGCATCGCACCCGTGGCCGAGCTGCGCCGCTGCGGCGCAGACCTGCGCGTCGCGCGCTTCGAGCCGACGCCGGGCAACCACTTCGGCGTCTTCGCCGGCGGCGGCGTCGGCGTGCTCGAGGATGCGATCCGCGGCCGCGCGTGGCCGCAGCTGGCCGCGCTGGCGGCGGTGCCCGAGGCGCTCGACGACGGCGTGGCGGCCGACCTGAGCGGCCTGTCGTGCCGCTGGGCGCCGCTGCACTCGCACAACGGCAAGATGCTGACGCTGATCGTGCACGGCGCGCCGCGCCCGGGCGAGATCCATGCCGAGGTGCTGCGCCTGGCCGCGAAGGCGGGCGACGCCCGGCCCGCCGGCCTGCACAACCTGCGCGCACCCTGGCCGCCCGCGGCCTTCATGCTCGAGGTGCGTGCGCGCGCCCGCGGCGGCTCGTTGCTGCTGTGGGCGCTGCGCGTCGCGGCCGAGACGCTGCTCGGCTCGCTGCTGTTCGCCACCGGGCTGAAGGCCGGCCGCTTCGACCCCGGGCGCTACCGCGCCGAGATCGCCGCCAACACCGACTTCTGCAAGCACGACGCCACGCTGTGCATGGTGCTCGACTGCGCGCTCGACGCGGTCGAGCCGGTGCAGCGCCTGCTGGCGCGGCGCGCAGCGGCCGAGGGCTTCGAGTGGGGCGCGCAGGTGTCGGCCACGGCGCTGATGACCTGCCTGGTCAGCGCCGCCGCCGAGGGCCTGCACGTGCACTTCATCGACGGCGGCGACGGCGGCTATACCGAGGCGGCCACGCGGATGAAGGCCGCGCGCGCGGCGGCGGGCGGATCGGACGCAGCCGCCGTGTTGGGGGAAGCGCCGGGCCGCCTGCGAGCTTCCTGACGCCGGCGCGCGCAGGCGGGGCGCGGCCCGACCCCGGGGCGCCTTCAGCCGCCGGCTTCGGCCGCCAGCCGGCGCAGCGCCTGCTCGAACACTTCGGGCGGCTGGCCGCCCTGGATCAGGTGCCGCCCGTCGATTACCACCGACGGCACCGCGCTGATGCCCAGGCCGCGCCAGTGCGCCTCGGCGGCGCGCACCTCGGCGGCGTAGTCGCCGCCGCGCACCACGGCACGGGCGCGCTCGGCGTCGAGCCCGGCTTGGCGCGCGCAGTCCACCAGCACCGCCTCGTCGCCCGGGTCGAGGCCCCGCGTGTGGTAGGCGGCCAGCAGCGCGTGCTTCAGTTCGCGCTGGCGGCCTTCCAGGCCGGCCCAGTGCAACAGCCGATGCGCGTCGAAGGTGTTCCAGATGCGC
This sequence comes from Pseudomonadota bacterium, assembly GCA_018240325.1. Taxonomy (GTDB): domain Bacteria; phylum Pseudomonadota; class Gammaproteobacteria; order Burkholderiales; family Burkholderiaceae_C; genus Rubrivivax. The sequence continues at coordinate 2,115 of JAFEFZ010000257.1, forward strand.
GTGCGCTCGCCGAACGCGAATCCCAGTTCGGCGCCGCGCTCGCGCAGCATCTGCTGCGTCGCCGCCAGCCGCTCGGGCGCTGCGCCGTACTTGCGGCGCAGATGCTCGGCCAGGTCCTCGCCCTCGGGCGGCATGTCGGGGTTGAGCTCGAAGGGCTGGAAGCGCAGTTCGACCGGAATCTCCGGTCCGATGCGGCGCAGCGCCGCTTCCAGCGCCGCGAGCCCGATCGCGCACCACGGGCAGGCCACGTCGGAGACGAAGTCGATCTTCATGCGCGCCCCCTCCTGCGGCCCATCGTCGTGCCGGCCCATCGTATCAGCGCGCCGCCGGTTGCCCGCGCGGCCGCAGCCGCCCGCTGAGCTTCATCCCGTCGCGGATGTTCAGCCCCATCAGCGCGAGGTTCACTGCGCCGGCGGCCAGCTCCAGCGCCTGCACGCCGACGAACAGCGCGCCGAAGTCGCCCGCCGCCGCGAGCCGGGCGAGCACGATCGCGCTCGGCAGCAGCACCAGCAGGCCGTTGGCGGCGATCAGCGGCATGCGCCGCCGCTTGGCCTGCACCAGCCGGCCGCCGCGCGCGCGCGCCAGCGCGAAGCCGCTGGCGCCGGTGGCGGCGATCGCCGGCACCAGGATGAACAGCCCCGGCATCACGATCAGCCGCTTGAGCTGCGCGATCGCGGCGGGCGAGCCGGCGAGCTCGACGACGACCGTGCTCGTGAAGAAGACGGCGATGGTCAGCGCGGCGAGCATGCCGGCAATGCGATGGACGATGGTCGGCACGATACCCTCCCGGATCCGGCGACACGGGATGCGGCGCCGGTGCCGGCACTGTAGGCAGCGCCCGTTGGGCCGCATAGCCCGGCGGCGGCGACGGATTGTCGGCGCCGGGCCGACAATCATCCGGGCAACGGCAGGAGCAGCGCGATGGACCGGATCGAGGCGATGCGCGCCTTCGTGCAGGTGGTGGACAGCGGCAGCTTCACGCAGGCGGCGCTGGCGCTGGGGCGGCACAAGGCGACGATCAGCGACCAGGTGAAGCAGCTGGAGGCCCGGCTCGGCGTGCGGCTGCTGGTGCGCACCACGCGCACCGTCACCCCCACCGCCGAAGGCCTGGCCTATCGCGCAAGGGCCGCCGCGATCCTGCAGCAGCTGGACGAGGCCGAGGCCGGGCTGCGCCGCAGCGGCCCGTCGCCGGCCGGGCGGCTGCGGGTCGAGGTGCCGGTCGCGCTCGGCCGGCTGGTGCTGATGCCCGAGGTGCGCAGCTTCCTCGAGCAGTACCCGCGCATCGAGCTCGATCTCGGCTGCTCCGACCGCAGCGCCGACCTGGTGCGCGAGGGCATCGACTGCGCGCTGCGCGGCGGCGACCTGCCCGATTCCGGGCTGGTCGGCCGGCGCATCGGCGCGGTGCCCTTCGTGCTGTGCGCGGCGCCGCGCTACGCCGACGCTCACGGCCTGCCGGCGCAGCCGCAGGACCTGGCCGCGCACCGCCGCGTGGGCTACCGCGCGCCGGCGCGGCGCGCGCTGCCCGACGTGGTGCTGCAGCGCGGCGGCCGGCAGGTCGCGGTGCCGGTGCCGGCGCGGCTGGTCACCAACGACAGCGGCGCGGTGCTGGCCGCCGGGCTCGACGGCCTGGGCATCGTGCAGATCGCCGAGTTCGTCGCCGCCCACCACCTGGCCAGCGGCGCGCTGCTGCGCGTGCTGCCGGCCTGGCAGTGCCCGGCACTGCCGCTGCACCTGCTGACCCCGGGCACACGCCACCGCCCGGCGCGGGTGCAGGTGTTCATCGATTGGGTGCAAGGCGTGCTGGCGCGCAGGCTGGTCGGCTGAGGGCGCCCCCAGGCGGCGGCAAAGGCCCGCCGCCCCCCGAGGGTATGAGTCAACTCGGGGCGGCCCTTCGTTGACTCGCGCCCCGTCAGCGCGCCGAGGGCCGGTGCCCTTGCAGCAGCGCGGCAAACTGCTGCGGCACCAGCGGCTTGCTGAAGTGGTAGCCCTGCATCTGGTCGCAGCCCTGCTCGCGCAGCAGCGCCATCTGGTCGCCGCTCTCGACGCCTTCGGCCACCACGGTCAGGCTGAGCTTGCGCCCGAGCAGGATGATCGCCTCGGTGATCGCCTTGTCGTCGGGGTTGTGGGCGATGTCGCGCACGAACGAGCGGTCGACCTTGAGCGTGTCGATCGGGAAGCGCCGCAGCTGCGCCAGCGACGAGTAGCCGGTGCCGAAGTCGTCGATCGCCAGGCTCACGCCCAGCGCCTTGATCTGCCGCAGCAGGCCGATCGCGCGCTCGGCGTCGCTCATGATCATGCCTTCGGTGATCTCCAGCTCGAGGCAGCCCGGCTCGAGCCCGGTGTCGGCGAGCACGGCGCCGATGTCGGCCACCAGGTTCGGGTCGGTGAACTGCCGCGGCGACAGGTTCACCGCCATCGCCACCGCGGGCAGGCCGGCGCGCTGCCAGGCCACGCTCTGCGCGCAGGCCTCGCGCAGCACCCACTTGCCGATCGGCACGATCAGGCCGGTCTCCTCGGCGATCGGGATGAACTGCGCCGGCGCCACGCTGCCCAGCTCGGCGTTGTGCCAGCGCAGCAGCGCCTCGACGCCGACGATGCGCTCGGTCGCCAGCTCGAGCTTGGCCTGGTAGTGCAGCGAGAACTCCTGCCGCTCGAGCGCCAGGCGCAGCTGCTGCTCGATCGACAGCCGCTGCATCGCGCGCGTGCGCGACGCCGCGTCGTACAGCTGCCAGGTGTTCTTGCCGGCCTCCTTGGCCAGGTACATCGCGAGGTCGGCGTTCTTCAGCAGCGTCGCCTCGTCGCCGGCGTCCTGCGGGAAGCGGGCGATGCCGATGCTGGCGGTCACGCGCAGCTCGTGGCGGCCGAGCATCAGCGGCTGCATCAGCGCCTTGAGCACCTTGCGCGCCGCGGCGGCCGCGGCTTCGGGCGCATCGGCGCCGCCGAGCAGCGCGACGAACTCGTCGCCGGCCAGGCGCGCGACGACGTCGCTCGCGCGCAGCGTCGCCTTCAGCCGCGCCGCGGTCTCGCGCAGCAGCCGGTCGCCGGCCTCGTGACCGAGCGAATCGTTGATCGTCTTGAAGCGGTCGAGGTCGATGAACAGCACCGCGAAGCCGCGGGCGTGCCGCCGCGCCGACTCGATCGAGTGCGCGAGGACGTGGCCGAACATCGCCCGGTTGGGCAGCCCGGTCAGGTCGTCGTGCATCGCGAGCCAGCGGATCCGCTCCTCGGCCTCGCGGCGCTCGGTGATGTCGCTGGCGACGCCGTGCCAGCGCACGAAGCTGCCGTCGGCCGCGGCCACCGGCTCGCCGCTCAGGCTCAGGCAGATGCTGCGCCCGCCCAGCTCGCCGCGCAGCACCAGGTCGCGGAAGGGCGCGGGCTGCGCGAGCATCGCCTCCCACGCCGGCCAGCCGGCCTCGGGCTCCAGGCCGAGCGCGCGCGGCTGCCGGCCGACGAGCGCGTCGAGCCCCGCGATCGAGCGGCCCTCGAGGCGGGTGCAGCGCCCCTGCGCGTCGAGCTCCCAGTACCAGTCGGACGACAGCGCCGTCAGCGCGCGGAAGCGCTCCTCGCTCGCGCGCAGCACGCACTCGGCCTGCTTGCGCAGCAGGAACTGCCCGACCTGGCTGCCGATCAGCCGCATCGCCTGCGCCAGCCGCTCGTCGGGGCGGCGGATCGTCTGGCTCGAGAACGCGAACACGCCGCAGACTTCGTCGTTGGCGCCCACCGCCGGGAACAGCAGCGCGCTCTTCAGCCTTGCCTGGCGCACCAGTTCCTGCCGCACCAGGCCGGCGTCGGCGGCGATGTCGTCCACCCACAGCGGCTCGCGCGCCGCCCACACCCGGCCGACCAGGCCCACGCCCGGCGGGAACTGGGTCGCCTCGGAGCGCGTGAACAGCGCGCGCGTCGCCGGCGGCAGACGGTCCCAGCGCGCCGCGAAGCGCATCGCCTGCGCCGGCGCGTCGAGCGCCCAGTACTCGCCGCAGGCCCAGCCTTCGGCCTCGCACAGCTCGCGCAGCACCATGCGCAGGCCGTCGGCCACGGTCGGCGCATCGGCCAGCCCGCGCGTGACGCCGTGTTCGATGCGCAACAGCCGCTCGGCGCGGCGCTGCGCGGTGCGGTCGCTCGCCACCCCGACGCAGCCGCGCCAGTCGCCGAGCGCGTCGAACACCGGCATGCCGTTCAGGCTCAGGTGGCGCACGTCGCCGCCGCCGGTGTGGAACAGCAGATCGAAATCCCGGAACGGCTGGCGCGTGGCCAGCAGCGCACGCCAGGCGCTCCAGTCGCCGCCGGGCGGGTGCAGCGCCGCACCCGGCTGGCCGGGCAACTGCCGCAGGCGCGCGGCATCGGCGCTGCGCGCCGACCAGCTGAAGTGCAGCTGGGCGTCGTGCTCCCAGGTCCAGTCGGCGGCCAGACGGATCAGGCGGCCGAGCAGGGCCGTCTGATCGTCCGGCGCGCGCGCGCCGAATACCGCCGGCGCCGGCCGGACCGGCACCCGGGCGGGCGCCAGCGGCGGCAGGCCGAGGTCCAGGTCGCCGAGCGGCGCGGGAAAGGTGTCCAGGAAGGCGGGGCGGTCCATCGGCCGGGATTCGGCATGGCCGGCCCTGCCTTGAGCCGCGCACCGACCCGTGGCCGCGGCCGCAGGCAACGATGCAAACTAGTTGGCACCTTGCGGCGCCGGCGCCCGGTGCAGCCGGCACCGGCCGCGGCGCGCGCTCAGCGGGCGGGCGCAGCGGGCGCGAGCCGGCGCAGCAGGCCGTCGCACGCATCCTCGATCAGGTCGAGCACCTGCTCGAAGCCGGCCGGGCCGCCGTAGTACGGGTCGGGCACTTCGGCGGCGCGGTGCGCGCGGGCCCAGCCGGCCAGCAGCTGCAGCTTGCCGTGCCAGCGCGGCGCGCCGATCGCGCGCGCATCGTCGAGGTTGCGGCGGTCCATCACCAACAGCAGGTCGGCAAGCTCGAAGTCGGCAGCACGCAGCGGCCGCGCGCGCAGGTCGGCGATGTCCCAACCGCGGCGCAGCGCATGCGCGACCGCACGCTCGTCGGGCGGGCTGCCCTCGTGCCAGCCGTGGGTGGCGGCCGAATCGACCGTGATCCGGCCGTCCAGCCCGGCGGCACGCAACTTGGCGCGCATCACGCCGTGCGCGGTCGGGCTGCGGCAGATGTTGCCCATGCACACGAACAGCAGCCGGCAGCCGCCATCGGCGCGCGCGCCGCCCATCGCAGCCGGCAACGGCGGCCCTGATTCCTGCGCACCCGGGCTCATGGGGCGCGGCTCAGCCGGCCGCCACCACGCGGCTGAGCTTGCCGCTGCGCGGGTGGCAGCGCGGCGGCTCGCAGCCGTGCACGACGCGCACGTTGTGCAGGCCTTCTTGCGCCAGGTACTCGGTGAGCGCGCCTTGCGCGCGCGCAAAGGCCGCCGCCGGGTCGCCCACGCCCGCCTCGAGCCGCAGCTCGAGCTCGTGCACGCCGTTGGCCAGCAGCTGGAACTGCGTCAGCTGCGCGCCTTCCTCGATCACCGTCATCAGCGCCAACGGCAGCAGGCGGCAGGCGTGACCTTCGTGGTTGTGCAGGGTCAGGGTGTCGTCGGCGCGGCCCTGGACCTCGACCGCGGGGAAGCCGCTGCCGCAGGCGCAGCCCTGCGGCAGGAAGCGCAGGCTGTCGCTGAGGCGGTAGCGCAGCAGCGGCTGGGTGCGGTTGGCCAGGTTGGTCAGCAGCACCGCGTGCGAGGCCTCGCCCGGCGGCACCGGCCGGTCGTCGCGGTCGACCGGCTCGACGATCACCCAGTCGTCGTTGAGGTGCATCCGGCCCTGCGGGCATTCCCAGGCGATCGAGTAGAACTCCGACGCGCCGTAGTTGTTGCGGATGCGGCAGTCGAAGACCCGCGTGATGTGCGCACGCTGCTCGGCGCTGAGCTGCTCGCCGCCCACCCAGACTTCGCGCAGCCGCAGCGCCGCCCGGCCTTCGGCCACGGCCTGTGCGATCAGGTCGGCGCTGCTCGGGTAGCTGATCAATATGGTCGGCGCGAAGGCCTCGAGCTGCGCCAGCAGTTGCGGCAGCGGCTGCAGCACCGAGAAGGTCTGCACCGCCGGGCGCATCCAGGCCAGCGCCGGCCAGAAGGCCGGCGCCATCGATGCGCCGATGCGGTCCAGCCGCTCGATGCTGGCCACGCCGGCGAAATGCCCTTCGATGGCGGCGACATAGGCGTAGCGCTGCCCCGGCATGAAGGCCATGCCCGGCAGCGCAGCCGGCCCGTGGCCCTGGAAGCGCAGCAGGTCGAGCGCGTCGAAGGCGGCGAGCGAGGCCTCGTCCTGCACGAAGATGCCCGGCTGGCCGGTGGTGCCCGAGCTGGTCCACACCAGGTAGCGGCCGAGGTAGGCATCGGCCAGCCGCGCCGGGTCGGCGACGAAGTCGGCGGCGCCTGCCAGCGTGATCGCGCGGTCGGTTGCCCAGTCGTCGAAGCGCTGCATCAGCTCGGCCTTGCTGACCGGCTCGACGCCGTCCAGCGTGGTCGGCGCGGCGCCGCCTGCGCGGCCCAGCAGCCGCTCGCGGTACAGCGGCGACCCCTCGGCCGCCGCCGCCAGCAGCCGGCGCAGCCGCGCGTCGCGCTGCGCGCGGCCCACCCCCTGCGGATCGAGCCCCGCCGCATAGGTCTCGGCCAGGGTCCGCGACCACAGCCACGGGTCCATCGCGGGCAGGTGCGGCACGGCTTTCCCCTATCGTGAGCTGTCGGCCGGATGTACCGGCGCGGGTGGTGCGCGGAGGCCGACGACGGCCGGGCACCAAGCCCGGCGCGCCGCCGCGCCCTGCATCAGGATACCTGCACCTTCTTCGCCGAAGCCTGGCCCTTCTTGGGCAAGGTCAGCTCGAGGATGCCGTTCTCGTACTTGGCGACCGACTTGGCGTCATCGACGTCGCCGGCCAGCGTGAAGCTGCGGCTGGCCCAGCCGTACTGGCGCTCGGAGCGCAGCACGCGCGAGCCCTGCTTCTGCTCGGTCTCCTTCTTGACCTCGGCGCTGATCGTGACCTGGTTGCCGTCGATGCGCACGTCGATGTCTTCCTTGCGCACGCCCGGCACCTCGGCCTTGACGGTGTAGGCCTTGTCGTCTTCGTGCACGTCGAGCTTGATCTGCGGCGCCTGGCGCGCCAGCTCGCTGCGCCAGGGCCGCAGCATGCCGCGGAACAGATCCTCCATCGGCTCCAGCGCAAAGGGGTCGGTGACTCGCAACTCGTTCATGGCGACATTCCTCCGTTGATGCTTCAGTGCCGGGCCGCGCCAAGGGCCGGCACGGTCCATTCTTGGCATTCCCATCGGTGCAGTGTTGATTTCACGCAAACCCCGGCGCCGCAGGCCGGCGGCTGCGCGCGGGCAGCGCCGCACACGCTTCCGTCGTCGCTCACAAGGCAACCTCCGGGCTGTGCCCTGCGGTATTCGCCCTTGGGGCGACCCGCCGCATCAGCGCCCGCGGAACACCGGCGCGCGCCGCTCGGCGACGGCGCGCCGGCCCTCGGCGAAATCCTCGCTGGCCAGCGTCAGCCGCTCGCGCGCGCGCAACGCAGCCTCGTCGGCGCGGCCGGCGGCGATCTCGACGAGCGAGCGCTTGGTCGCCTGCGCCGCCAGCGGCGCGAGCGCCGCGGCCTGCTGCACCAGCGCGCGCAGCGCCGCGTCGAACCCGGCCGGCGGCTCCACCGCCTCGAACAGGCCGCACGCGGCCAGTTGCTCGACCGGCAGCGGCCGGGCGCTCAGGAAGGCGCGCTTGGCCAGGTCCGGGCCGAAGCGCGCGACATAGCGCCGCAGCCCGCTCGGGTAGTAGTGCAGCCCGAGCGCGCAGGCCGGCATGCGCCACACGCTGCCGGCGAGCGCGACGCGCAGGTCGCAGGCGAGCACCAGGTCGGTCGCGCCGCCGTAGACGCTGCCCGACAGCGCGCACACCGTGACCGGCCGCGCCGCCTCGAGGGCGTCGGGCACGCGTTCGAACAGACCCGGGCCGGCACCGCCGCCGGCCAGCCCGGCGAGGTCGTAGCCGGCGCTGAATACCGGCCTGGGCTGGCCGTGCGTGTCGGCGGCGAGCACCAGCACGCGCACCGCGTCGTTCGCGTCGACCGCAGCGACGAGCTCGAGCAGCAGCCGCAGGTCGTCGTCGGCCAGGCTGTTGCGCCGCGCCGGCCGGCGCAGCCGGATCGTCGCGACCGCGCCGTCGACCTCGAGCGACGGCGGGCCTTCGGCAGCGGCGGGCGCGTCGTCGGGCATCGCAGGGATCGAGCCTTCAGCGGCGGCCGCGCGTCCGGGCACGCAAACGCCTGCCGGCCGCAACCGTCACGGCCGGCCCGCAGGCGAGACGCGCCGCGCAGCCGCCCGCCGGCCGGCTGCGCCTAGCCCCAGACCACCTTGCCCGACACGCCATACGAGGTTTCGATCTTCGGCCCGACCGCCTGCTCGATGCGTGCGCGCTTGATCTTCATCGTCGGCGTCAGCAGGCCGTTCTCGATCGACCAGGGTTCGGGCGCGATCACGATCATCTTCAGCTGCTCGTAGTCGGCCACCTGCCGGTTGACCTCCTCGAGCAACTTCGCCATCTGCTGCTCGACTTCGCGGCGCACCGCCGCGTCGCCGAGCCGGGGCCGCAGTTCCTCGGACAGCACCACCATCGCGAAGGCGGCCGGCTGGCCGACGCCCGAGACCATCGACAACTCGACCATCTCGTTGGTGTTGAGGATGTTCTCGATCGGCGCCGGCGCGACGTACTTGCCCTTCGCGGTCTTGAACAGCTCCTTCGTGCGGCCGGTGATCTTGAGCATGCCGTCGGCGCGCAGTTCGCCGCGGTCGCCGGTGCGGAAGAAGCCGTCGGCGGTGAACGACTCGGCCGTCAGCTCGTCCTGCTTGTAGTAGCCGCTGAACTGCGCGGGCGACTTGATCAGCACCTCGCCCTCGGGGCTGAGCTTGACCTGCACCCCCGGCATCGCCACGCCGACGTAGCCCGGCTCGCTGAAGTTGTCGTAGGACGAATGGGAGTAGGAGTTGTCCTCCGTCATGCCGTAGCCTTCGCACAGCTGCAGGCCGAGCTTGCGGTACCAGCGGATCAGTTCCGCCGGCAGCGGCGCCGAGCCGCTGGCCGCGTACACGACGTGCTCGAGCCCCAGCCCGGTGAGCACCTTCTTGCCGACGATGCCGCGCACGATCGGGATCGACAGCAGCCGGGCGAGCTTGGCCGGCGGCATCTTGCTGAACACGCCGTGCTGGAACTTCAGCCACAGCCGCGGCACCGAGATGAACACCGTCGGCCGCGCGCGCTTCAGGTCCTGCACGAAGGTCTCGAGCGCATCGGCGAAGAAGATCTGCGCGCCGCCGTCGTACAGCGACGCGGCCTCGACGCAAGAGCGCTCGAAGCTGTGCGCCAGCGGCAGGTACGACAGCACGCGGTAGTCGCGCACGTTGCCCAGGCGCGCGCGGCAGAAGCGGGCGAAGCCGCCGCCGGCCGCGGTGATCGCCTTGAAGCTGACCATCACGCCCTTGGGCGTGCCGGTGGAGCCCGAGGTGTAGATCAGCATCGCGAGCTCGTCGGCCTGGCGCGCCGGCTGGCCGGTGAGCGGCGGCGTGCGCTGCACGATCGATTCCCAGGTCTCGTACTCGCTGCGGGCGCCGGCCGGCGCGAGCGGCAGCGCGATGCGCGGCATCCCGGCGGGCACGCCGGGCTTCTGCTGCTCCCAGGTGTCGAGCTTGCCGACGAACAGCAGGCTGGCCTCGCTGTGGCCGAGCACGAAGCCGATGGTCTCGGCCGATTCGGTCGGGAAGATCGCCACCGTCGTGTAGCCGCCGATCCAGATCGCCAGCTCGGCGATGAAGAAGTGCGCGCAGTTCTTCGACAGGATCGCGACCTTCGCGCCGCGCGGCAGGCCCTGGCTTTGCAGGTGCGCGGCCATGCGCCGGGCCTCGTCGAGCACCTGGCGCCAGGTGTATTCGGCGACCTTGTCGCCGCCCAGCGGTTGGGTCAGGAAGACGTGGTTCGGTTTCTGGGCTTCGTGTTCGTAGACATGGTCCAGGATCAGGCCGGCATCGCTCATCGTCGCATCCTCGGCAGAGGGTGGTGGGGGAATCCCGATTGTGCGCTGAGGCACGGGCCGCGGGACTGACCCGGCGCAATCCCGGCACTGCCGGGCGGCGCACGGCGGCAGCGGCCCCGATGGCAGGGATTACCCGCGCACGAACGCATCGGCGCGACCATAATCGGCCCCGGCATCGCCGCCGGCGGTGCGCGCGGTGGCGCGCGTGCTGGTGCGCACCCCGCGCACCCGCCTGCGCACCGCACGCGGACGGGCCTGCGCCGCGGCGCAGCGGATGCCGAGCCGGCTGATGCGGCGCGCGCCGCCGCCCGTCCCGAGACCTTCGAAGGAGACCGTCGATGAACGCCCCCGAAAAGCTGCCCCCCACCGACGCCGTGCGCACCGACGCGCAGTGGCTGGCCGCGCACTGGATGCCCTACACCGGCAACCGCGACTTCAAGGCCCGGCCGCGGCTGATCACCGGCGCGTCGGGCGCCTACTACACGACGCACGACGGCCGCCAGGTGTTCGACGGCCTGTCGGGGTTGTGGTGCAGCGGGCTGGGCCACGGCCGGCGCGAGATCGCCGACGCCATCGGCCGCCAGGCGGCGACGCTGGATTACGCGCCCGCGTTCCAGTTCGGCCACCCGTTGAGCTTCGAGCTGGCCAACCGCATCGTCGCGCACATGCCCGCCGGGCTGAACCGCGTGTTCTTCACCGATTCGGGCTCGGAGGCCACCGACACCGCGCTGAAGATGGCGCGCGCCTACTGGCGCACCAGGGGCCAAGCCGGCAAGACGCGGCTGATCGGGCGCACCAAGGGCTACCACGGCGTCAACTTCGGCGGCATCTCGGTCGGCGGGCTGGTGGCCAACCGCAAGGCCTTCGGCCAGGGCGTCGAGGCCGACCACCTGCCGCACACCCAGCCGCCGGCCGGCAGCTTCCACAAGGGCATGCCGCCCACCGGCGCGGAGCTGGCCGACGAGCTGCTGAACCTGATCGCGCTGCACGACGCGTCGAACATCGCCGCGGTGATCGTCGAGCCGCTGGCCGGCTCGGCCGGGGTGATCGTGCCGCCGGTGGGCTACCTGCAGCGGCTGCGCGAGATCTGCACCCAGCACGACATCCTGCTGATCTTCGACGAGGTGATCACCGGCTTCGGCCGCATGGGCGCCTGGACCGGCTCGGAAGCCTTCGGCGTCACGCCCGACATCCTGAACTTCGCCAAGCAGGTGACCAACGGCGCGCAGCCGCTGGGCGGCGTGGTCGTGCGCCAGGACATCTACGACACCTTCATGGCCGCGGGCGGGCCCGAGTACATGCTCGAGTTCACGCACGGCTACACCTACAGCGCGCACCCGGTGGCGTGCGCGGCCGGCATCGCGGCGATCGACCTGCTCGAACGCGAAGACGCGGTGCAGCGCGTGCGCGAGCTGACGCCGAAGTTCGAGGCCGCGGTGCACTCGCTGCGCAGCGCCCGCCACGTGACCGACATCCGCAACTACGGCCTTGCCGCCGGGCTGACGATCGCGGCGCTGCCGGGCGAGCCGGCCAAGCGCCCGTGGCAGGTGGCGATGGCGATGTACGAGCGTGGCTTCTACGCGCGCTACAGCGGCGACACGATCGCCTTCGCGCCGCCCTTCGTCGCCACGCCGGCCGAGATCGACCGCTTCGTCGCCGCGCTCGGCGAGACGCTCGACCAGACCGCCTGATGGACACGGCCGTGCGGCCCCGGCCGCCCTACCCCACCGCGGCGCGGCTCGGCGTGATCGAGCCCTTCCACGCGATGGCGCTGTTCCGCCGCGCGGTGGCGCTCGAGGCCGCCGGCGCGCCGGTGATCCACATGAGCCTGGGCGAGCCCGACTTCGGCGCACCGCCGCCGGTGACGGCCGCGCTCGACGCCGCCGTCAAGGCGGGCCTGACCGGCTACACGCCGGCCTGCGGCATCACGCCGCTGCGCGAGGCGATCGCCGCGCACTACGCGCGCGTGCACGGGGTCGAGGTCGCGCCCGAACGCATCGTCGTCACCGCCGGCGCCACCGGCGCGCTGCAGCTGGCCTGCGCGCTGCTGCTCGACGTGGGCAGCGAAGTGCTGATGCCCGACCCGACCTACCCGTGCAACCGGCACATCGTCAGCGCCTTCAATGCCACGACCAAACTGATCCCCACCGGGCCGCAGCAGCGCTTCCAGCTGACGGCCGCCGACATCGCCGCGCACTGGGGCGAGCGCACGCGCGGCGCGATGCTCGCGTCGCCGTCGAACCCCACCGGCACCACGATCGAGCCGGCGGCGCTGGCCGCGGTGCTCGACGCGCTGCGGGCGCGCTCGGGTTTCCTGGTGTTCGACGAGATCTACAACGAGCTCACCTATGCCGGCCTCCAGGCATCCGCGCCGGCAGGGCCGGCGCCGGCGCTGCCGGCAAAGCCGCGCACCGCGCTGGCGCTCGGCGACGACGTGATCGTGCTCAACAGCTTCTCCAAGTATTTCGGCATGACCGGCTGGCGGCTGGGCTGGCTGGTGGTGCCGCCGTCGCTGGTGGCCGACGTCGAGAAGCTGGCGATGAACCTGTTCATCTGCGCGCCGGCACCGGCGCAGCATGCGGCGCTGGCCTGCTTCGCGCCGGAGTCGATCGCGATCTACGAGCAGCGCCGCGCCGAATTCGCACGCCGGCGCGACTACATCGTGCCGGCACTGCGCGGGCTGGGTTTGGGCGTGCCGACCGAGCCCGACGGCGCCTTCTACGTGTATGCCGACGTGTCGCGCTTCGGCCTGCCGAGCGAGCAGCTGGCCGAGCGGCTGCTCGACGAGGCCCAGGTCTGCCTGGTGCCGGGGATGGACTTCGGCGTGCACGACGCCGACCGCTGGATGCGCATCACCTATTCCACCAGCCTCGAGCGGCTGCACGAGGCGGTGGCGCGCATCGGCCGCTTCCTGAACGGGCTGTAGCTTCGCCGGGCCGGCCGTGGCGCCGTGCGCGCGACGGCTGGACCCTCACGGTTTCGATCGGCCTTCTCTTTGGCGGCGTGGCGCCGTGTGCGCGACGGTTGGGCGGCTCAGCCGGCCTGCGCGCCGAACTGGGCTTCGAGCTCGCGCCGCAGCGCGTAGGCGCGGGTGCCCGTGTCGATCGCCACGTCGGCCCAGACGAGGCTTTGCCCCTTCCTGACCGGCCGCACGACGCGCACGTCGTGCGCGAGGCCGAGCGGCAGGCCGCCCGCCGCGAGCGACGCCGACGCCGGCTGCAACTTGCCCCAGACCGTGCAGCCGCCCTCGCCGTCGAGCCGGTCGCCGGGCTGCAGGTCGCGCTTGGCGGTGGCCACCACGTCGGCGTTCCAGCAGGTCGCAACGCCGGTGGGCTCGCGCCGCAGCGCGAGGCTCGCGACCGACCAGCCCACTTCCAGCCCGATCAGGTGCCAGCGCTTGTAGAGCGTGAAGTAGCGCCCGCTCGGGTCGGTGTGCGCGTTGTACTCCTCGAAGCAGTGGCGCACGTAGTCGGTCTCGCCCTCGACCGTGACCCACACGCCCATGCGGATGTCATAGGGGATCACGCGGCCGTCGGCCTCGAGCGACGAGATCACCTCGACCATGCCCTTCTTCTCGAGCGCGCCGCCTTCGCTCTTCGGCCGGGTCACGAACGGGATGTCGGCGATGCTCGCCGGCGGGTAGCGCAGCCCGCCCGACGGCACCGCGAGGCCGGTCGCGTTGGCGACCGCGGTGCTCTCGATCGCCGGCTTGGAGCCGTCGAGGAAGCTGTTGAACATCTTCGGGTTCAGGCCGCCGCGCTCGGCCTGCTCGGGCGTCAGCCCGTAGTGGCCCCAGACCGTCTCGGGCGTGCTGTCGCGAAAGTGCGGCAGCCACTTGTGGCCGCGCCCGGCGGCGACGACCGGGAAGCCGCAGGTGCGCGCCCAGTCCACCAGGTCGCAGATCAGCGCCGGCTGGTCGCCGAAGGCGAGGCTGTAGAGCACGCCCGCTTCGGCCGCGCGCTTGGCGAGCAGCGGGCCGCAGAAGGCGTCGGCCTCGACCGTCACGTTGACCACGTGCTTGCCGTGCGCGAAGGCGTGCAGGCAATGGTCGACGGCGGCGATCGGGTGCCCGGTGCACTCGACGACGATGTCGATCGCGGCGTGCTCGACGAGCGCGCGCCAGTCGTCGCCGACGTGCGTGCTGCCGTCGCGCAGCGCGGCGTCCAGGCTCGGAGCCTGGCTGCGCTGCGGCTCCCAGCCGACGCGCGCGAGGTTGCGGCGCGCGGCGTCGGGCGCGAGGTCGGCGATGCCCGCCAGGTGCACGCCCGGCGTGCGCGGGATCTGGCTCAGGTACATCGAGCCGAACTTGCCGGCGCCGATCAGCGCGACGCGGATCGGCTGCCCCGCGGCGGCGCGTTGCTGGAGTTGGCGGTGCAGGCTCATCGAACGCGGGGGTGGTGCGGCCGGGGTGGTGCGGCGAGGGTGGTGCGGCCGGGGTGGTGCAGCGAGGGTGGTGCGGCCTTCCGGCTTCAGATGCCGGTCAGGCCGCCGGTGCACATCAGCGTCTGGCCGCTGACGTAGTCCGACTCCGGGATGCAGAACAGGTAGACCGCGCCCGCCGCTTCCTCCGGCGTGCCGCCGCGGCCGAGCGGGATCGCCTGCTCCATCGCCGTCAGCAGCCCCGGGTTGACGCCGACCTTGATGTCGCGGCCGTCGATGTGCTCGGTGGCATCGCCCGCGCTGCCGGTCAGCCGCGTCTTGATCAGCCCGAAGGCGACGCAGTTGACGGTGACGTTGATCCGCCCCCATTCCTTGGCGAGCGTGCGCGTCAGGCCCTCGACGCCGGCCTTGGCGGCGGCATAGTTGGCCTGGCCTGCATTGCCGAACAGGCCGGCCACCGACGAGATGTTGACCACCTTGCGCACCACGCGCCGGCCGGCTTCGGACTCGGCCTTGGCGAGCGCGCGGATCACCGGCTGCGCGGCGCGCAGGATCCGGAACGGCGCCGTCAGGTGCACGTCGATCATCGCGTGCCACTGCTCGTCGCCCATCTTCTGGATCACGTTGTCCCAGGTGTAGCCGGCGTTGTTGACGATGATGTCCAGGCCCTTGAAGGTGTCGATCGCGGTGCCGACGAAGCGCTCCGCGAAGTCGGGCGCGGCGACGCTGCCCGGGCAGGCCACGGCCTCGCCTGCGGCGGCGCGGATCGATTGCACGACCTCGTCGGCCGGGCCCGCGTCGAGATCGTTGACGACCAGCTTCGCGCCCTCGGCGGCGAGTTTCAGCGCGATCGCGCGGCCGATGCCGCGGCCCGATCCGGTGACCAGCGCGACCTTGCCTTGCAGTTTTCGTGTCACGACGATGCCTCCTCGAGCGCAGCGGTGCGCAGGCCGTCGCGGATGGTATCGCCGCGCGCAACCCGCATCCGCAGTTGGTGGCGGCCGCTGCGCCGCGCGACGGCCCGGCATCGGCAAGCGGGGGAGTGGCGCGCAGCAGCGGCTTTCGCGCACAATCTCTGCGTCGGCAAAGACCTGTAGCCAATCGAAGCCGGCTCGCTACAATCATTCCGCCCGAATCCCCTTGAAAGGCTGGACATGCAAACCCCCTTTCGCGCACGCACGCTGATCGCTGCCATGGGCCTTGCCGGCACCGTGTTCTTCGGCACCGCCGCCCACGCGCAAATCAAGATCGCGATGGTCATCCCGACCACCGGCGCGCTCACGCAGTACGGCGACATGATCAAGGAAGGCGCCATGACGGCGGTCGAGATGACCAATGCCGCCGGCGGCGTCAACGGCAAGAAGCTCGAACTCGTCGCGGTGGACGATGCCTGCGAGCCCAAGCAGGGCCCGGTGGCCGCCAACCGCGTGGTCAACGACAAGATCCACTACGTGATCGGCCCGGTCTGCTCGGGCGCGGCCATTGCCGCCGCGCCGGTCTACAACAACGAAGGGGTCGTCGCCATCACGCCGTCGGCGACTTCGCCGGCACTGACCGACGGCAAGAACTTCCACTTCATCTTCCGCACCATCGGCCGCGACGACCAGCAAGGGCCGGTGGCGGCGCAGTTCATCATCGACCACATCAAGCCCAAGAAGGTGGCGGTGCTGCACGACAAGCAGTCGTACGGCCAGGGCATCGCGGCGTCGGTGCGCGACGGACTGAAGAAGGCCAAGGTCGACGTGGTGCTGTTCGAGGGCATCAACGCCGGCGACAGCGACTATTCGGCGGTGATCACCAAGCTCAAGGCCGCCGGCGTCGATTTCGTCTACTTCGGCGGCTATCACCCCGAGATGGGCCTGCTGCTGCGCCAGGCCGCGGAACAAGGGCTGAAGGTGCGCATGATGGGCCCCGAGGGCGTCGGCAACCCCGAGATCAACGCGATCGGCGGCAACGCCGTCGAAGGCATGCTGCTGACGCTGCCGGCCGACTTCTCCGCCAACCCGAAGAACGCCGCGGTCGTGAAGGCGTTCAAGGACAAGAACCGCAATCCGTCGGGCGCGTTCCAACTGACCTCGTTCGCCGCCGCGCAGGCGCTGGTGGCCGGCATCAAGGCCGCCGGCGACAACCCGGCCAAGGTCGCCGACTATCTGCACAAGGCCACCGTGGACACCGTGATCGGCCCGATCTCGTGGAACAAGCAGGGCGACCTCAACGCCTTCGAGTTCCAGGTGTTCCAGTGGCACAAGGACGGATCCAGGACGCCGGCGATCAAGTAGGCCGCCGCCGCACTCGACCCCCGGGGCAGGACGCACGCAAACCCAGCGGCTCCTGCCCCGTTTGCTTGACCGCAGCGGTTCGCGCGCCGGCCCGGCGCACCCCGCAGCAGAAGGAGGCGCGATGTCCGATCTGTTGCCCCAGCTGCTCCAGCAGCTCTTCAACGGGCTGTCGCTCGGCGCGATCTATGCGCTGATCGCGATCGGCTACACGATGGTCTACGGGATCATCGGCATGATCAATTTCGCGCACGGCGAGATCTACATGATCGGCGGCTACGTGGGGCTGGTCACGCTGTCGGCCATCGGCGTGCAAAGCGGCCTGCCGATCTGGCTGGTCATTCTGCTGATGCTGCTGGTGGCGGTGCTGGTGACCGGCGTCTACGGCTTCTCGGTCGAGCAGCTCGCGTACAAGCCGCTGCGCGGCAGCCCGCGCCTGATCCCGCTGATCTCGGCCATCGGCATGTCGATCTTCCTGCAGAACTGGGTGGCGCTGGGCCAGGGCGCGCGCGACATGGCGGTGCCGGCGCTGCTGCCGGGCGCGTTCAACTTCGACGTCGGCGGCAATTTCGAGGTGTACGTGCCTTACGCGCGCGTGCTCGTGATCGTGGTGACCGTCGTGCTGATGATCGCGCTGACGCTGTACATCAAGAATTCGCGCATGGGCCGTGCGTCGCGCGCCTGTTCGCAGGACATGCGCATGGCCAACCTGCTGGGCATCGACACCAACCGCGTGGTGTCGTTCACCTTCGTGCTCGGCGCGATGCTGGCCGCGGTGGGCGGCGTGCTGATCGCGCTGGCGGTGGGCAAGCTCAACCCGTTCATCGGCTTCATCGCCGGCATCAAGGCCTTCACCGCCGCGGTGCTCGGCGGCATCGGCAGCATCCCGGGCGCAATGCTCGGCGGCGTGATCCTCGGCGTGGCCGAGACGCTCGCGGCCGCCTACACCTCGTCGGAATACAAGGACATCGTCGCCTTCGTGCTGCTGGTGCTGATCCTGATGGTGCGCCCCACCGGACTGCTCGGCAAGCCTGAGGTGGAGAAGGTCTGATGGGCGCGCTGCGCGCACGGCTGGGGCCGGCGATATTCGCGGCCCTGCTCACCGTCGTCGTCGTCACGCCGATCTTCGGCCTGCGGCTCGAGCGTGCCGGCACGCGCACCGTGCTGGTGCCGCAGTGGCACTACGTGATCTGGGGCTGCGCGATCGTGTTCGTGTGGCAGCTGCTGCGCCCGGCCGTGGCGACGGCGACGCGCGGCATCCGCCTGCCGGCGCTGCCGGCATTGTCGGATCGGCTGCGGCCGCTGGCACTGCTGGCGGTGCTGGCGATCGCCTTCATCTGGCCCTTCTTCGCCGGCCGCAACGCGGTCGACATCGCGACGCTGGTGCTGATCTACGTGATGCTGGGGCTGGGGCTGAACATCGTCGTCGGCTTCGCGGGGCTGCTCGACCTGGGCTTCGTCGGCTTCTACGCGACCGGCGCCTACACCTTCGCGATGCTGTACCACTGGGCCGGCTGGAGCTTCTGGCATGCGCTGCCGCTGTCGGGGGCGATGTCGGCGCTGTTCGGCTTCCTGCTCGGCTTCCCGGTGCTGCGCCTGCGGGGCGACTACCTGGCGATCGTGACGCTGGGCTTCGGCGAGATCATCCGCCTGCTGCTCGTCAACCTGACCGACTTCACCGGCGGGCCCGACGGCATCTCGGGGCTGCCGAAGCCGACCGTGCTCGGCCTGCCGATGACGCGCTCGCCGATCACCGAAGGCGGTACCACCTTCCACGAGTTCTTCGGGATCGAGTTCCAGACCATCCACATGGTGATCGCGCTGTACCTGATGGCGCTGCTGCTGGCGCTGATCACGCTGCTGATCAGCAGCCGCCTGATCCGCATGCCGATCGGCCGCGCCTGGGAGGCGCTGCGCGAGGACGAGATCGCCTGCCGCTCGCTGGGCATGAATCCGATGAAGATCAAGCTGTCGGCGTTCACGCTCGGCGCGATGTTCGCCGGCTTCGGCGGCGCGTTCTTCGCGACCCGGCAGGGGATCGTGAATCCGGAGTCGTTCACCTTCATCGAATCGGCGCTGATCCTGTCGATCGTCGTGCTCGGCGGCATGGGTTCGATGCCCGGCGTGGTGCTGGCGGCGATCGTGCTGACCGTGGTGCCGGAGCTGGCGCGCGAGTTCTCCGAGTACCGGATGCTGATCTTCGGGCTCGTGCTGATCGTGATGATGATCTGGCGGCCGCAGGGGCTGCTGCCGGTGCGCCGGCGCCACGTGCACATCGACGCCGACCGGGCACCGGGCGGGCATGGCGGTACCGCGCCATGAGCGGCCTGCTGCTCGAGGTGCGCGACCTGAGCATGCGCTTCGGCGGCCTGCTGGCCGTCGACGGCGTGTCGCTGTCGCTGCGGGCGCGGGAGATCTTCGCCGTGATCGGGCCCAACGGCGCCGGCAAGACGACCGTGTTCAACTGCGTCAGCGGCTTCTACCGCCCGACCAGCGGCGCGATCACCCTCGAAGGGCAGTCGATCGCCGGGCTGGGCAGCCACAGCGTGGCCCGTCGCGGCATCGTGCGCACCTTCCAGAACGTGCGCCTGTTCAAGAGCATGACCGCGCTCGAGAACCTGCTGGCGGCACAGCACAACCGGCTCAACCGCTCGGTGCTCGGCGGGCTGTTCAACACGCCCGGCTACCGCCGGCGCGAGCGCGACGCGGTCGACCGCGCGCTGAAATGGCTCGACTTCATGGGCCTGCGCGAGTTCGTCAACCGCGAGGCCGGCAACCTGGCCTACGGCCACCAGCGCCGGCTGGAGATCGCGCGCTGCATGATCACCGAGCCCAAGCTGCTGATGCTCGACGAACCTGCCGCCGGCCTGAACCCGCAGGAGAAGAAGGAACTGCAGCAGCTGATCGAGCGCCTGCGCAGCGAGTTCGGCGTGACGGTGCTGCTGATCGAGCACGACATGGGGCTGGTGATGGGGGTGTCCGAGCGCATCCTGGTGATGGAGCACGGCCGGCCGATCGCCGAGGGCGAGCCCGACGCCATCCGCAACGACGAGCACGTGATCAAAGCCTATCTGGGGGAAGCATGACACGGCCGGCACACATGCTGGAGCTCGAGCAGGTGTCGACCCACTACGGCGCGATCCGCGCCGTCAACCAGGTCAGCCTGCATGTCGACGAAGGCGAGATCGTCACGCTGATCGGCAGCAACGGCGCCGGCAAGACTTCGCTGCTGATGACGGTGTGCGGCAACCCGCGCGCCAGCGGCGGCACGATCCGCTTCCAGGGCGAGGACGTGACGCAGCAGCCGACGCACCTGATCATGCGGCGCGGCATCGCGGTCTCGCCCGAGGGGCGGCGCGTGTTCCCGGACCTGACCGTCACCGAGAACCTGAAGATGGGCGGCTTCTTCCTGACGCGCGCGCAGATCGACGAAGGCATCGACCAGGTGTTCGGGCTGTTCCCGCGCCTGCGCGAGCGCGCGGTGCAGCGCTCGGGCACGCTGTCGGGCGGCGAACAGCAGATGCTGGCCATCGGGCGGGCGCTGATGAGCAAGCCGCGGCTGCTGCTGCTCGACGAGCCGACGCTGGGCCTCGCGCCGATCATCATCGGCCAGATCTTCGAGATCATCCAGACGATCCGCGCCGGCGGCGTCACCGTGTTCCTGGTCGAGCAGAACGCCAACCGCGCGCTGCAGGTCGCCGACCGCGGCTACGTGCTCGAAACCGGCAGCGTGGTGCTGCAGGACACCGGCGCCAACCTGCTCAGCAACGACGCCGTCCGCAAGGCCTACCTCGGCGCCTGAACGCCCGCGCCGCCGGTGTCGGCAGGCCCCATCCGGGAGCCGATCGGCGCCGGGCCGCCCAGCGTGTCCGGCGTCGCAACGGCCCGCACGGCTGCCGCCCGACCGTAGGCGCACCCCCTTGCCGAACGCCCATCGCGCCCTCGCGGTACGCGGCGGCGTGTAGGCTTCGGACCGCGCGCCATGACCTCATGGCGCATTCGACAGGAGACCGCGATGGCACAACCGCACCTGGCCCCCGGCGAAGTCGGCAGCGTCCTGCCGCTGGGCGGCAAGCTGGCGCACACCCCTTCCTACGCGCTGCTCAAGGCGCCGCAGCTCGAGGTCATGCGCCTCGTGCTGCTCGCCGGCAAGACGATGCCCGGCCACCAAGTCGCAGGCGAGATCACGGTCCAGTGCCTGGAAGGCGTGGTCGACTTCCGTATCGGCGCAACCGTGCGCCGCCTGCGCGCCGGCGACTTCCTGCACCTGCGCGGCGGCGAGCCGCACGAGCTGACGGCCGTGGAGGACGCCTCGCTGCTGGTGACGGTCTGCCTCGTGCCCGCGTGAGCGCCCGCATCGCAGCGCGGCGCGCGCGGGCACCGGCGCCGCACCGGCCGGCGGGCCGGGCGGCCTGGATTCGTGGCACGATGGCGCCATGAACGCCCTGATGTCGCTTCGCCCGCTGCTCGCCGCAGCCCTGCTCGCCGCCGCGTCCGCCGCCGGTGCCCAACCCACGGCCGCGCCGCTGACGGCCCAGCAGATCGCCACGATCGTCGCGAGCCCCGAACGCAGCGAGGCCGACCGCATCAACGACCGGCGGCGCAAGCCCGAGCAGATGCTCGCCTTCATCGGCATCCGGCCGGGCATCGTCGCGCTCGACGTGGTCGCCGGCGGCGGCTACACGAGCGAGTTGCTCGGCCGGTCGACCGGCCCGTCGGGCCGGGTGTACGCCCAGGGCAGTTCGCCGCCGCGGCCGGCGCTCGCGGCGCGCATCGCCGCCCCGCAGCCGGGCAACCTCGTCGCCGTGGTGCAGCCGTTCGACGACCCGGTCCCGCCCGACGTCGCCGCCGGCGGGCTCGATCTGGTGACGCTGATGTTCAACTACCACGACCTGGCCGGCGCCGGCGTCGATCGCGAGCGCATGAACCGCGCGATCTTCGCCGCGCTCAGGCCCGGCGGCTTCTACGTGGTGGCCGACCATGCGGCGCAGCCCGGCAGCGACGCCTCCACCGGCAAGACGCTGCACCGGATCGACGAGAAGCTGGTCCGCGACGAGATCGAGCGCGCCGGCTTCAAGCTGGCCGCGCAGGGCGACTTCCTGCGCAACCCGGCCGATCCGCGCGATCGCGAGACGCCCGATCCGCCGATGCCCAAGGACGAATTCGTGCTGAAGTTCGTCAAGCCCTGAAGCTGAGCGGGCTGCGCGCCGCCGCCTCGGCGACGGGCCGCCCGGACCGGCACCGGTCGATCAGTATTCCCAGAACATGCGCTGCAGCTCGCGCGTGTCGCGGGTCTTGGTGAGCGCGAGCATCGTCAGGATCCGCGCCTTCTCGGGGCGCATGTCGTGGGCCACGACCCAGTCGTACTTGTCGTCGGGCTGCTCGGCGTTGCGCAACACGAAGCCGTAGGGCACCCGCGACGCGCGCACGATCAGCACGCCGCCGGCCCGCGCGCGCTGCAGCGCGGGCACCATGCGGTCGGCCACCGATCCGTTGCCCGTGCCGGCATGGATGATGGCCTGGGAACCGGCCGAGACCAGCGCATCCAGTGCCGTCGGCTGCACCGAACCATAGGCGTAGACGATGTCCACCTGCGGCAGCTTGTCGAGGGTGTCGATGTCGAATTCGGACCTCGTCGTGTGCCGCTTGTCCAGCGTGCGGAACCAGTAGTTGCGGCCTTCGACCACCATGCCCAGCGGCCCCCACTGGCTCTTGAAGGCACCGGTCTGGATGTTGACGTCCTTGTTGACGTCGCGTGCCGACTGGATCTCGTCGTTCATCGTCACCAGCACGCCCTTGCCCTGCGCGTCCTGCGCGGCGGCCACCGTCACCGCATCCACCAGGTTCAGTGCGCCGTCGGCCGACAGCGCGGTGCCCGGGCGCATCGAGCCCACGACCACGATCGGCTTGGCGGTGTGCACCGTGAGGCTCAGGAAGTACGCCGTCTCCGCCAGGGTGTCGGTGCCGTGGGTGATCACGATGCCGTCGACGTCGCCCTGCTTGGCCAGCGCCGACACGCGGCGCGCCAGCGCCAGCAGGTTGTCGTTGGTGAAGCTCTCGGAAGCGATCTGGAACACCTGCTCGCCGCGCACCTTGGCGATGCCCGAAAGCTCGGGCAGGCCGGCCAGCAGCTTGTCCACCGGCACCTTGGCGGCGCTGTAGGACGCGCTGTTCAGCGCCGATGCCCCGGCGCCGGCAATCGTGCCGCCGGTGGCGAGCACCACCACGTTGCGCTGGCCGCGTGGGGCAGCGGCTGCCGCGACGGTGCCAGGGCCGGCAGTCGGCGCCGCCGCCGGCGCCGTCGGTGTCTGCGCGCAGGCGCTCAGGCACATGGCAAGAGCCAACGCACAGGCAGGTGCGGCAGGCGGGCGGGCAATGCGTGCGAGCTTGGACAACATCGAAGTCTCCTGTGGGATGGCGCCCGCATCATAAGAACCGGCGGCGTGCGAATTCAAGGGCCAGCCCGCCGATGGACGCGGGTGCGCAGGGGCGCAGTCGGCCGGCGGCCGGGTCGGCGCTCGAGCGCCGACCGGCCGCTTCAGTCTTTCGGCGCGTGCAGCTTCGAGCTCACGGGCGCGGCCGCGCCGACATCAGCCCAGCGCGCGCTGTCGAAACGCAGCTCGGCGACCCCGCAGGTCGGCAGGTCGACGAACTGCCCCGACAAGCGCCCGGCGAGGTTGCTGAACTCGGGGTTGTGGCCGAACAGCATCACGTTGCGCTGGCGGTCGTCGAGCGACTGGATCACCGCGAGCAGGCCACCGGCGCTGCCCGCGTACAGGCGATCGTCGACGACGATCTTCTGCGGCACGATGCCGAATGCGGCGGCGAAATGCCTGGCTGTGGCGAGCGCGCGCTTTGCCGGGCTCGACAGCAGCCGCTCGGGACCGGCGCCGCGCGCGGCGAGCCGCTGCGCCATCGCCGCCGCGTCGCGCTCGCCGCGGTCGTTCAATGGCCGGTCGCGGTCGGCGAGCGCCGGGTCGTCGCGGCTGGCCTTGGCGTGGCGCACGAGGTAGAGGGTCTTCATCGCCGGCGCGGCTTGGGTGCGGATGCTGCGCACGATTGTGCGGCAACGCTGCGGCAGCGCCCGCGCACGGCCGATCGGCCCAGCGGGCCGCGACCGGTACCATGCCGTCGGCTGGGCAGGCCGCGGCTGCAAGCGCGACGACGACCTCGGCGCCGAGGCATCGCCGAAGCCTGCATCGGCCTGCTTCTCGATCGGCCGCAGCATCGGTCGATTCGGCGGCTGCCGGACTGGCCGCAAGCGCCGGGCGGCAGGGCTCGGCCCGCGATGCGCATCCGCCGGAAAGCGATCTTCGCCCACGTGTTGGCCGTGGTGCACGCCGAGGTCTGCGCCGACGCGGTCACGTTGACCGACGCGTGCGAGTTCGGCAACCGCGCCGGTCTGGACACCTGTGCCGCCGCAGCGCACGCGAGTTCGGCCGCCGCACCCAGGCCGGCATGGCTGGCCTCAATGGGCCGACACCGCGGCCGGCGCGGTCGCCAAGCTCGCGGACGCCGATTCGCCGCCGCGGGTGATGGGCAAGCGGCGCCCGGCAAGGGCCGCGATCGGGCCAGAATGCACGGGCGCCACCTGTCGTGTCGCGGCCCAACATTTCAGGAAGGTCCATCGCATGAACCGCCGCCCCGTCCTCCTCGCCCTGAGCGGCCTGCTCGGCCTGGCCGCCATGACAGCCAATGCCCAGCAGGACTATCCGACCCGCCCCATCACCCTCGTCGTGCCCTATGCGCCCGGCGGCACCACCGACATCCTCGGGCGCGCCTTTGCGCAGAGCATGAGCAAGACGCTCAAGCAGCCGGTGGTCGTCGAGAACAAGCCCGGCGCCGGCGGCACGCAGAGCGTGCTCGACATGCGCAACACCAAGCCCGACGGCTACCGCCTGGCGCTGATCCCGGTGAGCGTGTTCCGCCAGCCCTACGTGCAGAAGGTGCAGTACGACCCCATCAGCGACCTGACCTACGTCGCGTCCTTCTCGGCCTACGACTTCATCCTCGCGGCGGCCGCCGATTCGCCCTACAAGACGCTGCAGGATCTGGTGGCCGATGCCCGCAAGAACCCCGGCAGCGTGGAGTACGGCACGCCCGGCAAGAACACCGGCAACCACGTGGCCGGCGCGCTGCTCGCCAAGGCCGCGGGCATCAAGCTGATCCACATCCCCTTCAAGGGCGATTCGGAAGCCATCAACGCGCTGCTGGCCGGGCACATCAAGGCGGCGATCCTCACCAACGGCGTCCTGACCTTCATGGACGCCGGCAAGGTGCGCGCGCTGGCGATCGCCGCCGATTCGCGCCCCGCGGCCTTCGCCAAGGTGCCCACGTTCAAGGAGGCAGGCTACGACGTCGTCATCCCGTCGCCGCTGGGCATCGCCGGCCCCAAGGGCCTGCCGGAGCCCATCGTGGCGAAGCTGGACGCCGCCGTGAAGGCCGCGCTGGACGACCCCGAAGTCAAGAAGACGATGGCCAACTACGGCGTGCGCAGCGACTACCGCGACCACAAGGCCTATGCCGAGTTCGCCCGCAAGGCCTTCGCCGAAGAGAAGGACATCGTCACCGGCCTCGGGCTGAACGAATAGCCGCTGCCGGCTGCGAGCGGTGCCGGCGATCGGCATCCGTCGACGCATTGCGCGCACCGGCGAGCCTGCAGGCGGCTCGTCGGGCAGCAGATCGAGTGCCGCGGCCGCGGGTCGCGCGCAGACGGCCTTGCCCCGCCGGCACCTGATCGGCGCCTGCTTCGGGACGCCGGCACTGGGCGGGCTCGAACGGAAACCGGCCTGGCGCACTCCAGCCGCTCGAGCCGGCGACTGCGCGCTTTGAAAGGAGACGGCCGATGTATCAGGACATTCGGGTCGAGGCGGGCGACGAGGTGACCACCATCGTCATGGCGCGCCCAGAGCGGCGCAACGCCGTCGATGGGCGGATGGCAGGCGAGCTGGCCGACGCCTTCAGGGCATTCGATGCGTCCGGCGCCAAGGTGGCGGTGCTGTGGGGCGAAGGCGGCACGTTCTGCGCCGGCGCCGACCTGAAGGCCGTGGGCACCGAACGCGGCAATCGCACCGAGCCCCACGGCGACGGGCCTATGGGCATCACGCGCCTGCGGCTTTCCAAGCCGACGATCGCCGCGGTCAGCGGCCATGCCGTGGCGGGCGGGCTCGAGCTTGCCATCTGGTGCGATCTGCGCGTGGCCGAACGCAGCGCCGTCTTCGGCGTGTTCTGCCGCCGCTGGGGCGTGCCTCTGATCGACGGCGGCACGGTTCGCCTGCCGCGCCTGATCGGCCAGTCGCGCGCGATGGACATGATCCTCACCGGGCGTCCGGTCGCCGCCGACGAAGCCGAGCGTTTCGGCCTGGCCAATCGCGTCGTCCCCGACGGCGAGGCCCTTGCCACGGCGCAGGCGATGGCCGCGCAGATCGCCCGCTTCCCGCAGACCTGCATGCGCGGCGATCGCGCATCCATGCTGGCGCAGTGGGGCGTACCGGAGCAGGCCGCGATGGCGCATGAGTTCGTGATCGGCATGACCTCGCTGGAAACCGACGGCCGCAGCGGCGCCGGCGTCTTCGCGCGCGGAGCCGGACGGCACGGGAACTTCGGCGATTTCCGCCCGGGTGGCCCGATCGGCCGATAGCGTCGGCACGACCGCACAGCGCCGCGCGCGCTGCGGGACGCGGCACCTGAACCGATGCGAAGTTCAGCCGCCGAGGTTGACGCCGATCAGCCGCCCCAGCCCGTAGGTGATCGCCGCGGCGCCAAGGCCGATCGCCAACTGGCGGCTGCCGGCGAACAGCGGGTGGCGGCCGGTGAACAGGCTGGTCGCGGCGCCGATGGCGAACAGCGCCGCCGCGCTGCTGGCGATCGCGCCGACCAGGGCCGGCCGGCCGTCGAGCAGGGCCAGCGGCGCCACCGGGAACAGCGCACCCAGCGCGAACAGGCCGAAGGACACCGCCGCCGCCGACGCGGCCGACCCGCCGAGCTGCTGCGGGTCGATGCCCAGCTCCTCACGCGCCAGCGTGTCCAGCGCCGTGTCCGGGCGCGCCATCAGGCGATCGGCCAGCGCCTGCGCCTGCGCCTGCGACAGGCCCTTCGACTGGTAGATCAGCACCAGCTCGGCCTTCTCCTCTTCGGGCGCCTGCTCCAGCTCGTCCTTCTCGGTGGCGATCTGCGCGCGGTACAGCTCGCGCGAGCTGGTCACCGACAGCCACTCGCCCATCGCCATCGAGCACGCGCCGGCCACCAGCCCGGCAAGGCCGGTGACGAGCACGGTGCGCGTGTCGCCGGCCGCGCCGGCCACCCCGGCCACCAGGCTGAGGTTGGACACCAGCCCGTCGTTGGCGCCCAGCACCGCGGCGCGCAGCGTGTTGCCGCCGCTGCGGTGCCGGCCCTCGATGCGGCCGAGCACGCTGCCCGGCACGCCGGCCGAAGCCCTGGCGGCCAGCGCCTGCACGATGTGGGCATGCGAGCGCTCGGCCTGCGGCAGCCGCGCCGCCACCGCCTCGGGCTGGGCGTCGTACTGGCTGCTGTCGGCCCGCTCCAGCGTATGCACCACCGGCAGCACGAAGTCCGGGCCGAAGCGCCGCGCCAGCAGGCCGAGCATGCGGCTGCGCCAGCCCGGGCGGTGCGCGCCCGGCGGCTGGCCGATCGCCGCCAGCTGCCTGCGCCACAGCTCGGCATGCGCGTCCTCCACCGCGGCCAGCCGGCGGTAGACCTCGGCCACGGCCGGGTTGGGCTCGGCCTGCGCCAGCGCCCGGTACAGCGAGGCGCCGTCGAGCTCGCCCTGCAGGTTGGCGCGATAGCGCTCGCCGTCAGGGCCGGCCGGCTGTGCGCCGCCGCCCCCGGCACCGCCACCGCTCATGCACGCAGCATCAGGTTCAGCTGGTCGACGAGCTCGGCCCAGTCGGCGTCTTCGGCGACTTCCTCGCGCAGGAAGCGGGCCTGCGCCGGGCTCCAGAACGGCGCGTCGGCCAATGCCGTGCCGGCCGCCAGCGGCCGGTGCGCGGCAATGAAGGCTTCGATGCCGGCCGCATCGCCGGGCAGGCCGAGCTGCTCGAACAGGTTGCGCAGGCTGTGGGTGCCGGGTTCCATCGCGAGGCCCTCCCTTTCGCGGCAAGCATACGCCGCGCCGGCGGGACGACGGTCCGGCGCGCCCATGCGCCGTGGAACGTGCCCAGACCGTTGCGTGCCAACGCCCTCCAGACCTCCTCGGCGGTCTGCGCGTACGCGAACAGGCCCAGGTGTGCGGGCGCGATCATGCCTTCGTCGAGCAAGGCCTCGAAGTCGATCACCCGCGTCCAGTAGGCCTTGTCGAACAGCACGATCGGGGTCGGCGGGCTCTTGCGCGTCTGCCGCAGGGTCAGGATCTCGAACCGCTCGTCCAGCGTGCCGAAGCCGCCCGGGAAGATCGCCAACGCGCGGGCGCGCATCGCCAAGTGCATCTTGCGCATGGCGAAGTAGTGGAAGCGAAAGCAGAGCTCGGGCGTGATGTAGGCGTTCGGCTGCTGCTCGTCGGGCAGCGTGATGTTGAAGCCGATGCTGGGTGCCCCCGCCTCGCGCGCGCCGCGGTTCGCCGCCTCCATGATGCCCGGCCCGCCGCCGGTGGCGATGACGTTGTCGCGCCAACGATGCGCCGGCGACAGCGCGCCGCCGCGCTCCGAGGCGATGCGCCCGAACTCGCGCGCGGCCTCGTACCAGGCCGCGCGCCGGGCCAGCCGCTCGGGCTCCGCGTGATCGCCCGCCGCCACGGCCGCCTGCCGCGCGTCGGCCAGTTGTTCCGGCGACAGCACGCGCGCGCTGCCGAACACGATCACAGTCGAGCGGATGCCCCAGTCCCGCAGCAGCAGTTCCGCCTTCGCGTATTCGAGCGCGAAGCGCGTGGCGCGCATCTCGTCGCGCCGCAGGAACTGCGTGCCCTCGACCGGCAGCAGGTAGCTCGGCGACTTCATCTGCGCGCTGCGGTCGTCCTGGCCTTCTGCTTCGGGCATCGGTGTTCCTCATCGGGCGATCGGGCCGATCGCGGTCGGGACACGATTGTGCAGAAGGGGGGCAACCCGGGTCCCTCATGCCGGCCAGGTGGGCGGCACCGCCGCTTCGTCGGCAGGCAGCCCGATTCCCGAATCTTCCAGCGCCGTTCTCGAGGACTCGACGAGCGGTCAGCGCTTGTTCGTTGGACGCCTCGGCACAGAAGTCCTGTAGGCTCGGCAGCTTCGGCGTCACACGGCGATCCCCGGGATGCCGCACGCTGAGGGAAGTGCAGATGCACGGAAGTCCGACAAGACCTCCACCAGGGTGCCCGCCCGCAACGCATCACGAACCAATTCCAGCGGTTGAAGGATCAGACCCAGTCCGGCAAGGCAAATTGTGGTCGTTTTATGGACTGGGGCAGTTGGGTGAGCGACTGACACAGAAGGAATAGGCATGGCGAGGAGGAAGACCAGCTCAGCCGAAGATGTTATGGACTTGGTGGCAATGCTTCCGTGGTGGGCGGGCGTGCTGCTTGCCGGGTTGACGTATTTCGCGCTGCACCACGTCGCCATCCAGCCGATGGCGGTCACGGCGGAGCCAGGGCAAGTTGGCGCCATGGTGACGCAGACGCTATGGCGGACGCTCGCCTCGATTGGGCAGTACGTGCTCCCGATCCTTTGCCTCGCCGGCGCTGCCGTGTCGGCGTGGCGCCGCCGGGAGCGCAAGCAGTTGATCGGCAACGTGGCCCGAAGCGAAGCGGCTGATGTCCTCGACGGCATGAGCTGGCAGCAGTTCGAACGCCTCGTCGGCGAAGGCTTTCGCCTTCAGGGTTATCGCGTCGTGGAAACCGGCGGCGGCGGGGCAGACGGCGGCATTGATCTTGTGCTGAACAAGGACGGCGACAAGTATCTCGTTCAGTGCAAACAGTGGCGCGCGTTTCGAGTCAGCGTCCAACTCGTGCGTGAGCTCTACGGTGTTATGGCAGCCAAGGGCGCAGCAGGCGGCTTCGTGGTGACGTCAGGACGCTTCACTGATGAGGCGCGCAAATTCGCCGAAGGCCGAAACATCCAGCTGATCGATGGCACTCGGCTGCGCGCGCTGATCAAGCAAGCAGCAGCAACTTCACAGCAAGTTCCTGCTGGGCCCGCTGCCAGTGCTCCAAGTACCGCAGCGCCTGGGGATACAGCACCCTCCTGCCCCATCTGTACGCAGGCCATGGTTCGTCGCACCGCGAAGCGCGGCGCCAACGCCGGCAATGAGTTCTGGGGATGCCCGGGCTACCCGTCCTGCAAGGGAACGCGTCCGATCGGTTGAGTGGGGGGCGACCGCGGCCCCGGTTGTCTTCGACTCGATTGACGAGTTTTCGACTCTGATGGCTTGTTCACAACACTTCCTGGTCGGAACACCGGCCGCACAGTCCTCGCCGGCCTGCTCGACGGTCACCGACTTCACCAAGCTCCGGGGTAGTGGCTGCGGCCGGGCCTTCGGCTCTTGACTTCGCTGCGCGAAGTCGGCCTGCGCCTCGAGCCGAGCAAGCTCGCGCGCCT
Source organism: Pseudomonadota bacterium (assembly GCA_018240325.1). Classification (GTDB taxonomy): domain Bacteria; phylum Pseudomonadota; class Gammaproteobacteria; order Burkholderiales; family Burkholderiaceae_C; genus Rubrivivax. Next base: position 32,343 of record JAFEFZ010000257.1, read on the forward strand.
GCGGCGCCGGCGCTGCGCGCCTGCCAAGCACGCGACCGTCACTCGACGGTCACGCTCTTGGCAAGGTTCCGCGGCTTGTCCACATCGGTGCCGCGAGCGCACGCGGTGTGGTAGGCCAGCAGCTGCAGCGGCACCACGTGCAGAATCGGGCTCAGCGGCCCGTAGTGCTCGGGCATGCGGATCACGCGCACGCCGGGGCTGCTGTCGATGCGCGTGTCGGCGTCGGCAAAGACGAACAGCTCGCCGCCGCGCGCGCGCACTTCCTGCAGGTTGCTCTTGAGCTTGTCGAGCAGCGCGTCGTTGGGCGCCACCGTGACCACCGGCATCGCGCTGGTCACCAGCGCCAGCGGGCCGTGCTTCAGTTCGCCGGCCGGGTAGGCCTCGGCGTGGATGTAGCTGATCTCCTTGAGCTTGAGCGCGCCTTCCAGCGCGATCGGGTAGTGCAGACCGCGGCCGAGGAACAGCGCGTTCTCCTTGCGCGCGAACTCCTCCGCCCAGGCGATGATCTGCGGCTCCAGCGCGAGCACCGCCTGCACCGCCACCGGCAGGTGGCGCAGCGCCTTCAGATGCGCGTGCTCCTGCTCGTCGGTCAAGCGGCCGCGCACCTGCGCCAGCGCCAGCGTCAGCAGGAACAACCCCACCAGTTGCGTCGTGAAGGCCTTGGTCGAGGCCACGCCCACTTCGACGCCGGCGCGCGTGATGTACGCGAAGCGGCATTCGCGCACCATCGCGCTGGTGGCCACGTTGCAGATCGTGAGCGTGTGTTCCATGCCGAGCGAACGCGCGTGCTTCAGCGCGGCCAGCGTGTCGGCGGTCTCGCCGCTCTGGCTGATCGTGACGACCAGCGTCTTCGGGTCGGGCACGCTGCTGCGGTAGCGGTATTCGCTGGCGATCTCGACGCTGGTCGGGATGCCGGCGATCGCCTCGAGCCAGTACTTGGCGGTGGAGCCGGCGTAGTAGCTGGTGCCGCAGGCCAGGATCAGCACCTGCTGCACGTCCTGGAAGACGCGGTGGGCGCCGTCGCCGAACATCTCAGGCGCGATGCCCGTGGTCTCGCCCAGATCGCCCAGCGTGTCGGCGATGGCGCGCGGCTGCTCGAAGATCTCCTTCTGCATGTAGTGGCGGTACGGGCCCAGCTCGGCCGCGCCGCTGTGCGCGACCACGGTGCGCACTTCGCGCTGCACGTCGCGGAAGCGCCCGTCGGGCTGCCGGGCGGCGATCCAGGTCTTGCCGAGCTGCAGGTCGACGACGTCGCCCTCCTCCAGATAGACGATCTGGTCGGTCACGCCGGCCAGCGCCATCGCGTCGCTGGCGAGGAAGTTCTCGCCCTTGCCCAGCCCCAGGATCAGCGGCGAGCCTTCGCGCGCGCCCACCACGCGCTGCGGCTCGTCGCGGCAGAACACGGCGATCGCGTACGCGCCCTTCAGCCGCAGCACGGCGCGCTGCACCGCGTCGAACAGGTCGCCGTCGTACAGGTGGTCGACCAGGTGGGCGATCACCTCGGTGTCGGTCTGGCTGCTGAACTCGTAGCCGCGCTTGACCAACTCGGCGCGCAGCTCGTCGTGGTTCTCGATGATGCCGTTGTGCACCAGCGCAATGCGGCCGCGGCTGAAGTGCGGGTGCGCGTTGTGCACCTCGGGCGCGCCGTGCGTGGCCCAGCGCGTGTGGGCGATGCCGGTGCCTGAATCCAGCCTGGCTTCGGCCGCGCTAGCCTGGAGCTGCGCCACGCGCGCCGTGCTGCGCGCGCGCTTCAATTCGCCGCCCTGGTGCACCGCGACGCCGCAGGAGTCATAGCCGCGGTACTCGAGCCGCTTGAGGCCTTCGATCAGGATCGGGACGATGTTGCGGTTGCTGACCGCGCCGACGATGCCGCACATGGGTGTGTTTCGCTGGTGATAGTGAAGAGCGGATCGTAGAGACGGATGGATGCAAGATGCTTTCAATTGTGTTGTTTGAATGATTCGCGGCGACATGCACAAGACTGCCGTGAAATAATCGTTCATCCTCTGTAGGCACCTGGACGATCAGTTCATGACATCCGTCACGATCGACGCCACCGACCTGCGGCTGCTCGACCTGCTGCAGAAGGACGCCTCGCTGTCGAACCAGGACCTGGCCGCCGCCGCGCACGTGTCGGCGGCCACCTGCCTGCGCCGCGTGCGCCGCCTGGTCGAGGCCGGGGTGATCGAGCGGCGCGTCGCGCTGCTGTCGCCGGAGCGGCTCGGCCACGGGCTGACGGCGATCGTCGAGATCGCGCTCGACCGCCAGGGCGCCGAGCACCTGGCCGCCTTCGAGCAGCGCGCCGTCGCCGATGCCGCCGTGCAGCAGTGCTATCGGGTGTCGCCGGGCCCGGATTTCGTGCTCGTGGTCTGGGCCGCCGACATGCCGGCCTACCAGGCGCTGGTGGAGCGGCTGTTCACCCAGGACGCCAACGTGCGCCAGGTCAAGGCCTACTTCAGCGTCACGCGCGCCAAGTTCGCGCCTGCGATCGGACTGCCGGCGCCGGGCGCCGGCTGAGGCCCGCCGCGCCGGGCGGCAGCCCGGATGCGGCAGCGCTGGCGCGACCGCCTCGGTGCGACCGCCCCGGCGCGACTGCCCTGCCGCGACTGCCCTGACGCGGCCGCCTGGGTGCGACCGCCTGGGTGCGACCGCCTGGGTGCGACAACCCGCATGTGACACGCCGGGTGTGACAGGCCGTGTGACAGTTGCCCCAGGCGCGACAGCCGGGCGGCTGCGGGTCAACCCTCGGGCGCACGCCGCATGCCCCGCCGTCGGGCCGGCGGGGCATGCCTGCCGCATTCGTGGCACAGGGCTTGCATTGGTACAGGTCCATGCATCGCCAGCCCGCACCCGCCGAACCCGACGCCTGCATCGGCGTCGTCGCCAACCCGGTGTCGGCGCGCGACATCCGGCGCATCGTCGCCAACGCCGGCAACCTGCAGATCACCGACCGCGTCAACATCGTGCTGCGGCTGCTGCAGGCGGCGCGCGCGGCGGGCGTGGGCCGCGCGCTGCTGATGCCCGACCGCGGCGGAATCCGCGCGTTGCTCGAGCGCCACCTGCGGCGCGGCGACGCCACGCTGCCGCGCATCGACTGGCTGGACATGGAGCCGACCTCGACGGTGGAAGACAGCTTCGCCGCGACCAGGCTGCTGCAGCGCGCCGGCGTGACGGCGATCGTCGTGCTCGGCGGCGACGGCACCCACCGCGCGGTGGTGCGCGAGCTGCACGCTGCGGGTTCCGATCTGCCGATCGCCGGCATCTCCACCGGCACCAACAACGCCTTCCCCGAAATGCGCGAGCCGACGATCACCGGGCTGGCGACCGGGCTGTATGCGGCGGGCCGCATCGCCGCGGACGAGGCGTTGCAGCCGAACAAGCTGCTCGAGGTGCGCGTCGATGACCTGCAGGGCGCGCGCCCCGCGCGCCGTGACGTGGCGATCGTCGACGCCGTCATCACCCACGACCGCTCGGTCGGCGCGCGCGCGCTGTGGAAGACCGGCTCGCTGGCCGCCGCCTACCTGGCCTTCTGCGAGCCCGAGGCGATCGGGCTGTCGTCGATCGGCGCGCTGCTGCAGCCGGTGGGCCGGCGCGAGCGCGGCGGCCTGGCGGTGCAGATCGCGCAGCACAGCGCCGACGCGCTGACGCTGCTGCACGCGCCGATCGCGCCCGGCATGGTGCTGCCGGTTCCGGTGGCCGGCTGGCAGCGCATGGCGCCCGACGAGCCGCTGCCGGTGCAGCCCTCGGCGGGCACGGTGGCGCTGGACGGCGAGCGCGAACTGGCTTTCGACCAAGGCCAGCAGGTGCACGTGACGCTGCGCGAAGCCGCGTTCCGCACGCTCGACGTGGCGCGCTGCATGGCGGCGGCCGCCCGCGACGGACTGCTGCGCACTTTCCCCCACCCCTGATCGACAAGGAGACCGACGATGGCAGGCAACCCGTTCCCTATCGCCAAGGAGCAACTGCTCCAGGCCTACCGCACGATGCGCACGATCCGCGAATTCGAGGAGCGGCTGCACATCGATTTCGGCCGCGGCGACATCCCCGGCTTCGTGCACCTGTACGCGGGCGAGGAGGCGGCCGCCGCCGGGATCATGATGCACCTGGGCGACGGTGACCGCATCGCCAGCACCCACCGCGGCCACGGCCACTGCATCGCCAAGGGCGTGGACCCGGTGGCGATGATGAAGGAGATCTACGGCAAGAAGGGCGGCGCCTGCGAGGGCAAGGGCGGCTCGATGCACATCGCCGACCTGCACAAGGGCATGATGGGCGCCAACGGCATCCTCGGTGCCGGCGCGCCGCTGGTGTGCGGCGCGGCGCTGGCCGCCAAGTACCGTGCGCAGCAAAGCGGCGGCGAAAGCGACGTGGCGATCAGCTTCGTCGGCGACGGCGCCTCCAACCAGGGCACCTTCCTGGAGAGCCTGAACCTGGCGGCGGTGTGGAACCTGCCGGCGATCTTCGTCGTCGAGAACAACGGCTACGCCGAGAGCACCAGCCGCGACTACGGCGTAGCGGTGGACAGCTACGTCGACCGCGCCGCCGGCTTCGGCCTGCCCGGCGTCACCGTGGACGGCATCGACTTCTTCGCGGTGCACGAAGCCGCCGGCGAGATCATCGCGCGCGCGCGCAAGGGCGGCGGGCCGGCGCTGCTGGAATGCAAGATGGTGCGCTTCCACGGCCACTTCGAGGGCGACGCGCAGACCTACCGCGCGCCCGGCGAGACCGAGCACAACCGCGAGCACAACGACTGCCTGAAGAAGTTCGGCGCCGCCGTCACCAGCGCCGGCGTCATCCAGCCCGGCGAGCTGCAGGCCATCGACCACGAGGTGCTGGCGCTGATCGAGCGCGCGGTCGCCGAAGCCAAGGCGGCGCCGCTGCCCACGGCCGCCGACCTGCTGACCGACGTCTATGTTCGTTATTGAGGAGCAATCGAAATGGCACGCAAGATCAGCATGAAGCAGGCGATCAACGAGGCGCTGGACCAGGAGATGGCGCGCGACCCCTCGGTGATCATGCTGGGCGAGGACATCGTCGGCGGCGCCGGCGGCGACGGCGAGCGCGACGCCTGGGGCGGCGTGCTCGGCGTCACCAAGGGCCTGTATGCGAAGCACGGCGACCGGCTGCTCGACACGCCCCTGTCGGAGAGCGCCTATGTCGGCGCGGCGATCGGCGCGGCCTGCTGCGGCCTGCGCCCGGTGGCCGAGCTGATGTTCGTCGACTTCATGGGCGTGTGCTTCGACCAGATCTACAACCAGGCGGCCAAGTTCCGCTACATGTTCGGCGGCAAGGCCGAGACGCCGGTGGTCATCCGCGCGATGTGCGGCGCCGGTTTTCGCGCCGCCGCGCAGCACAGCCAGATGCTGACGCCGCTGTTCACCCACATCCCGGGGCTGAAGGTGGTGTGCCCGAGCACGCCCTACGACACCAAGGGGCTGCTGGTGCAGAGCATCCGCGACAACGACCCGGTGATCTTCCTCGAGCACAAGAACCTGTACGGCTTCGAGGGCGAGGTGCCCGAGGCGCTGTACGCGATCCCCTTCGGCGAGGCCAACGTGCTGCGCGAGGGCAAGGGCGCCAGCATCGTCAGCTACGGGCTGACGGTGCACCGCGCGCTCGACGCCGCCGCGCAGCTGGCCAAGGAAGGCATCGAGTGCGATGTGATCGACCTGCGCACGCTGAGCCCGATCGACATGGACACGGTGCTCGAAAGCGTCGAGAAGACCGGCCACCTGGTGTGCGTGGACGAGGCGCACCCGCGCTGCAGCATCGCCGCCGACATCTCGGCGCAGGTGGTGCAGGCGGCCTTCGGTGCGCTGAAGGGGCCGATCGAGATGGTCACGGCGCCGCACACGCCGGTGCCCTTCAGCCCGGTGCTGGAGGACCTGTTCATCCCCAGCGCGGCGCAGATCGCCGCCGCGGTGAAGCGCTCGCGCGCCGGAGGGAAGCACTGATGGGCGCCCAAGGCATCACCCCGCTGGTCATGCCCAAGTGGGGGCTGGAGATGCGCCAGGGCACGATCACCGGCTGGCTGGTCGACGAGGGCGCGCGCATCGAGGTCGGCACGCCGGTGGTCGACGTCGAGACCGACAAGATCAGCAACGCGGTCGAGGCGCCCGACGCCGGCCTGCTGCGGCGCAAGGTGGCCCGGGACGGCGAGACGCTGCCGGTCAAGGCGCTGCTCGCGGTGCTGGCCGAGCCCGAAGTCAGCGACGCCGACATCGACGCCTTCATCGCCGCCTTCGAAGTGCCGGCCGCGGCCGACGACGAGGCCGAAGCCGGATCGGCCTTCGAGTGGGCCGAGGTCGACGGCATCCGCGTGCGCTTCGCGCGCCGCGGGCCGGAGCAAGGCGTGCCGGTACTGTTCGTGCACGGCTTCGGCGGCGACCTCGGCAACTGGCTGTTCAACCTGGACGCGATCGCCGAGACGATGCCGGTGATCGCGCTCGACCTGCCCGGGCACGGCCAGTCCGACGCGCGGCTGCCGGGCACCTCTCTGGCCGCGCTGGCCGACTGGGTCGCGCATTTCCTCGACCACATCGGCGTGGCGCGCGTGCACTGGGTCGGGCATTCGATGGGCGGCGCGGTCGGCGCGCAGTTCGCGCTGGCGCATGCGCCCAGGCTGGCGTCGCTGGCGCTGGTGGCCGGCGCCGGGCTGGGCGCCGAGATCAATGCCGGCTACATCGACGGCTTCGTGCAGGCGGCGTCGCGGCGCGAGCTGAAGCCGGTGGTGGAGAAGCTGTTCGCCGACCCGTCGCTGGTCAGCCGCCAGTTGCTCGACGACCTGCTGCGCTACAAGCGCATCGACGGCGTGACCGAGCTGCTCACGGCGCTGGCCGCGGCGCTGTTCGGCGGCGGCCGCCAGGCCGAACTGCCGGCGACGAAGCTGCCGACCGCGGGGCTGCCGCTGCTGGTGGTGTGGGGCGAAGCCGACCAGGTGATCCCGGCCGCGCACGCCAAGGCGGCGCCCGCAGGCGCGACGGTGGCGGTGCTGAGCGGCGCCGGCCACATGGTGATGATGGAAAAGGCCGGCGAGGTGAATGCGCTGCTGCGCAAGCACTTGGCCGGTTGAAGCAGGCCGCACCGTTGGAGCGAGCACCGCCCGCTGGCCGGCAAGACCGGATCGGTGGCGGTTGCCCGCTGCACTGGCTACCTGCGCCCCAGGTCTGCGGCGTCTTCGGCGACTGCATTGAGCCCAGGTTCATCGCTGTCGGCTTGCAGTCCGTTGCGGTCCTTCGGGAAGTCCGCTGTTCTTCGTTGCGTTCTTGGACCGTTGAGGCAAAGCCGCCGAGGGGGTAGCCGGCTGCGTTCAGCCAAATTCTTATTCACTCCGCCGACTACCCCCTCGTCGGCTTTGCCGGCACCGCCAGCGCGCTTCTTCGGCAAACACCCACCGCATCGACCAGCGCGCGAACAGCGGTCTGGGCGTACCGCCGCCCGGGCCGACGGCGGGGT
>JAFEFZ010000258.1 GCA_018240325.1 Pseudomonadota bacterium
GTGCCGTCGAGCGTGGTGCCCAGGTGGTTGGACTTCAGCTCGACGGTGGTGAAGCCGCCCGCGCCTTCGGGCAGGTTGAGCAGGCAGCCGTAGCCGCACATCGTGTCGGCCAGCGTGATCAGGCTGCCGGCGTGCAGGTAGCCGTTGGGCGCCATCAGCTGCGGCTGCACCGGCATCTCGGCGCGCATCTCGCCGGGCGTGGCGAGCGTGACGACGATGCCCAGGTGCCCCGGCAGCTTGCCGGCGCCGCGCTGGTTGAACTCTTCGACGGTGACGATCGCCATCAGCTTCTCCTGCGGGCGGTGACTTCGATCTCGATGCGCATGCGCGCGTCGAGCAGTGCGGCGCTGATCATCGTCGCCGCCGGCCGCACGCTGCCCAGGTGGCGCTGCAGCACCGGCGCGCAGTGCGCGAAGTCGGCTGCCTGCGGCACGATGTAGCGCACGCGCACCACGTCGGCCAGCGTGGCGCCGGCCTCGCGCAGCACTGCGCCGATGTTGGCGAAGCACTGCTCGGCCTGCGCGGCGATGTCGTCGGCGATCGTCATCGTCGCGTAGTCGAAGCCGGTGGTGCCGGCGACGAAGATCCAGTCGCCGTCGACGACCGCACGCGAGTAGGCAAACTGCGCCTCGTAGGGCGAGCCGGACGAGATCAGGCGGCGCGGCGCGGGCGCGCCGCTCGCCCGTCGTGCCGGCCGGGCCGCGCGCGGCCCGGCTTTGGGAGCACTCATCGGCAGTCCTCCTCGGTGATGCGTGCGATCAGCAGCGGCGGCGGCACCGGCGGCTCGTCGCCGATGCGGATGCAGCGCTGCAGCGCGGCGGCGGCCGCCGCGGCAGCAGCCTCGTCGGCGGCGTGCACCCGCGCGAGCGGATCGCCGCGCTCGACGCGCTGGCCGATCGTGACCACCTCGCTGAAGCCGACGCGGGGGTCGATGCGGTCGCCGGCCTTGCGCCGGCCGCCGCCGAGCTCGACCACCGCCAGGCCGATGGCGCGCGTGGCCTTCGACGCCACGAAGCCGGCACGCGGCGCCGGCACCGCGCGCTGCACCGGCGCGGACTGCAGGTACTGCCCGGTGCGGTCGCAGAAGTCGGCCGGGCCGCCGAGCGCCGCCACCATCCGCGCGAAATGTTCGAGCGCAGCGCCATCGGCCAGCACCGCATCGACGCGCGCCAGCGCCGCGGCCTCGCCGTCGGCCAGCCGGCCGAGCAGCAGCGCCTCGGCACACAGCAGCCGCGTCACCTGCAGCAGCCGCGGCGCCTGGTGCTCGCCGCGCAGGAAGGCGACCGCCTCCAGCACCTCGAGCACGTTGCCCGCGGCGTGGCCCAGCACCTGGTTCATGTCGGTGACGAGCGCGCGCGTCGGCAACCCGGCGCCGCCCGCCACCTCGACGATCGAGCGCGCCAGTTCCAGCGCCATCGCCGGCGTGTCGGCGAAGGCGCCGTTGCCGCACTTGACGTCCATCACCAGCCCCTGCAGCCCGGCGGCGAGCTTCTTCGACAGGATGCTGGCGGTGATCAGCGGGATCGATTCGACGGTGGCGGTCACGTCGCGGATCGCGTACAGCCGGCGGTCGGCCGGCGCCAGCTCGGCCGTCTGGCCGATGACGGCGCAGCCGGCCGCACGCAGCGCCGCATGCAGTACGGGCAGCGACGGCGCGGTCCGGTAGCCGGGGATCGAATCGAACTTGTCGAGCGTGCCGCCGGTGTGGCCCAGGCCGCGGCCGCTGATCATCGGCACGATCGCGCCGCAGGCAGCCAAGATCGGCGCCAGCATCAGGCTGACCTTGTCGCCGACGCCGCCGGTGGAATGCTTGTCGAGCACCGGGCCGTGCCAGTCGGCCGCGGGCCAGGCGAGCACCTCGCCCGAACGGGTCATCGCCCGCGTCAGCGCCACCGTCTCGGCGCGGTCCATGCCCTGCAGGAACATCGCCATCGCCAGCGCCGCCGCCTGGCCTTCGCCCCAGCTGTGGTCCACCAGACCGGCGACGAAGGCCTCGATCTGCGCACCGGACAGCGCGCCGCCGTCGCGCTTGATGCGGATGATCTCCTGCGGCAGCACGCTCAGTACCCGCCTTGCGGCGCGGTCGCGCCCGCGGCGGCGCCGCCCAGCACGGCCTCGATGTCGTCGAGCAGGCTGCTGGCGCCGATGCGCAGCCGCTGCGGCTGCAGCGCGGCCTCGCCCAGTTCGCGTGCCGCCAGCTCGAGATAGGGCAGCACATCGGCCACGCGCCGCAGCCCGCCCGCGAGCTTCAGCCCCACGCGGCCGCGCGCCCGGGGGTCGGCCGCGATCGCGCGCAGCATCGCCGCCGCGGCCGGCACCGTGGCGCCCACCGCCACCTTGCCGGTGCTGGTCTTCAGGAAGTCGGCGCCGACGGCGATCGCCAGCCGCGCGGCGTGTTCGATCAGCGCCGGCTCGTGCAGCTCGCCGGTCTCGAGAATCACCTTCAGCGCGAGCCCGGGGCAGGCGGCACGCACCGCGGCCAGCAGCCGGCGCGCTGCCGCGTCGTCGCCGGCCTGCAGCGCGCGCCAGGGCAGCACCACGTCGACCTCCTGCGCACCGGCGGCGACGATCGCCTGCACGTCGCACAGCGCCGCGGCTGCATCGGCACCGCCGGCCGGGAAGTTGGCGACCGCAGCGACGCCGATCGAAGCCGGCAGCCGCGAGCGCGCCAGCGCCGCGAAGCGCGGCCACACGCACACCGCAGCCACCGGGCCGAACGGCGTCTGCGCCCGCGCACACAGCCGCCCGACGTCGGCCGCGGTGTCGGCATCGCCGAGGCTGGTCAGGTCCAGGCAGCGCAGCGCGATGGCGGCAGCCGCGGGCAGATCGCGGTGCCGGGTCATGCGGCCCCCTTGGCCCTGCGGGCCGCGGCCCCGCGACGGCGCGCGCGGCTGCGCCGCGGCCGAACGGTGGTCGAAGGGCAACCTCCGCACTGCGCGCTGCGGTATTCGCCCTCGGGGTGGCCCGGCGGGCTCATGCCGGCTCCGCGGCTGCGATCGCCCGCACCACCGCCGCCAGCAGCGCTTCGGCCCCGGCCGCCGCGGCCTCGGCCTGCGCCAGCGTGTGCGCATGGCTCAGCCGCTCGTGCGACAGCCCGGCGGCGAAGTTGGTGATCAGCGAGATCGCCAGCACGCGCAGGCCCAGCCAGCGCGCGGCGATGGTCTCGGGCACCGTGCTCATGCCCACCGCGTCGGCGCCCAGCGTGCGCAGCATGCGGATCTCGGCCGGCGTCTCGAACTGCGGCCCCAGCGCCCACGCATACACGCCTTCGCGCAGCGTGACGCCGGCATCCGCGGCGGCGCGGTGCGCCAGTGCGCGCAGGCCCGGGTCGTAGGCATCGGCCATCGCGACGAAGCGCGCGTCGCCCGATTCGCCGACCAGCGGCGAGCGCTGCGGCAGGTTCAGGTGGTCGGCCACCAGCATCAGGCTGCCCGGCGGCATGTCGGCGCGCAGGCTGCCGGCCGCGTTGGTCTGCACCAGCGCGCCGCAGCCCAGCGCGTGCAGCGCCGCGAGGGCCGTCTTCATGCCGTCGGCCTCGCCGCCCTCGTAGGCGTGGCGGCGCCCGGCCAGCACCGCGACCTCGGCCGGGCCCACCCGCCCGAGCCACAGCTCGCCCACATGGCCGGCGACGCCGGCCGGCGCGAAGCCGGGCAGGTCGGCGTAGCGGATGCGCACCGCCGCCTCGACGCGCGCGCTGAAGCCGCCCCAGCCCGAGCCCAGCAGCACGGCGATGCGCGGCCGCGCCTGCGGTGCGCGCGCGCGGATCGACTGCAGCGCCGCCTTCATCGGCCGCCGAGGTGGCCGGGGCCGAAGGCCTGCGGCAGCAGCTGGCCGAGCGTGAAACGTGCGCGCACGCCGCGGCCGTCGGCCACCAGCACCGGCGCGTCGTCGGCCGCGAATTCGCGCAGCTTCTGGCGGCAGCCGCCGCAGGGCGTGACCAGCGGCTCGCCCTCGCCCAGCACCAACAGCGCCTGTGCGCGCCGGCCACCCGCCAGCACCATCGCGCCCAATGCCAGCGCCTCGGCGCACAGCCCCAGCGGATGCGCGGCGTTCTCGACGTTGCAGCCGGCGTGCACGCGGCGCTGATCGTCGAGCACCGCGGCGCCGACGGCGAAGCGCGAATAGGGCGCATAGGCCCGCGCACGCGCCGCCCGCGCCGCGTCGAGCAGCGCCTGCACCGTTGCGGCATCGAGCTCGTCGTCCACTGCTGCGGCTCCTTCGATCCGGCCGGCTGCCAGGGGCGGCAGCCGCGCCAGCGTCGGCTTCGGGCGGGATTCTGCGCCAAGGCCCGGCGCGTCTTCGGCCGCGCGCGGCCGCGGCGGGCGGCAGTCGCCGGTCAGCGATCAGCGGCCACCCCGGACGGCGCCAGGGCGGACCGTGCTGTAGGCCCGTGTTATCGGCCCGTGCTCTCGGCCAGTGCTTTCGGCCCGTGCTGTCGGCCCGAGCTGCCGGCACGCGCAGTCGGCACGGCCGACCCACCCGCACGCGACGGCGCGTCAGTCGCCCGCGCTCGCGGCCCGGTCGGGTCCGGCGCCCTGCAGCGCCTTGAACTGTTCGACCACCTGCGCCTGCTGCTGCTGCACCTGCTTCGCCTGGGTCGCGGCCAATCCGGCCGCAGTGGCCGCGGTGCCGGCGACTTCGGCACCGCAGCCGGTGATCGCCGCGGCTGCTGCGGCTGCTGCGGCCGACGCCGCCATGCGGGCGCAGAGCCGGTTGCGGCGGGCTTCGGGCTCGATCGGTTGCATGGCGGGCTGGGGTGCGCTGGGTTGCGCTGTGCATCGGCCGGCGGCAGCCGCGGCTGAACCCGGTGCCCGCCGGCAGCCGCGCGCAGCGTGCAATGTTGACGGGCTGGCGGCACTGCCGGCGGCCACGGCGCCACCCGGCCGGCACGGTGCGATCCGCCCAACTGCCGACAGGCCGCCCCGATCGCCCGTGCAGTGTTCGACGGAGCACTAGGGATGGCCGCACGATGGCGGCAAGGCCGATAGTGCACAGCCCGGGATTCCAGCGATCGGCGCTGGACGGCTATGCAACGGAGAGCACGATGAGCCATGAACATGCGGCGCCCGAGACCCAGGGCGTGACGGTGCAGCCGCTGGCAACGGTGGACCTGGGCCCGGAGATCGACGGCATGGCCGGGCGCCACCTGCGCATGCGGCTGGTGACGATCGAACCGGGCGGCGTCTTCGGCCCGGTCCACAGCCACGTGGATCGGCCCGGCGTCGTCTACATCCTGCAAGGCACGATCACCGACCACCGCAACGGCGCCGCCACCGACTACGGCCCCGGCGTGGGCTGGCCCGAAGACCACGACACCGTCCACTGGCTGGAGAACCGCGGGGCGATCGCGGCGGTGGAGATCTCCGTCGACATCGTGCGGCAGGCGTAGCGCCAGGCATCGCGGCCACGCGAGCCGGCCACTGGCTGCAGCTGACCTTGCAAGGTACACATGCCGGCGACAGCATCGCCATCAGCGCTGCGGTGCCGGCGATCCATTGCACGAGCGCGACCGGGCAATCAGCCACCCAGGCCATGCCCTCCAGCCGGAGCGCAGCACTAACGGGACGCGGGCAGTACGGGCGCAGCGGGCGGCGCAGCGCCCGCCGGGTTGATCGTGATCCCGCGCCGGCCCAGTTCGGCGACGAGCGTGCGGGCGTTGGTGTTGCCGCTGTCTGCCAGGCGCTGCGTGTCCGCCGCGACCGCGTCGAGCGACGCGCGCAGCTTGGCCGCGCTGTCGACAGCCGCCTGCTGGCCGGAGCGCGCTGCCTGCAATGCCTCGCGGCTGTCGATGAGTTGCAGGGTCTGGAACCCGAGCCAGACGAATATGGCAGCCAGCCCCAGCAACACCGGGACGAAGGCGCTGTGCGTCGCGCTCCGCGGTGCATCGTCGCTGCGAGGCGGCGGCACCTGTGCGTGCTGGAGGCTCGGGCCGCTGGAAGACTCGGCATTCACCGGCGCTTCCCCGCGCCGGCCGGTGGCATTGCGGACGCGGCCGGCGCGGCCGGGCTCGCGGCGACGTTGACGGTGTAGGTAATCCCATGCCCGGCGAGCATCGTCCGCACCTGTTCGTCGCTGCCGCGTGCGGCCAGCTCGGCGAGCGCGCGGACGAGTTCCCGATACAGCCCCTCCAGCTGAACCGACTGCTGCACGTACTGCTGCCGCGCATTGACTTCAGCCTGCGCGGCGAGGTTGGCGCGCGCCAGCACGAAGTTGGCGATCGCCAGCGCCAGGCAGGCTGCGCCGGCAGCGCTGGAAATCCAGAACTGCGCTCGGGTCATCGGCGGCCTGCCCGTCGAAGCTCAGTGCGCCATCCGCCGCCGCGTCGCGAGCGCAGCGATACCTGCCAACAGCAGCAGCGCCAGCGTGCCCGGCTCAGGCACCGAGCCCTGGCGGACTACGTTCGCCCGCAGATTTACGGTTATCGCGTCGAGCACCAGGTCCGACTGGGAGTCGTTGTGGCTGATCCCGTTGAAGGCGAAGCTGCCGGTGAACAGGCCCTCGTTCAACGCGTCGAAGCTCAGCGTCAGGCCGCCGAGCGTCGCACCCGCCGCGAGGTCGACCGCGCCGAACCCGCTGCCGAGGAAGTCGCCCAGGCCGGCGAGGTTGAAGCTGCCCATGAGGTCGTCGGCCGGGCCCGTCACGTCGTTGGTCAGTGCCAGGATCCCGGTGCTGCTGCCCGAGCCGATCAACAGGTTGCCGAAGTCCAGCGTGCAGACCAGCCCGAGGCAGCCGAAGCTTCCCGCGCCGCCGCTTTTGCTGAACAGCGCCTTGGCGATCTCGTTGACCTGCGCCGACAGCGTCACCTGTTCGCTGCCGAGGTCGAGGTCGGCCATGTCGGGGTTCTGGCTGACGAAGGCGACGGTGGCGCTGCCGTTGAACACGCCGGCACTGGCCGTGGACAGCCCGACGACCAACGTCCCGCCGGCGTTGCTCTGCCCGGCACCGAGCCCCGCGGAGCTGCCGCCGGCGGTGAACGGGCCGACGGCGCCGCCGGCGCTGGCTTTCATCGTGTCGTTGAGCGCGGTCGCCGCGGCGGCGTTGGTCACCGTCACGTTCTGCGCCGCCACGACATCGCCCTTGCGGACGACGCCGAAGCTGATCACCGGCGTGTTCAGCTGCGCGACGGCAGGCGTGTAGACCTTGCCGCTGACCGCGACGTCGGCCGACCCGATCGAGATCGCGCTGAAGCCGCTGGTGCCGGCGCCGTCGGATTCGAGCGCAACGTTGACGTTGCCGCCGAACGAACCGGCCGCAGCGGTCGACAGGCTGACCGTGCGCGATTCCGATCCCCCGGCGGCGATCAGTCCGGTGGTGGCCGGCGGCGCGACCGTAAACCCGGCGGGTGCGGCGCCGATCGTGCCGCGCAGGCCCTCGCTGTAGCCGTCGTTGGCGGCGGTGTTGGCGATGTTCAGCGTGCCGGTCGCCGCAGCGTCGCCGACGCGGCGCGCGGCGAGGGCAACCGACGGCGTCACGCTGGCCTGCGCGAGCCGGTAGACCTCGGCGTTCATCGTCACCGACTGCGATGGCAGCGCAGTCGGCACGCCGCTGTTGAAGCTGCCGTCGGACTGGAAGTCGACCGTCACCGTCCCGCTCTTGGCGCCGGCGGTCGCGAGCCCGTTGAGCGTCGCGCTCATCGACGCGTTGTTCGACGCGCCCGCCGCAAGGCCGGCGATGCTGCCGCCGTTGTGGGTGGCGCCGCCGCTGGTGCCGCCGAAGGCGGCGTTCAGCCCTTCGGCCGGGCCGGCCGCGAGGTTGCTGATCGTCAACTGCTGCGTCTGGCTGCTGACCTGCCCCTCACGGAACTTGCCGAAGTTCACGCTCGTCGGCGCCAGGCCCGCGACCGCCAGGTTGCCGATCTGCGCCTGGATCGTCGCCAGCGACTGCAGGAACTCGCTCGGCAGGTTGAGGATGCCGAGCCCGCTGGTGGTGGCGCCGTTCGAGGCCAGCACCACCTCGACGCTGGCGTTGACGCTGCCCGCGGCACCGGTGTTGAGCGTGACCTTCAGCGTGGTGTTGTCGCTGGCGCCGGCGGCGAGGTTGGTCAGCGAACCGGTGCCACTGAGCAGCCCCGCACCGGTGCCGGTGATCGCGCCGAAGCCGGCGTTCAGGCCCTCGCTGAACCCGTCGGCGAGCGCGTTGTTCGACACCGTGATGAAGCGCTCCTGGGTCGTACCGACGAGCACATTGCCGAAGTTCAGGTTGCCGATCACGGCCGGTGCGGCTACGCGGTAGCCGGTGGCGGTGAGCGCGATGTTCTGCTGGTTGGCATTGATCGTGCCGAAGCTGCCGTCGATCAGCTGGCCGTTGGTCGTGTACTGGATCGCCATCGAGCCGTTGTTCACGCCCGCCACGCCGCCGGCCACCGACGCGGTGATCGCGTTCGCCAGGCTGCTGCCCGGGTTCATGAAGCCGGCGCCGAGGTTGTTCACGGCGCTGAAGTTGCCGGTCATCGTCGGCGTCGCGGCGATGCCGAGGCGCTCGGCGCCGGCGCCGCTGGCCGTGTTCTGCACCGCGAAGTCCTGCGACGGCTGCGTGCCGCCGACGCGGAAGTTGCCCAGGTTCACCGGCCCCGGCGAAGGCGTGGCGTTGCCCTGGGCCAGCGTCGTGACCAGGCCGCTCAGGTTGATGAGCTGCGTCGGCACGTTCTCGAAGTTGCTGTAGACGGCGATCGTCTGGCCGGTGAGCGCGCCGCCGGTCGCGCCGCTCATCGTCACCGCCAGGTTGCCGGAGTTGCCGCCGGCGGCGATCGGGCCGAAGTTGCCGGCGGTGACGCCGCTGCCCGACAGCCGCGCGTCGGTGATGTTGCCGCCGTTGGCCGCCGTCTGGATCGCTCCGCGGATGCTGGCGCCGGTGCCGTTGTTGGCGACCTGGTAGTTCACCGTCTTCGAACCGTTGCCGCGCACCGCGCCGATGTCGAGGGTGAAGGTGTTCGCGCCGGCCGGCGTCAGCGCGGCCGGGTTGCCGGTGGCGGTGATCGTCTGCGATGCGTTCAACCCCTGGATCTGCCCGGCGCCGGTCACGCCGGCGCGGCGGTCGAAGGTGTTGCCGCTGGTGAAGCCGGTGTTGGTGTAGTCGCTGCCGACGATGATGTCGGCGGCGGCGGCGATGCTGCCGCCACTGCGGTTGAGGTTGCCGCTGATCGACAGCGGAGTCGCCGCTGCCACCGTCGTCGTGCCGCCGGAGAGGTTGTTCAGCGTGCCGGTCAAGGTGCGCGGCGCGCCGCCGCTGACGTTGAACTGCGCGTTGTTGTCGACGTTGGCGGTGATCGTCCCGCCGGAGTAGTTCAGCTTGTCGTTGTTGATGATCAGCGGGGCAGTGAGCGCGCCGCCGGCGACGTTGAGCGTGCCGCTGGCGCTGTCGGCGTTCGGCCGGATGCCGATCGTTCCGGTCGAGACGAGGTTGCCGCCGTTCAGCTGGTAGACCCCGGTGCCGCCCGAGCCCTGCCCGAAGGTGGCGCCGCCGATCTGCATGAAGGTCGTGTTGTGCGTGCCGCCGTTCTGGACGAAGGTGCCGCTGCCGGCCAGGCCGACCCGCGTGCCGCCGTCGACGCCGTTGGTGTTGACGACGTTGAGTACGCCGTCGTGGAGCTGGTAGTTGCCGATGCTGCCCGCGCCGGCGCCGACGCGAAGGCCGCCGGCGGTCACGGTCGTGCCGGCGCCGTTCTGGCCCATGAGGGCGCTGCCGAACTCGCCCAGCGTCAGGCGGTTATCGACCGCCAGCACGCCGGTGCCGAACACCGACACCGTCGCGGAGCCGCCGGCGAGCGCGCCGGCGATCAGGCTGCCGCCGCTGACGACGTTGAAGCTGCCGCCCGCGACGCCGAGGTTGCCGATGCCCTCGACGCCGAAGCGCGCCTGGCCGGCGATGTCGACGACACCGCCGCTGAGGTTGAAGTTGCCGACCTTGCCCGGGTTCACGCCTGCGTCGAGCTTGATCGCTGCGGTCGAGCCGCCTTGTTGGGTGAAGGTGCCGGTGCCGTCGCGCGCGACGACGATGCCGGTCGAGCCGTTGACCTGGAGCTGGCCGCCGGTGATCTTGTAGCTGCCGACTTCGCCCGCAAGGTCGCCGACGAGCAGCCCGCCGCCGATCGTGTGCACCGAGGTGCCGTGCTGCTCGAACTCGCCGCCGCCGCCGTTGCCGATCGACACGTTGGCCGCCACGTCGAGCGTGGCGCCGCCCGACAGCGTGTACTTGCCGGCTTTGCCGACGAACAGGCCGAAGATCGGGTCGTTGACGAACACCTGCCCGCCGCTCTGGTCGACGCGGGCGTTGATCGCCGAAGCGCCGCCGCCGACCGACAGGTTGTTCGCGACGTTGATCGTTCCGGCGGTCATCGCCAGGATCGAATCGGCGCCGATGAAGATGCCAACGTTGAGGAAGTCGGTGTTGAAGGTGCCGCCGCTCTGGTTGAAGCGCGCGATTCCGCCCTCGCCGACATAGGCCACGCCCGACTGCAGTACGCCGGTGCCCGAGAGGTTGTAGGTGCCCGAGGCGTTGCCGCTGCCGATGAAGAGCTGCCCGGTGATGTGCGTGCCGCCGCTGTGGTTGAACACGCCGTTGGCTGGTGTCCCTAGGCCGGCCTCGCCGATGCGGGTCAGGCCGCTGACCGTCACGGTACCGGCGCTCATCGTGTAGGTGCCGGTGCCGCCGCCGATGTCGCCCCCACCGCCGACGATCAGGTTGCCGCCGACGAGCGCGGCCCCGCCGGTCTGGGTGAAGGTCCCGAGCCCGCCCGGTTCGCCGGCGAAGCCGTTGTTGCCGACGCCGATGACGACGTTGTTGCTCGCATCGAGCGTGCCGCCTGACAGGTTGTATTGGCCGAACCGCCGGGTCGGATCGGTGTTCGGGCCATCGCCGACACGCAGCTGGCCCGCGACGTTGACCGTGCCGTCGGCCTGGTTGAGGACGCCGCGGCCGAAGCCGCCGACCCAGAGGTCGTTGAAGCTGGCCACCGCAGTCGCGCCGCTGATGTTGTAGACGGTGTCGTAGTCGGATCCGCCGCTGTTGCCGACGATGAACAGGCCGGAGTTGGTGTGCGTGCCGCCGGTCTGGTCGAACAGGCTCTTGTTCGACATGCTGGCGAAGCTGCCGCTCGACAGGCTGCCGTCGTTCAGCGTGTAGCGGCTGGTCGCGCCGCCGGCGCCGTCGTCGACGCCGTCCTGATAGAAGGCGCCGTTGACGATCACCGCGCCGCCGTTCTGCACGAACGCGCCCTTGCCGGCCGCGCTCGGGAAGCCGAGCGTCGGGTCCGTGGTCCCGATGCCTAGGTCGCCGTTGATCGTCAGCGTTCCGGCGTCGATCGTGTAGGTCCCTTGGCCGCCGCTTTGCGCGCCGAGCACCAGGGTCTGCAGATCGGCCGTGCCGTCAATGTGGTTGAAGGTGCCGACGCCGGCGTTGCCGACGAACGTCGTCGGCGTGCCGCCGCTGACCGTGAGCGATCCGCCGCCGTCGAGGTTGTAGGTGCCGTCACCGGTCGCCTGGTTGCCGAGGATCAACTCGCCGGTCACGTTGTGCGTGAAGCCGTTGTTGTTGAACACGCCGGTGCCGGCGTCGCCGACGATCAGCTGGTCGTTCAGCGTGCCGCCGTTCAGGTCATAGGTGCCGAACCCGCCCGCGGCGCGACCGAGGACCAATTGGCCCGCAGAGACGTCTCCGCCATCCTGCGTGAATACGCCGGTGCCGGCGTCGCCGACGACCAGCGCGGCGGCGACGTTCAGCGTTCCGCCGACGAGCGAGTAACTGCCCAAAGCGCCGGCCTGCTCGCCGAGGATCAGGTCGCCACCGTCGCCGCCGACCTGCACGACCGAATCGGCATGGTTCTGAACGATGCTGCCGGACGACCCGTCGAGCGCGCCCACGACGAGGCGCCCGCCGCTGCCGATCTGCAACTGCTGACCCACGCCGAGCTGGTACGCAGCGGTCCCGGCGCTGCCGACGGTCATTTCCTGTACCGACAGCGCGCCGGTGTCCTGGTGGACGACCGTCACCCCATCGATCAGCAGCGTCTTGTAGTTCGGATTCGCGGTCTCGTTGTAGTCGACGGTGGTGACGCCGCCCAAGCCATCGGTCACCTCGACGTCGTAGTCGTCGGCCGGGACGCCGTTGTCCCAGTTCGAAGCGTTGCTCCAGTCCGAGTCCGCACCTTGCCACGAAGTCAACTGCGCCTGAGGCGCGCTCGTCATGCCCAGCGCGAAGATCGCGCAAGCGATACGGGTCAGCTTGGGACGGTAGGCCATGGTGATCTCCTCTTCTGCGGAATCGGTCGAGCCGATCAGGGTTTGGCCGCCGGCGTCTTCTGCGCTTCGGCGATCAGTTGGGCGACCTTCGAGTCGGCTCCGACCGGCTCGATCATCAGGATGGTTCGGGCGTTGAGCACCATGTATCCGGGCGCGTGCCACTCGCGGCCGCGGCGGATCAGCACGCTGGTCGGCTGCTTGGTCTCGGGGTTGACCTGCTGCTGGACGTAGAACACGTCGTCGAGCCGCGGGTAGTCGGTACCGAGCGCGGACAACTTGCCGAAGAACACCTGGCCGTTGGCCAGGAACACCGCCTGATACTGGGAATCGAACTTCGGCGCCGACCCGCCGCCGCAACCGGCGAGCGAGATGGAGAACAACATCAGCGCAGCCACCCGTTGCAGGCGGCAGCTCAGGCTCGAACGGCGCCCCTCAGGAAGTTTGACGTGAATCAACAGATTCTCCCGATGCACTGACGCCCAGATACGAATGCAAGGTTCGCGCCAACAACCTAAGTTGTTGATTCTGAAAGTGGGCACCGAACGGGCTGTAAAGCGCACCGACAGTCGGCGAGCGGCTCGCGCCCGGGCCCCGCTGCGACGGCGGTTTCGCGTTCCGGCCAACGCTCATGTGCCGCGGTGCGCGCAAACGCCAGCCTGCCCCGTTCGCGCGCCGCGCAACGTCCGAGCAGCCATGCCACGCACATCGGCCACGCGCGGCCGGCCGCGTGGCACGCCTTGTCAGCCCAGTGCGTGGCGGATGCGGCCGAACCCGTCGAGGCCGGAGGTGAACGAGGCCACCATCAGCGAAGCCCGAGTCCCTTCCAATGAGGTGCGAGCCTTGGGGCTGGGTTCGTGATTCGAACGACGAACGATGGCGCGCCAGATGGCGCGCGAGCCGATGGTGAAGGATGGCCGCTCGGGCGTGGTGCACGCCGACAGCGTGCACCACGGCGGCTTCGACCGCATCGGGGGGCTGTCCCGCCTCGACGCCGTCGACCGCGTCACCCAGTGGGAGCTCTCGTGCCCACGGCCACGACGATTGCCCGCAGCCGCCGCCGCACCGCAACGGCAACGGCCAGGCCGGGACGAAGGACGGCGCGGTGTTGCCCAAGGTCCGCGCCTGCGCGTACATGCCCCGGCGTCACGCCGCCTACCGGCCCGGCGCCGAGCGAGCACCCGGCGCAGCCGGAGTGCGCGCGTCGCCGAGGCCGCCGCGCGCGCCGGCGCGTCAGCGCAGCGCGTCGCACAGCAGCGGGTTGACCACCGCCGGCGCGTCGAGCTGCATCCAGTGCGACAAGCCGTCGAGCCGGACGAAGCGCCACGGCCCTTCGACCCAGTGCTCGGTATCGCGCATCTGCGCTTCGCAGAGGTAGCGGTCGCCGCTGCTCCAGATGCCGGTGACCGGCAGCGCGGGCTTCGGATAGCCCTTGGGCAGGACCAGGACGAGGTTCGCCCGGTACCAGTTGATCGCCGCGGTCAGCCGCCCGGGCCGCGACAGCTTGGCCTTCCAGCGTTCGACCTCCGGATGGTCGCGCGTGAACCAGCGGACGAAGCGCCAGTCGCGCGCCTTCATCACCCACTCGGCCACGCCGCGCAGCTGGAAGAACAGCACATACCAGGCCATCGCCTTCTGCTCCAGCGGAGCGCGCGTGTACGCGCTCAGGTGGCCGACCGACAGCGCGATGTACTTCGCCACGCGCTCGGGGTGGCGAAAGCACAGCCACCACGACAGCAGCGCGCCCCAGTCGTGGCCGACGAGGCGCACCCGGTCGATGCCGAGCGCGTCGAGGATCGCGACCAGGTCGCCGGCGAGCCGGTCGATGCGGTAGGCCGACACGTCGCGCGGCGCCTCGGTCAGACCGCAGCCGCGCATGTCGGGCGCGATCACGCGGTAGCCCGCCTGCACCAGCGCCGGGATTTGGTGGCGCCAGACCTCGTGGTCGTCGGGGAAGCCGTGCACCAGCAGCACGTCCGGGCCCTGCCCCGCGACGATCACGTGGTAGTCGAGGCCGTTGATGACCATGCGGCGTGACGGGAATTCCACGGCCCGCTCCATCAGGCCGGCTGCGCCGCCGCGCTGGCCGGATCGACCAGGATCTTCGCGTGGCGGTTCGGGTCGCGCAGCGCGTCGAATGCGGCACCCACGCCGGCCAGCCCGACCTCGCCGGTGACGAGCCCCTCGCAGCGCACCTTGCCCTCGGCCAGCATGTGCAGCGTGTCGCGGAACTCGAGCGGCGAGTAGCCGAGCACGAAGCGCAGCTCGACCTCCTTGTTGATCGCGATCGACGGCTCGATCGTGTCGGGCTGCATGCACACGCCGACGACGACGATGCGCGCCATCTCCGGCGCGCCGTCGATCACCTGCTGCAGCACGCCGGGCACGCCGACGCACTCGAAGATCACCGGGCGCTTGGGCTGCAAGCCCGCGGCCTCGGCGATGCGCCACACCTGCCACCACGGCAGCGGCAGCTTGCCGAGCTTCTCGCGCGTGCCCACCGACAGCTCGAGCAGCCCGGGCACGTCGGCGATGAAGCCATACTGCTCCCAGCTCGCATACGGCGACTCCTGGGCCGGGTCGATCACGACGTGCGCGCCGCAGGCCTTGGCCAGGCTGCGCCGCGCCGGCGAGAAGTCGCTCGCCACGATGGTGCGCACGCCGCGCGCAGCGAGCATGCAGATCACCGCCAGCCCGACCGGGCCGCAGCCGATGACGACGGCGACCTCGCCCTTCTTGATCTCGCTCTTGCGCACCGCGTGCCAGCCGACCGCCATCGGCTCGGTGAGCGCGGCCGTCTCGGGCTTCAGGCCGTTGGGCACCGGCACCATCATCGATTCCTGGACCGCGATGCGCTCGGCGTAGGCGCCGGGGCTGCGCGCCGATAGGCCGATCAGGTCGATGTCGGCGCCGCGCCGGATCACCGGCACGACCGCGACCCGGGCGCCGGCCTTGAGCTTGCCGGTCGTCTTCGGGCCGTGCTCGAGAACCTCGCCGCTGAACTCGTGGCCGAAGACCACCGGCTGCGACGAGCTCGTCAGCTGCCTGTAGCCGCTGCGCGCGGCGAGCGCGCCCCAGTGGTCGCAGTGCTGGCGCACGTGCAGGTCCGATCCGCAGATGCCGCAGCGCAGCACCTTGACCAGGGTCTGGCCCTCTTCGAGAACGGGCTCGGGCAGCTCGGTGACCGAGAGTTGCTTGTCCTTGCAGACGACGGCTTTCATGGATGTCTCCTGTAGCTGGGAATGGAATCGGGTTCAGTCCGGGCGGCGCGCGCTGCGCCACCAGCCGGCCGCGGCGAAGACGAGCAGCGCCAGCGCGGCGGCGGCCAGGCGCAGATCGGGCATCACCATGTCGACCTCGGTGGGCGCGAGCACCAGGTCGATCGACATGAGCTTGAACGGCGCGTGCTCGGCATAGGCCGGGTCGGCGACCAGTTCGAGGAAGGCGCGCCGGTTCGGGTAGCGGATCACGAGCACGCGGCTCCAGTCGTCGACCGCCGCGGCGTGGCCGAAGATGTTGCGGCCGCGCATGTCGCCGGCATAGGGCACGGATCCGCCGATCTTCAGCAGCAGCGGCATCACGCCTTGCTCGTACTTCGCGTTCGCTTCGGCCGACGTGCCCTTGAATTCGGCAACGCCGGGCAGCGCCTTGGGGTTCTGGAAGTAGCGCATCACGTTGAGCATGTACAGCGGCTTGCCGTCGTCGGCCAGGCCGAAGGCGCGCAGGCGCGCGAGGATCTCGTCCTTCTGCTCCGGCGGCAGCGGCACCTGGGCGGCGGCGCGGGCGACGTAGGCGTCGACCTCGGCGGCGCTCAGCTTGCCGCGCCACCAGCCGGGCGACTGCTGCAGGCACACCGCGGCGACGATCAGCGCGAGCACGAGGCCGAGGATCAGCCGGAAGCGGTCGAGGCGCCGGGCGCGGCCGGCCGCCCGGCCAACGAGGGGTGCCGCCGCGGCGGCTCGGGTGGAGGGAGTCATCGGGTCGTTCCTTTCAGGTCGAGGCGGGGCACACCGCGGCCGTGCCGCGGTGCGTCGAGCCGGGTGAGGGGGATCAGGCCGCCGCGCTCGCGTGCCGGTGCCGGCGCAACAGCCGCATCTGGCCGTAGACCACCGCGAAGGTGATCAAGAAGCTCGCCAGCGCGTAGCCGGCCGAGACCTCGTCGCCGTTCCACCAGCGCAGCCAGATCGGGTGCGGCTGGCGGTAGGCGTCGAAGTGCGGCGCGATCCCGGCCGCGGCGATGGCGCACGCGAGCAGCAGCCGCGTCGGCTCGCCGAGCACACGCGCGGTCCTGCGGAAGAACAGGACAGCCAGCGCGATGAACGGGATCGCCCAGAACAGCAGCACGCCGGCCATCAGCACGACGATGACCAGATGGATCAGGAATTCCTGCACGACATGTCTCCTTGGGACTCGGGGTTCACTTCTTCGCGACCTTCACCGGCGCGGCGATCGACGCGGCCGGCGCATCGGCGGCCTTCGGCACCACGCCCTGCGGCTGTTCGCCGTCGGGGTACAGGCAGATGAACGACGCGCGGCCGCCCTCGATGCCGTAGGCCGGCAGGTTCGACGAACTCGAGCAGATGCCGCCGTCCTTCGTGAACACCAGATCGCGCAGCCAGGTCACCCGCGTCGGCATCGCGTAGCTGACGAAGTCCTGCGTCTTCGGGTCGAAGCGGAACATGCGGTCGGACATGTTCGAGGTGATCCACACCTGTTGCGTCTTCGGGTGCACCGCGAGCGCGTAGGGCACCTCGTACTCGTTGTGCGCGAGCAACGGCAGCTTGAAGGTCTCGAAGCGCTGCGTCTTCGTGTCGAACTTCATCAGTCCCGACTCGTCGAAGGCCGGGATCCACAGGTTGCCCTGCGCGTCGAAGCGCAGCCGCCGCGGGCCCTTCAGCGGCGTGTCCCACTCGGTGACCTTCAGCGTCTTCGCATCGATGCGGCCGATCTTGTGCGCGTAGAGCTTGGCGTACCAGATCGAGCCGTCGACCGGGTTCACGTCGATGCCGTACGGGAAGGTGAAGGCCTCGCGGCCCAGGTCGGCCCACTTGTGGTGGCTCACCCCCATCTGCAGGTTCTGCTTGGGGAACCAGGCAGCGATCTTCAGCAGGTACGGGAACGCGTATTCAGTGACGCCGCGCCAGAAGCCGTTCTTCGGCAGGTTGACGATCGTGAACTTCTCGGTCTTCGGGTCGAAGCGGCCGACCTCGTTGGACACGACGATCGTGAACCAGACGATGCCGTCCTGGTCGATGCGGATCGTGTGCGGGTACAGGTGCGTGCGGCCGACGTCGTAGAGCTTGATCTTCTTGGTCACCGGGTCGAAGGAGCCGATCGTCGACGACAGCGCGTTCGTGAACCAGAAGCGGCCGTCCCTGGCCTGCGCCATGCTGTGCGGGCCGTGCTTGCCGGTGAACACGCCGATCGGCAGCTGCACGCCGGCAAACACGCCGCCTTCGGGCAGGTCGGAGTCGGGCAGCTTGTGCTGATCGATCTTGCCGGTCGTGCGGTCGAGTTCCCAGATCACGTCGTGGCCCTCGTCGACGCCGTAGAGCTTCTCGTCCTCGCCGACGTCGGCGTCGTGGATGAAGCTCAGCCCGTCGCCGACGACCCACTCCTTGACCAAGGCCCGCGCGACCACCGGGTCGAAGGGATGCTGCTGCACCGCGGCGACGGGCTTGCCGTCGAAGCCCTTGGCGAGCGTTGTCGTGATGTCCTTCGCCTCCTTGTTCGTCAGCAGCGCGAAGTAGCCCTCCATGCGGCGCATCGTCTGGGCCCAGGCGCTCTCGTCCTTGACCGCGCGCGTCAATTCGTTGCCGACCTGGTGGCAGTAGTTGCACTGGCTGATGAAGGCGCTGCGCGAATCGTGGTTGGGGAAGCTGAGCTTGGTCAGCTGCGCCGACGCCGACAGGCTGGCCGACAGCTCGGCGGCGACGCTGTGGCGCGTCAGCGCGAAATCCAGCTCGTGTGCGCCGCTGCCGTCGCCGAGGTTCAGCGGCCGGACGTCGTCCTTGAAGTACGGCGCACGTGCACGCAGCGTCACCGGGCCCTTGAAGTCAGCCTGCAGCGTGTAGCGGCCCTGCGCGTCGGTGTAGACGGTGTCGCGCTGGTCTTGGGCGGCATCGATCGCGGTCACCATCGCGCCGGCGACCGGCTTGCCGCCGCTGGCGACGGTGCCGCTGAAGCTCGCGGCCAGCGCCAGCGGGCTCGCCAGCAACAACGCCGCACCGCGCAGCATGTGGTGTGTCCGGACGGTGTGGGGCATCGGGGTCTCCTGTCGTGTCGCACTCGCGGCGGAATGCCGCGCCGGCGCTCTTGCAATCCCGCGATGCTCGCGGCCGCGGGCGGAGCGCACAATGTCCGCCACCGACAGCGGCCTGTCAGTTCCCGACAGCCAAGGGTTCCGGCTGACGCCGAGGCGGTGACCCGACCTGAGGCGCCGGCCCCGCAGCGCCCGCCGCGGTTAGGATGGCCTGGCGATGAGTACGCCCGCCCCACGCGTCGCCGCCCGCTACTTCGTCCTGCTCGCCGACCTGCTGCGCGAGCAGGGGGCGGATGTCGACGCGATCCTGAGGGCCGCCGGGCTCGACGCCGGGCGCCTGGGGCCGAGCGACGCCTGGCTGCAACCGGACGAAGTCGAGCGCCTGATCGCGGCGGCGCGGGCCGCGACCGGCCGCACCGACCTCGGTTTCGAGCTCGGCCGCCGCATCAAGATGACCTCGCACGACCTGCTCGGCTACGGCATGCTCAGCTGCCGCAGTTTCGACGAGGTGTTGCGGCTGGTCGCGCGCCACTACCACCTGATGACCGAGACCTTCACGCTGCGCTACCAGCGCGCCGGCGCGGGTGTCGGCGAAGCGGTCTACGCGCCCGCGCTTGCGATGCCGGCCGGCGTGCTGCACTTCTACGAAGAGGTGCTGGCGATGGCGCACCACCACCAGGTCGGGCTGATGCTCGGCAGCGACGTGCCCGGGCACGACTACCACCTGTCGCTGCCTGAGCCGCCGCATGTCGCGCGCTATGCCTCGCTGGCCCCGGCGCGCTTCCATTTCGGCTCCGGCACACTGCCCGGCGTGCGCGTGGTGATGGGCGCCGACCTGCTCGACCGGCCGCTGCCGCTGGGCAATCCGCGGCTGATGCGGGAGATCGACGAGCGCTGCCGCGCGATCGGGCGTCGGCCGCCGGCCGCCGACAGCGGCTGGGGCGAGTACGTGAAGATGATGCTGCGCGAGGCCCGCGGCGAGCTGTTGACGCTGGCCGAGCTGGCGCAGCGCGTGCGCGTCTCGGCGCGCACGATCGACCGCCACCTGAAGAAGGAGCAGCTTCAGTTTCGCAACCTGGCGCGGCAGGTGCAGATCGAGCGCGCCTGCGAATTGCTGGCCGCCCCGGGTACCACCGTCGCGCAGGTGGCGCTCGAGCTGGGCTACAGCGACGCGGCCAACTTCAGCCGCGCGTTCCGGCGCGAACTGGGCATGCCGCCCGGCGACTACCAGCAGCAGCGGGCGGCTGCGCCGGCCGGCCGCGCGGCGGCCGACGCGCCGACCCCCACGCGCTGACCGGCGGAATTCGAGGATCGGCGGCGCATCGGGCGCAGCCTGCGACGAGAACAGCTCGGGCACGGTGGCGCCCGTCGCTTCTCAGCCAAGATCCTTGATGACCCTTGATGACTGGTCAGCGATGCCGGCCGTGCCGCGGCCGTCTCCGGCCTTCGGCATCCGGCAGCCGGGATGCCGCAGCCGCCCGCCGCCCGCCGCCCGACACGAGCCGCGCGCCGCGCACGGCGGCGCGATGACCCTTCAGCCGAGCGCGCGCCCGATCAGGATCTTCTGCACTTCCGAGGTGCCTTCGTAGATCTGGGTCACGCGCACGTCGCGGTAGATGCGCTCGACCGGGAAGTCGCTGACGTAGCCGTAGCCGCCGAAGACCTGGATCGCCGCCGAGCATACGGCTTCAGCCATCTCGCTGGCGAAGAGCTTGGCCATCGCCGCCTCTTTCAGGCAGGGCCGGCCGGCGTCCTTCAGGCTCGCGGCGTGGTGGATCAGCTGGCGCGCCGCCTCGATCTGCGTGGCCATCTCGGCCAGCTTGAACTGCAGCGCCTGGTGGTTGAAGATCGGCTGGCCGAAGGCCTGGCGCTCCTTGCTGTAGGCCAGCGCCGCGTCGAAGGCGGCGCGCGCCATGCCGACCGACTGCGACGCGATGCCGATGCGCCCGCCTTCCAGCCCCGACAGCGCGATCTTCAGCCCCAGGCCTTCCTCGACCAGCAGGTTCGCGGCCGGCACGCGGCAGTCCTCGAACAGGATCTGCGCGGTGTCGCTGGCGTGCTGGCCCATCTTGTCCTCGATGCGCGCCACCGTGTAGCCGGGCGTCGCGGTGGGCACGATGAAGGCGCTGATGCCGCGCTTGCCGGCGGCCTTGTCGGTGACCGCCATCACGATCGCCACGTCGCCGTTCTTGCCGCTGGTGATGAACTGCTTGACGCCGTTGAGCACGTAGGCGTCGCCGTCGCGCACCGCGGTCGTGCGCAGGCCGCCGGCCTCGCTGCCCACGTGCGGCTCGGTCAGGCAGAAGGCGCCGAGCATGTCGCCGCGCGCCAGCGGCTTGAGGAAGCGCTCCTTCTGGTCGGCGTTGGCGAAGGCCATCAGGATCGAGCACACCGGGCAGTTGTTGACGCTGACCACGGTGCTGGTGGCGCCGTCGCCGGCGGCGATCTCCTCGAGGATGATCGCCAGCGCCAGGTAGTCGAGCCCGGCGCCGTCCCACTCGGTGGGCACCGCCACGCCGTAACAGCCCAGGTCGGCCAGGCCGCGCAGCTCGGCCTTCGGGAAGTGGTGGTTCTTGTCCCAGGCCGCCGCCTTGGGCGCGATCTCGGCCTGCACAAAGGCGCGCACCGCGTCCTGCACGGCCACATGGTCTTCGCTGAGCAGCATCTTCAGTCCTTTCGTGACGGCTTCAGCCCTGCGGGTCGAGCCGGGTAAACGCCAGGCGCGCAGCCAGCGCGACGAACAACACCCCGCCGCCGGCCTGCAGCAGCCGCCCGCCGCGCGCCGGCATCTGCAGGCGCGCCACGCGCACGGTGACCTGCACCAGCACGAGCAGGAACAGCAGGCTCTGCAGCACGAACACCAGGCCGAGCGCGAGGAAGGCGAGCGTCGGGTGCGCACTGTGCGCGGGGATGAACTGCGGCACGAAGGCCAGCATGAACAGCGCCACCTTCGGGTTCAGCAGGTTCGACAGCAGCCCGCGGCGGAATTCGGCCGCCGCCGAGTACGGCGCTGCGCCGGCCGCCGCGGCAGCGCCGGGCGCAGCGCCGCGCCAGGCGGCGCGCAGCATGCCGATGCCCAGCCACAGCAGGTAGGCCGCGCCCAGCCACTTGATCAGCGCGAAGGCGGCCGCCGACCAGGCGAGCAACGCCGCCAGCCCGAAGGCCGCCGCCAGCGTGTGCAGCGCGCAGCCGGCGCTGATGCCGAGCGCGGCCATCAGGCCGGCACGCGCGCCGCCCTGCGCGCTGCGCGCCACCGTCAGCAGCACGTCCACGCCGGGGGTGGCGTTGAGCACCAGCACCGCCGCCATGAACAGCGGCAGCTGCTGAGTCCAGGCGGCCTCGACCATGCAGCGGCACCTGCAGCGTCACCGTGGCGCCGGCGCCGGCACCAGCCGCGCGCGACGGCGATTCACGCCGCCTCCCGCGCCGCTGCCGGCCGGCTGCCGTGCGGCTTCACGGCATCTCCGGCACCACGGCCGACCGCCCGCCGCGCAGCTTCACAGCCGCTCCACGGCCAGGGCCGACCGCCCGCCGCGCAGCTTCACAGGAGCTCCACGGCCAGGGCGGTCGCTTCGCCGCCGCCGATGCACAGGCTTGCCACGCCGCGCTTGGCGCCGCGCTGCTTGAGCGCACCCAGCAGCGTGACGACGATGCGCGCGCCCGAAGCGCCGATCGGGTGGCCGAGCGCGACCGCGCCGCCGTGCACGTTGACGATCTCGTGCGCCAGCTTGTACTCGGCCATCGCCGCCATCGTGACCGCGGCGAAGGCTTCGTTGACCTCCCACAAGTCCACGTCCTTCGCCTGCCAGCCGGCCTTGGCCAGCACCTTGGCGATAGCCCCGGCGGGCGCGGTCGCGAACCACTCCGGCGCCTGCGCGTGCACGCTGTGGGCGGCGATGCGCGCCACCGGCTGCAGCTTCATCGCGCGCGCGGTGCTCTCGCGCACCAGCACCAGCGCGGCGGCGCCGTCGCTGATGCTGCTGGCGTTGGCCGCGGTGATGGTGCCGTCCTTCTTGAACGCCGGCCTGAGCCCCGGCACCTTGTCGAGCTTGGCCTTGAAGGGCTGCTCGTCGTGCCTGACCACCGTCTCGCCGCCCTTGCCCGCCAGCGTGACCGGCGCGATCTCCCAGGCGAAGCTGCCGTCCTCGTTGGCCGCCTTCGCGCGCTGCGTGCTGGCGATCGCGAAGGCGTCCTGCGCCTCGCGCGTGAAGCCGAACTTGGCCACGCAGCTTTCGGCGAACACGCCCATCGCCTTGCCGCGCTCGTAGGCGTCCTCCAGCCCGTCCATCGCCATGTGGTCGAAGATCCGGTCGTGGCCGTAGCGGATGCCCTTGCGCGCGAACACCAGGTGCGGCGCGTTGGTCATGCTTTCCATGCCGCCGGCCACGATCACGTCGGCGCTGCCGGCGGCGAGCATGTCGTGCGCGAACATCATCGCGCGCATGCCGCTGCCGCACATCTTGCTCAGCGTGACCGCGCCGGCCGACTGCGGCAGCCCGGCGGCCAGCGTGGCCTGCCGCGCCGGCGCCTGGCCCTGCCCGGCCATCAGGCAGTTGCCCATCAGCACCTCGTTCACGGCGTCGCCGGGAACGCCGGCGCGCTCGACCGCCGCGCGGATCGCGACGGCGCCGAGCTGCCACGCGGCGAGGGACGAGAAATCGCCGAGCATGCCGCCGATGGGCGTGCGCGCGGCGGAGACGATGACGATCGGGTCGGCCATGTCGATTCTCCGGTTGGGCCAATCGGCGATTGGGCGATGCCGCGGCCGCCGATGCGCCGCAGCCCCGCAATATAGGCGCTGCGGGCCGGCGCCGTCAGGCCCCGCGCGCCCGCGCCGTCAGCCGCTGCGCGGGTAGCGCTTCAGCGCCGCGGCGAAGACCTCGACCACCGTGTCCGGCCGGTCCATCGTCACCTGCAAGTCCTTCAGCAGGCCGTCCTTCAGCCCGTACACGTAGCCGTGCACCGCCACCGCCTGGCCGCGCGCCCACGCGTCCTGCAGCACGGTGGAGGTGGCGACGTGGCCGACCTGCTCGATCACGTTCATCTCGCACAGGATGTCCTCCTGCTCCTCGGGCGGCAGGTGGTCCAGCCGCTTGCGGTGGCGCAGGCGCACGTCCTGCACGTGCAGCAGCCAGTTGTCCGACAGGCCGATGCGCAGCCCGCGCATCGCCGCGCGCACGCCGGCGCAGCCGTAGTGGCCGACGACGAAGATGTGCGCGACCTTCAGGTGCTCCACCGCGAACTGCACCGTCGACAGCGCGTTCAGGTCGCTGGGCACCACCACGTTGGCGACGTTGCGATGCACGAACACCTCGCCCGGGTCCAGCCCCATGATCTCGTTGGCCGGCACGCGGCTGTCGGCGCAGCCGATCCACATGTAGCGCGGGCTCTGCTGCTGCGCCAGCCGCGTGAAGAAGCCGGGCTCGCGCGCCTCGGTGGCAGCGGCCCAGCGGCGGTTGCGCTCGAACAGGATCTCGATGTCGTCGTCCATGGCGCGAGTGTAGGCAAGCGCGGGCCTCGCGGCATCCTGCTGCCGGCTGCGTCCGTGAAGCGGCGGCAGCGGCGCGGCAACAGCGCGGCAGCAGCGCGGCAACAGCGCGGCAGCAGCGCGGCAGCAGCGGCGCGGCACCGGCGCGGCAGCGTCGCCACGGCACCGGCGCAGCCGCGTCGCCGCGGCGACGCAGCGCTCGGGCAAGGCCCTATAGACTGGCCGCGCCCCAAGCAAACCCGCGCGCCGCCGATGGCCAACGCCCAGGAAGACGAACTGCAGTACCCGCTCGGCGCGCGCGTGCCGGCACCGGCCGAAGTGCTCGAGGTGGCCGACGGCGTGCGCTGGCTGCGCCCGGCGCTGCCCTTCGCGCTGGACCACATCAACCTGTGGCTGCTGCGCGACCGCGAAGACGGCCCCGGCGGGCCGCGCGAAGGCTGGACGGTGGTCGACTGCGGGCTCGACAACCCGGGCACGCGCGCCGCGTGGGAGCGGGTGTTCGCCGAGGCGCTCGACGGCCTGCCGGTGCTGCGCGTCGTCTGCACGCACATGCACCCCGACCACATCGGCCTGGCGCACTGGCTGTGCGAACGCTGGCAGTGCCGGCTGTGGATCAGCGCGGCCGACTGGGCGATGGCGCGCGCCGTCACGCTGCAGTCGGGCGACGCGCACAGCGGCGACAGCGCCGCCGCCTTCTTCGCGCGCCACGGGCTGGCCGACCCCGATTCGCTGGCCAAGGTGCGCGCGCGCCGCAATTACTACGTGACGATGGTGCCGGCGGTGCCGCCGCGCTATCGGCGCCTGATGCACGGCATGGCGCTGCGCGTCGGCGCGCACGCCTGGCGCTGCCACGCCGGCTTCGGCCACGCGCCCGAGCACATGGCGCTGCACGCGCCCACCGTCGGCTGGCGCCACGGCGGCGGCGGCGCCAGCGGCGGCAGCGGCGTGCTGATCTCGGGCGACATGGTGCTGCCGCGGATCTCGACCAACGTCAGCGTGATGGAGTTCGAGCCCGAGGCCAACCCGCTGGCGCTGTACCTCGATTCGATCGCCGCGCTGCGCGCGCTGCCGGCGCACACCCTGGTGCTGCCGTCGCATGGCCGGCCTTTCGTCGGCCTGCATCGGCGCATCGACCAGCTCGGCGCGCACCACGCCGAACGCTTCGCGCAGGTGCTCGAGGCCTGTGCGCACGAGCCGCGCAGCGCGGCCGACCTGCTCGACGTGCTGTTCGCGCGCGCGCTCGACCTGCACCAGACCGTGTTCGCGCTCGGCGAATCGATCGCCCACGTGCACGCGCTGGCCGAGCGCGGCCAACTGCTGCCGGTGCCCGGCGCCGACGGCGTGCTGCGCTGGCGCAGCGCGGCCGGCGGCGATCCACAGGCGACCCACCGATGAAGCTGCCCGACGAGTTCAGCGCGCTGCACGACCGGATGACCGGCTGGCGCCGCGACCTGCATGCGCATCCGGAACTCGGCTTCGAGGAGACGCGCACCGCGGCGCGGGTGGCCGAACTCCTGGAATCCTTCGGCATCGAGGTCCACCGCGGCGTCGGCCGCACCGGCGTCGTCGGGGTGCTGCGCGCCGGCTCGTCGGAGCGCAGCATCGGCTTGCGCGCCGACATGGACGCGCTGCCGATCGCCGAGGCCAACGGCTTCGACCACCGCTCGCGCCATCCCGGGCGCATGCACGCCTGTGGCCACGACGGCCACACGGCGATGCTGCTGGGCGCGGCGCAGCTGCTCGCGCAGACGCGCCGCTTCGACGGCACCGTGAACTTCATCTTCCAGCCCGCCGAGGAGGGCCTGGGCGGCGCGCGCGCGATGATCGACGACGGCCTGTTCCGGCGATTCCCGTGCTGGACGATCTTCGGCATGCACAACCGCCCGGGCCTGCCGGTGGGGCATTTCGCGGTGCGCAGCGGCGCGATGATGGCGGGCGGCGCCTTCTTCGACATCCGCGTCACCGGCAAGGGCACCCACGGCGCGCGGCCCGAGGCGGGGATCGACCCGGTGATCGTCGCCGCGCACATCGCGACCGCGCTGCAGACGATCGTCGCGCGCAACGTCGCGCCGCTCGAGACCGCGGTGCTGTCGATCACCCGCATCGCCGCGGGCGACGCGTACAACGTGATCCCGCAGACCGCGACCCTGGGCGGCACGGTGCGCGCCTTCTCCGGCGCCGTGATGGCGCAGATCGACGCGGCGATCCGGCGGGTCGCCGCCGGCGTCGCCGCGGGGCTGGGCGCGAGCGCCGAGGTCGACTTCCGCACGCTGTTCGCGCCCACCGTCAACGATCCGGCCGAGGCCGATTTCGCCGCCGGCGTCTGCGCCGCGCTGGTCGGCGCCGACCGCGTCGAGCGCAATCCGCCGCTGATCATGGCGTCGGAAGACTTCTCGTTCATGCTCGAGCAGGTGCCCGGTTGCTATCTGAACATCGGCAACGGCGCGGGCGAAGGGGCCTGCGAGGTCCACAACCCGCGCTACGACTTCAACGACGCGGCGCTGCCGCTGGGCGCGGCCTTCTTCGTGGGCGCGGTGCAGGCCAAGCTCGTGCGCTGAGCGCCGCCGGCGCCGGGCTGCGCCGCGCGACGGCGTCGAGAAAGCTCCTGATCGGCAACCGGCTGCAGCCGGGCTCATTCGGTGAGCCGTCGAGGGCGCCCCACCCCGATCGACCGAAGCCATGCGACTGATCAGGCTGCGGGCCAGCACATCTTCTGGTTGGTGCCGTGCCTTGTGCCGCATCGACCCGGTCTGCGGCCTTGTGCCGATCGCGGGAAACACGCGGGCCAGCGACGTTGACAACCGTCATCAAGCTGTCGCAGGCCCCGCCGGATGCCGTGTTCAGCTGTGGCTGTGCAGCCACCTCACGACGTCGGCCGTGATCGCGCCGCGGTTGGTCTCGTTGAAGATCTCGTGGCGCGCATCCGGGTAGAGGTTGACGGTCACGTCGCGAAGGCCAGCGTCGCGGTAGCGCTGAGCCAGCAGCTGAATGAGCTGCCCGCCTCCGGCCAGCGGGTCGGCGGACCCCGATGCGATGAGCAGCGGCAGGTCCTTGCGGATGGCGGCCAGTGCCGAAGGGTCGCCCAGGCGGGGCGCTCCCGCGAACAGTTGCGGCACGGCCGTGTCCGGGAGCTCGAAACCGCACAGCGGGTCGGCGACGTAGGCGTCGACCTCGGCGGCGTCGCGCGAGAGCCACTCATAGCCGGTGCGGTGCTCGAAGCCGGCGTTGAAGGCCTCCAGACCCACGGGGCCCTGGCCCTTGGCCAGCTCCGCGGCAAGGACGTCGATCACAGTCGATCCCGACAGCACCACGCCGGCGTAGAGGTCCGAGCGGTCCAGGATCACCGTCTGGGCGGCGAACGAGCCCATCGAGTGCGCCACCAGGAACAGCGGCAGGCCCTTCGAGGCGTCGCGCAGCGAGGCCCCGAATGCGGCGACGTCGGCCACGAGCGCGCTGAAGTCGAAGTACCCGAGCCGGTCCGCTGAGCTCACCGAACGGCCGTGCCCACGGTGGTCGACGGCCCGGACGACGTAGCCCGCCTCGACCAGTGCCCGGGCGAAGCGGTCGTAGCGCCGGCCGTGCTCGGCAAGGCCGTGGGCGATCTGGACGATGCCTCGCGGGTTGGCGATGTTCTCACCCCAGCCGTAGGTTGCGATCGCAGTGCCGTCGGAGGGTGAGGCGAAAGTGGTGGAGGTGGGCAAGTCGGTCTCCGTGGGCGGGGGGCGCCATGCTGCCATAGACGCCAGGTGAGTCATGCGCTGCGCAGCGCGCCGCTCCGGGATTCGCGCTTGGGAGCGGCCCGGCCCGCTCATGCCTCGTTTGGACAAGATGGGTCTCGACCGCGCATCGGAGGAGCCCGGCCGAGTCCAATCAGCAGGAAGCCGGCAGCGGCCCGCCGGGCTGAACTCTTCCGCGGCGCGCGGCATCCAAGCGCAGGCGGGTTGCCGGCGGGTGGAGCGCACCAAGCGCTGCACCTCGGCGCCGCCCGCGGCGGTGGTGGTGCACGATGTGGCACGGCATGGCGGGTTGGTGGGACAACGGCTGGGGCGGCGGGCTCGCGTTCGGGGTGGCGCACCTGCTGTGGTGGGTGGCGCTGATCGTCGCGGTCGTGCTGATCGTGCGCTGGCTGGGCGGCGACCGGCGCAACCGGCACGGCCCGGCGCCGCAGGACCGCGCACTGTCGATCCTGAAGGAACGCTACGCTCGCGGCGAGATCGACAAGGCCGAGTTCGACACCAAGCGCCGCGATCTCGAATGAGGACGCCCGCACCCGCACGCCCTCGCCTTTCACCCGCACACGCAAGGAGTCTGTCGATGCGCATCCTGGTCGTCGGTGCCACCGGCACCATCGGCAGCGCCGCCGTCGCGGCGCTGTCGGCGGGCAACGAGATCGTGCCCGCGAGCC
Organism: Pseudomonadota bacterium; assembly: GCA_018240325.1. GTDB lineage: Bacteria > Pseudomonadota > Gammaproteobacteria > Burkholderiales > Burkholderiaceae_C > Rubrivivax. The sequence goes on from JAFEFZ010000258.1 coordinate 28,389, forward strand.
GCAACAGCCGCGTCGCGGCGCTCGATCTGGCCGATGCGCAGAGCATCCGGGCGATGTACCGCAGGGTCGGCAAGCTCGACGCGGTCGTCTGCGCGGCGGGACTCGCCAGGTTCGCGCCGCTCGCGCAGTTGAGCGACGAGGACTATCGCTTCTGCCTCGACAACAAGCTGATGGGCCAGGTCAACCTGGTGCGCTTCGGCTTCGACCAGGTCGCCGACCACGGCTCGTTCACGCTGACCAGCGGTGTGCTCGCGCAGCAGCCGATGGCGGGCAGTGCGGCGATCAGCCTCGTCAACGCCGGCGTCGAGGGCTTCGCGCGTGCGGCCGCCCTCGAAGCGCCGCGCGGGATCCGCGTCAACGTCGTCAGCCCGCCCTGGGTGCGCGAGACCCTGGCGGCGCTGAAGATGGACCCGACGCCCGGCCTGCCGGCCGCCGTGGTCGCGCGCGCCTACCTGCGCAGCGTCACCGGCAGCGACAACGGGGCGGTCATCAGTCCGTCGGCACTCTGAGGCCGCGCCGGTAGACGACGTCGTAGTACGCGCCCAGGCCGTCGCGGCCGGCGAAGCGGTGGCGGCGCAGTTCCACGAAGCCCTGCGCGCGCAGGAAGGCGTCCAGGTCGGCCAGGCGGCAGCCGCCGGCATAGGCCTCGAAGTCGGCGGCCTCGGTCTTGACGACGTCGATCCGGGGCAGCAGCGCGGCGGCGCCGCGCAGCACCTGCAGCTCCGAGCCCTGGGTGTCCATCACCAGCGCGTTGAAGCCGTCGGCCGGCGCGATCGCGCCGTCGCGCACCAGCGCATCGAGCGTGGTGGTGCGCAGCGCCAGCGTGCGCCGGAAGTCGACGCCGGGCCACAGCTCGCGGTGCCCGGCCAGCTCGAGCATCGAGCTGGACAAGCCGTCGTTGCTGGCCACGTGGAACTCGACGCTGCGGCCCTCCGCATCGGCCACCAGCGCCTGCAGCGCGCGCTGCCCGGGCAGGCCGGCGATGTTGGCCTGCAGCTGCGCGAAGACTTCGGGGATCGGCTCGATCCACACCACCGGCAGCCGGTACTGGCGGTAGTGCGCGCGCTCCTGCCCGGTGTTGGCGCCGACGTGGATCACGCCGCGCACCCGGCGCATCCACGCGGCGTCGGCGTCGAGCCGCGCGCGGCGCAGCCCGCGCTGCCACAGGTTGCGCACCGACCCGAACATCGCTTCAGCGGCGCCCGTGCGCGCGCAGGCGCCGGGCCTTCGTGGGGAGCTCGTGCTGGCGTTTCACCAGCAGCGCCCGGATGCGCGCAGCCGCCCAACGCTCCGGCGGGCAAACGGCGCAGGTGCGATCAGCCGTGCCATCAGTCGAGCAGCGGCAACGCGCCGTCGCGCAAGGCGCCGCGCGCACGCTCGAGATCGGGGATCACGGTGCGCACCACCTCCCAGAAGCTCGGGCCGTGGTGCATCTCGCGCAGGTGGGCCAGCTCGTGCGCGACCACGTAGTCGATCACCGGCAGCGCGAAGTGCACCAGCCGCCAGTTCAGCCGGATCGAGCCGTCGGCGCTGGCGCTGCCCCAGCGCGTGCTGGCCGAGCTCAGCGCCAGCCGGCGCATGTGCACCTTCAGCCGCGGCGCGAAGTGCGCGCAGCGCTGCTCGAAGAGGCTGCGCGCCTGCCGCTGCAGCCAGGCCTGCACCGCGTCGCGGATCTGCGCCGGCGCGGCGTCGTGCGGCAGGCCCACGCGCAGCAGCCGGCGCGCGACGCCGGGCAGCGCGGCGGCATCGCCCCCGGGGTCGAGCGCGACGCCGTCCACGCGCGGGTCGAGCAGCACGATCACCGTCTCGCCCAGGTAGGGCACGCCGGCGCCTTCGCGCCAGTCGATGCGCGCGCGCTCGAGCCGCTGCGCGCGTTCGCGCTGCTCGTGCAGCTTGCGCAGCACCCAGTCGCCCTTGGCCTGGAGCGCCGCTTCGATCTCGCGGATGCCGACCCAGCGCGGCGCGCTGACCGTCAGGCCTTCGGTGCCGACGACGAAGCCGATGCTGCGCCGGCGCGCGTGCCGCAGCGCGTAGCCGACGTGGTGGCCGCGCAGCCGCATCTCGCGTTGCGCCTGCGGGTGCACGAAGCTCGTGGCCGGCGCCGGCGGCGGCTCGGGCCGGTCGGCGGGCCGGGCTTCGGCCGGGTGCGCGGCCGGCGGCACGGCCGCGCCGGGCAGCGGCGCCGGCCCGAACAGCGACAGCTGCTGCGGATCGGCGGGGGCGCTCGGGCGCGGCATGGCGCGCGATTCTAGGTGCGGGCACCGGGTGCGGCCCGGCGGGGGTTCAGCGGTACGCGTCGGGATCGATGCGGCGCATCTCGGCCTCGATCCAGGCCTCGACCTCGCGCATCAGTTCGTCGGCCCTGCGGCCCGCGGCGGCGATCGGCGGGCCGATCGAGATGTCGACCACGCCGGGGCGCAGCAGGAAGCTCTTGCCCGGCCAGCAGCGCGCCGAGGCCACGGCGATCGGCACGATCGGCGTGCCGGTCTCGACCGCCAGGCGCGCCGCGCCGTGCTTGTAGACGCCCTTGGCGCCGCGCGGGGTGCGCGTGCCCTCGGGGAACATGATCACCCAGTTGCCTTTGGCCATGAAGCGCCGGCCCTGATCGGCGACGCGGGCCCAGGCCTCGGCGCCCCGGCTGCGGTCGATGTGGATCATGTCCAGCCGCCCGATCGCCCAGCCGAAGAAGGGGATCAGCAGCAGCTCTTTCTTGAACACGTAGCACAGCGGGTGCGGCATCAGCACCGGGTAGGCGAAGGTCTCCCACGCCGACTGGTGCTTGGACGCCAGGATCACCGCCGCCGTGCCGTCGGCCGCGCTGGGCACATGGTGCAGGCCCTGCACCCGATGGCGCACGCCGCAGATCCAGCGCCAGCCGAGCATCGCCAGCCAGACCCAGAACACCGCGATCCGGTACAGCGGCGTGCCCCGGACGAACACCGACGCCGCCACCAGCACCACCGCCACCGGCGCCACGGTGGCCAGCATCCACAGCACGAACAGCGCGGAGCGCAGCGCCCAGACGGCCCGCATCGCGCGACCCTTCAGCGCAGGGCGCCGGGTTGCGAATCCGGCTGGTGTTCGCGCTCGAGCAGGAAGGCGGCAAAGGCCGCGAGATCGGCGTGCACGTGCGCGCCGTCGACCTGCGCGAGCATCGCGGCCACCTGCGGCCCGTCCAGCGCCTGCGCCCGGCCGCTGCGCACCAGGTGCGGCTGGCAGCCCGCGGCCTGCGCCGCCTGCAGGTCGCGCAGGGTGTCGCCGACCATCGGCACCTGCGCCAGGTCCACGCCGTAGCGCCGGCCGATCTCGAGGATCATGCCGGGCAGCGGCTTGCGGCAGGCGCACTGCACCTCGGGCGCGTGCGGGCACAGGAACACCGCGTCGATGCGCCCGCCCAGGGCCTGCAGCCGGCGCAGCATGTGGGCGTGCACCGCGTTGACGGCGGCCGTGTCGATCATGCCGCGGCCGATGCCCGACTGGTTGGTGGCGACCACCACGTGCCAGCCGGCATGGTTGAGCCGCGCCACCGCCTCGAGCGCACCCGGCAGCGCCACCCATTCCTCGGGCGCCTTGATGTGCTCTTCGTGGAATTCGTTGAGGATGCCGTCGCGGCCGAGGATGATCAGCTTCAGGATCGGCTGCATCGGCGGCTCCTGCGGCGCGTGCTCTCAGGCGGCCAGCCGCGACAGATCGGCCACGCGGTTCATCGCCGCGTGCAGTTGGGCCAGCAGCGCCAGCCGGTTGGCGCGCAGCGCCGGGTCTTCGGCGTTGACCATCACCTGGTCGAAGAAGGCGTCCACCGGCGCCTTCAGCACCGCCAGCGCCTGCAGCGAGCCGGCCAGGTCGCCGGCCTCGTAGGCGGCGCCGGCGCGCGCCGCCGCCTGCTGCAGCGCCTGGTGCAGCGCGGTCTCGGCGGGGTCGCGCAGCAGTGCCGCGCGCACGCCGTCGGCGGCCGGTACGGCGTCGGACTTCTTCAGGATGTTGCCCACGCGCTTGTTGGCCGCTGCCAGCGCCGGCGCCTCGGGCAGCTCGGCGAAGCGGCGCAGCGCCGCCAGCCGCGCCGGCAGCTCGGCCCAGCGCGCGCTGCGCCGCTCGAGCACCGCGTCGACCTCCTGCGCGCTCCAGCCCTGCTCGCGCAGGTAGCCGACCAGGCGCTCGCGCAGGAACAGGCCCACTTCGGCCTGCGCCTGGCCGTGCTCGGGGCCGAAGGCGGCGAAGGCCCAGCCGATCAGCTCGTCGGCATCCAGCGGCAGCGCGCGCTCGATCAGCATGCGGATCACGCCGAGCGCGTGGCGGCGCAGCGCGAACGGATCCTTGTCGCCGCTGGGCAGCTGGCCGATGCCGAACAGGCCGGCCAACGTCTCGAGCTTGTCGGCCAGCGCCACCGCGACGCCGCAGGCGCCGCGCGGCAGCTCGTCGCCGGCGAAGCGCGGCCGGTAGTGGTCTTCGATCGCGAACGCGACCTCTTCGGTCTCGCCGTCGTGGCGCGCGTAGTAGCCGCCCATCACGCCCTGCAGCTCGGGGAACTCGCCGACCATGTCGGTCAGCAGGTCGGCCTTGGCCAGCAGCGCGGCGCGCTCGGCCGCCTGCGCCAGCGCCGGCCCGCCGATCGCGCCGCCGATGCGCGCCGCGAGCGCGCGCACCCGCTGCACCCGCTGGCCCTGCGTGCCGAGCTTGCCGTGGTAGACCACCTGGTCGAGCTGCGGCACGCGCGACGCGAGCGTGCGCCTGCGGTCCTGGTCGAAGAAGAAGCGCGCGTCGGCCAGCCGCGGGCGCACCACGCGCTCGTTGCCTTCGATCACGCGGCTCGGGTCTTCGGGGCGGATGTTGCTGACCACGAGGAAGCGGTGGGTCAGGCGGCCCGCGGCGTCGAGCAGCGGGAAGTACTTCTGGTTGGCCTTCATCGTCAGGATCAGGCACTCCTGCGGCACCGCGAGGAATGCCTCGTCGAAGCGGCAGGCGAGCACGTTGGGCCGCTCGACCAGCGCGCTCACCTCGTCGAGCAGCGCGTCGTCGTCGATCGGCCGCAGGCCGCCGGCCGCCGCCTGCAACTGCTGCTCGATCTCGGCGCGGCGCTCGGCGAAGGAGGCGATCACCGCGCCTTCGTCGCGCAACTGCTGCGCGTAGTGGTCGGCGTCGCGCAGCTCGATCGGGTCGACCCGCGCCTCGAAGCGGTGGCCGCGCGTGCTGCGGCCGGCCTGCAGCCCGAGCACCGACACCGGCACGACTTCGGCGCCGTGCAGCGCGACCAGCCCGTGCGCCGGGCGCACGAAGTGCACGCTCGTCCAGCCCGGCTGGAAGCCCTCGCCCTCGCCCTGGTGCAGCTGGTATTGCATCACCTTGGGGATCGGCAGCTTCGCCACTGCATCGGCCAGCGCCTGCTGCAGGCCCTCGGCCAGCGTGGCGCCGGCCACCGTGCTGTGCAGGAACAGCGTCTCGGCCTTGCCCTCGCCCTGGCGCTGCAGCTGCGGCAGCACCGACGCATCGGCGCCGAGCGCGGCCAGCTTCTTGAGCAGCGCCGGCGTCGGCGCACCGGCGGCGTCGAGGCCGACCGCCGCCGGCATCAGCTTGCTCTGCACCTGGCGGTCGGCCGCGCGCGCCGCCACGCCGCGCACGTGCACTGCGAGCCGGCGCGGGCTGGCGTAGGCGGTCACCGCCGCGTCGGCCGCCGCCAGGCCCTGCGCGCGCAGGCCGGCGGCCAGCTCGTGCGCGAAGGCCTCGCCGAGCTTCTTCAGCGCCTTGGGCGGCAGCTCCTCGACGAAGAGCTCGACCAGCAGGTTGTTCATCAACGCATCCATCGTCAGGCGGCCTTCGCGGCTGCGGCTTCGGCCAGCTTGCGGCCGACCTCGTCGGCCCAGGCGCGCGGCGCGAGCGGGAAGCCCAGGCGCGCGCGGCTGTCGAGGTAGGCCTGCGCGACGCTGCGCGCCAGGTTGCGGATGCGGCCGATGTAGGCGGCGCGCTCGGTCACGCTGATCGCGCCGCGCGCATCGAGCAGGTTGAAAGTGTGCGCCGCCTTGAGCACCTGCTCGTAGGCGGGCAGCGCCAGCTGCTGCGTCATCAGATGCCGGGCCTGCTGCTCGTGCGCGCCGAAGGCGGCCAGCAGGAAGGCGACGTCGCTGTACTCGAAGTTGTAGGCGCTCTGCTCGACCTCGTTCTGGTGGTAGACGTCGCGGTACTTCAAGCCGTCGGTCCACACCAGGTCGAACACGTTCTCCACGCCCTGCAGGTACATCGCCAGGCGCTCGAGCCCGTAGGTGATCTCGCCGGTGATCGGCTTGCAGTCGATGCCGCCCACCTGCTGGAAGTAGGTGAACTGGGTGACTTCCATGCCGTTGAGCCACACCTCCCAGCCCAGGCCCCAGGCGCCGAGCGTGGGGTTCTCCCAGTCGTCCTCGACGAAGCGCACGTCGTTGGCGCGCAGGTCGAAGCCCAGCGCCTCGAGCGAGCCGAGGTACAGGTCGAGGATGTCGGCCGGCGCCGGCTTGAGCACCACCTGGTACTGGTAATAGTGCTGCAGGCGGTTCGGGTTGTCGCCGTAGCGGCCGTCCTTGGGCCGGCGGCTGGGCTGCACGTAGGCGGCACGCCAGGGCTCGGGGCCGAGCGCGCGCAGGAAGGTCGCGGTGTGGCTGGTGCCGGCGCCGACCTCCATGTCGTAGGGCTGCAGCAGCGCGCAACCCTGGCGCGCCCAGTAGTCCTGGAGGTTCTGGATGATCTGCTGGAAGCTCGGCATCGGGTTGGGCAGGCGGTGCGGATGCAAGGGCGCGATTCTACGAAGCGGGTGCCGCGGCACGGCTGCCCCGGATTGCGGCAGATGCCGCGCCGGGTGCGGCGCTCAGCCTCTCAGCCGCTGCGGCGTGCGCACCAGCGGGCGCCGGCCGCCGCCGCGACGGCCAGCAGCACCCAGGGCCAGGCGCCGAATCGAGCGCTCCACCACGCATAGGGCGTCAGCCCCACGCGGCCCTGAACCGTGCCTTCGAGCACGCCCTGCGTATACGGCTTCAGCATCGCGTCGACCCGGCCGCGGTCGTCGATGATCGCGGTGGCGCCGGTGTTGGTGGCGCGCAGCATCGGCCGCTGGAATTCGAGCGTGCGCATGCGCGAGATGTTCAGGTGCTGCGGCACCGCCACCGTGTCGCCGAACCAGCCGATGTTGCTGAGGTTGGCGAAGACCGTCGGCGCGCGCGCCGCATCGGCGAAGCGCGGCGCCAGTTCGTCGCCGAACAGGTCTTCGTAGCAGATGTTGGGCGCCACGCGCTGCGCGCCGACCGCGAACGACGGCGCGTTCAACGGCCCGCGCTCGAAGTCGCCCAGCGGGATGTTCATCAGTTCGGTGAACCAGCGGAAGCCCCGCGGGATGAACTCGCCGAAAGGCACCAGGTGCACCTTGTCGTAGCGGTAGGGCTCGCGCCCGGCGGTGGCGGCGTCCAGGCCCAGCACCGAGTTGGTGTAGCCGTGCTCGAAGTCGCCCAGCGGCACGCCGATCAGCGCCGCCTGGCGCGAGCGTTCGAAGTGCGCGCGCAGCCCGGCCCAGTAGCCGGGCGCGACGTCTTCGAGCTGCTGCGGCAGCAGCGGCACTGCGGTCTCGGGGGCGATCACCAGGTCGCCCCGCGCCTGCTGCAGGGTGCGGCCGACCCAGGCGAGCGCTTCGGGCATGTGCTCGGCCGCGAACTTCTCGTCCTGCGCGACGTTGCCCTGCAGCAGCGACACCCGCAGATCGCCTGCCGGCCGGGTGAAATCGGGCACCGCGGCAGCGCCGGCCAGGCCGAGCAGCGCCGCGGCCACGGCCAGCGGCGCGACGGCACGGCGCGGCGTGCGGCGCAGCCGCCAGGCCTGGCCGGCCAGCGCGGCGACGAAGGCGGCGGCCGCGCCGACGCCGGCCACGCCGGCGAAGGGCGCCAGCAGCGCCAGCGGGCCGTCGATCTGCGCATAGCCGCTGGCCAGCCACGGGAAGCCGGTGAACAGCCAGGTGCGCGCCTGTTCGGCCAGCGCCCACAGCGCGGCGAACAGCAGCGCGTCCACGAATGGGCGGCCGCAGCGCCAGCGCGCGTACAGGGCCATCGCCAGCCCCAGGTACAGCGCCAGCGCGCCGGCCAGCGCCGCCACCGCCGCCGCCGCCAGCGGCGCCGGCAGGCCACCGTAGCGGTGCATGCTGATGAACAGCCACCACACCCCGCCCGCGAGCCAGCCGCTGCCGTAGGCCCAGCCGTACAGCGCGGCGCGCCGGGGCGCAGCCTGCGCGACGGCGGCCGCCAGCACCGCCGCCGCGGCGATCGGCAGCAACCAGGCCGCCGTGTGCACGAACGCCAGCGTCTGCAGCGCGCCGAGCGCCGCCAGGCCGAGCGCGCGCCACGCGCTGCCGCGAGCGTGGCTCAAACCTGCCCGGGCTTCGCGCCGCCGGCGCGCACCACGCGGAACCAGCGCACCGCACCGCCGCGCGCCAGCATCACCGACAGCCGCAGGCCGCCGACTTCGGCGGTCTCGCCGCGCCGCGGCACGTGGCCGATCTCGTCGGCGACGAGGCCGCCGATGGTTTCGAACTCGTCTTCGGGCAGGCGCACGCCGAAGGCCTGGTTGACGGCCGCCACCGTGGCGTCGCCGGCCACCCGGTGGCTGCCGTCGGCCAGCGTGTAGATGCCGCTGTACTCTTCGTCATCGTCGTCGAACTCGTCTTCGATCTCGCCGACGATCTCCTCGAGCACGTCCTCGATCGTGATCAGGCCGGCGGTCTGGCCGAACTCGTCGATCACGATCGCCAGGTGGTTGCGGTTGCTGCGGAAGTCGCGCAGCAGCTCGTTCAGCCGCTTGCTCTCGGGCACGAACACCGCCGGGCGCAGCAGCGTGCGCAGGTTCAGACCGGGTGCGCGCTGCAGCTTCAGCAGATCCTTGGCCATCAGGATGCCGATGATGTTGTCGCGGGCGCCCTCGTGCACCGGGAAGCGCGAGTGCGCGGTGCGGATCACCGTCGCCAGCAGCTCGTCGTAGGGCGCATCGATCCCGAGCAGGTCCATCCGCGGCGCGGCCACCATCACGTCGCCGGCGGTCATGTCGGCGATGCGCAGCACGCCCTCGAGCATCTGGCGCGAATCGGGCTCGATCAGCTCGCGCTCTTCGGCCTCGGCCAGTGTTTCCAGCAATTCGGCGCGCGAATCGGGGCCCGGCGAGATGAACTCGACCAGCCGCTCGAGCAGCGATCGCTTGTCGGCCCCCGCTCGGGGCGGCCGGGGTGGGTCGGACACGGGGCGGGTGTCGGCAGTCAGGGCAGGCCGAGAATACCCCAGCGCTGCGGCGCCACGGTGCCGCAGCCCGGGTTTCGCCCTGCCGGCGGCACCTGCCGGCCGAACGCGGCATCATGCGTGCATGCTTCGCCTGATCACGCCGGCTGCGGCGGCGCTCGCCGCGATCGCGGCATGCGCGACGCCGGCCGAGGCGCCGACGCTGGCCACGATGATCGACGCCGCGAAGGCCGATGCCGCGCGCCGCTTGCCGGCTGCGGCCGGCGCGCTGGAGCTGGTGCAGGCCCAGGCCGTGACCTGGAGCGACGGCGCGCTGGGTTGCCCCGAACCGGGCCGGGCCTATACGCAGGCGCTGGTCCCGGGTTGGCAGATCCGGCTGCGCGCCGGCACCGAAGTGCTGGACTACCATGCCAGCCGCGGCGGCGCGCTGCTGCTGTGCCCGCCCGGCCGGGCGGTGCTGCCGCCGGCCGGCGCGCGCTACTAGTGCAGTGTTCCACTCTGTGCCGCACTTAAGAAAGCCGATGGATTTGTCGTCCTGGCTAGGCGCAAACCGCAGCGATGCCCAGTGGCATCGCGAGGATTTGCAACGACGCCAGGGCGGCAAAGGCGCGGTTTTATGTGCTGCATAGCGTGGAACACTG
>JAFEFZ010000259.1 GCA_018240325.1 Pseudomonadota bacterium
AGCGCCGCCAGCCCCCGGGCGCCGCCGGGGCTGAAGTCCGCCGCGCCCCGCGCGGCCGCGGCCAGGCCCGGCGCCGCCTGCCGCTCGTGCAGCGCGAGCGCGCGCCATGCTCAAGCCGCAGCCGCCGCGGCCGAAAACGCGTCGAAGCCGCCCGCTGCGGCAATCACCTGCCGCGTGCCCCGACCCGCCATGTCCGCCGTCCTGCCGCCCGCCGCCGACAGCCTGCCCGCCGCGCCGGGCGCGCCGGCCGCACGCGGCTTCTTTGCACACCACGGCATCTGGGCGCCGGGGGTGCGGCTGTTCCGCCGGCTGGGCTTCACCGCCAAGGCGCTGACGATTTCGCTGGCCTTCACGGTGCCGATGGCGGTGCTGCTGGCCTGGCTGGTGCTGGCGCAGGGCGAGCGCATGCTCGAAAGCCGGCGCGACAGCCTGCGCCAGCAGGTGGCACTGGCACAGGGCCTGGCCGGCTGGGCGCAGGCGCAGACCACGCCGGAAGGCGGGAGCCTGACGATCGAACAGGCGCAGGCCCTGGCGCTGCGCGCGCTGGCGGCGCTGCGCACCGGCGACGACGGCGCGTTCTGGGTCATCGGCGCCGGGCAGCGCTTCCTGCTGCACCCGCAGCAGCCGCAACTGCAAGGGCGCGACGCGGGCGAACTGCGCGACGCCGACGGGCGGCCCTTCCACCGCGCCGCCGCCGAGGCGGTGCGGCTGCAGGGCCACGGCTTCGTCGAATTCCGCCAGGCCGGCCCGGGCAGCGGTGCACCGCTGCGGCGCATCGCCTACGCGCAGGACTTCGCGCCCTGGGGCTGGGTGATCGGCGCCGACGCGCCCGTCGGCGACCTGCGACGCACCATGCTCGAGCAAGGCGCGTGGGTGCTGGGCACGGTGCTGCTGTCGCTGCTGGTGGCCGGCTACCTGTTCCTGAGCTTCCACCGCGTGATGGACGGCGGCCTGCGCGAGACGCGCCGCCACCTGCGCGCGATGACGGCCGGCGACCTGACCACCCACCCGCGCGGCTGGGGTCGCGACGAGACCGCGCAGCTGATCAACGAGCTCGGCTCGATGCAGGGCTCGCTGCGCGGCATGGTCGGCAGCGTGCGCCGCTCGAGCGCCGAGATCGTGGCCGCCAGCGACGCGCTGTCGCACGACGCCGGCGACCTGGCGCAGCGCACCGAGCACGCCGCCGCGCAGCTCGAGGGCTCGGCCGCCGCGATGCGGCGCATCTCCGAGGCGGCGCAGCGCGGCGCCGAGCACACCGAGGAGGCGTCGCGCAAGGCGCGCCACAACGCCGAGCTGGCCGACGACGGCGGCCGCGTGATGAACGAGGTGGTCGACACGATGGCGGCGATCCAGGCGGCATCGGCGCGCATCGGCGAGATCGTCGGCACGATCGACGGCATCGCGTTCCAGACCAACATCCTGGCGCTGAACGCCGCCGTCGAGGCCGCACGCGCCGGCCCGCAGGGCAAGGGCTTCGGCGTGGTGGCCGCCGAGGTGCGCACGCTGGCGCAGCGCAGCGCCGCCGCGGCCAAGGAGATCAAGGCGCTGATCCAGGGCAGCGTGCAGCAGGTCGAGACCGGCACGCTCGTGGTGCGCAAGGCGGGCAGCGCGATGGCCGACGTCGTCGGCGCGTCGCGCCGTGTCGACGAGCTGCTGGGTGCGATGGCCACCGGCGCGCGCGAGCAGAGCACCGGCATCGGCCAGATCGGCCAGGCGGTGCACGAGCTCGACCGGATGACGCAGCAGAACGCCGCACTGGTGGAGCGCACCGTCGCCGCCGCCGCGGCGATGCGCGCGCTGGCGCAGCACCTGGCCGCCGAGGTGGCGCGCTACCGCACGCCGGACGTGCAGCCTGCCGGCGCCGGCACGCTGCGGCCGGGCTGAGAGGCTGAGAGTACCTGCCGTCGCGCCGCGGCGCGCGCGGGCGGCCGCCACCGCGCCCGCCCCGGATCCGGCAGCCGATACAAGCGGTCGCAATCGGTGGCTTCCTAGGGAGTGACCCTCGCGAACAGGGCTGCCTAGACTGCGCAGCCCCCGCGTCGCTCGAGTCGCGCCCGCCCATGTCCGAACCTGTCGCTGCGCCGCTGCCGGCGGATGACCCGTACGCCCAGATCTTCGGTGCCTGCGCGGCGCACGCCCGGCTGATCGACCAGCTGCGCCGCATCGCCGCCAGCGACGCGCCGGCGCTGATCGAGGGCGAGACCGGCAGCGGCAAGGAGCTGGCCGCGCGCGCGATCCACTACGGCGGCGCGCGCCGCGGCGGGCCTTTCGTGCCGGTGAACTGCGGGGCGCTGCCCGACACGCTGGTCGAGGCCGAGCTGTTCGGCCATGCGCGCGGCGCCTTCACCGACGCCCATGCCGCCCGCAGCGGCCTGGTCGCCGAAGCCGCCGGCGGCACGCTGTTCCTCGACGAGATCGACGCGCTCAGCCCGAAGGCGCAGGTCACGCTGCTGCGCTTCCTGCAGGACCAGTGCTACCGGCCGGTGGGCACGCCGCGCGAGCGACGCAGCGACCTGCGCCTGCTCGCGGCGTCGAACCGGCCGCTGCAGGCGCTGGTGCACGCGCGCGAGTTCCGTGCGGACCTGATGTACCGCCTGAACATCCTGCATGTCGTGCTGCCGCCGCTGCGCGAACGCGCGGGCGACGCGGCCCTGCTGGCGCAGCGCTTCGTCGAGATGTTCGCCGCCAAGTACCGCCAGCCGCCGAAGACGCTGCATCCGGACACGCTGCGCTGGCTGGACGCCCAGCCCTGGCCGGGCAACGTGCGCGAGCTCGAGAACTGGGTGCACCGCCGCTTCCTGATGTGCAGCGGCACCTGCATCGCGCACGCCGACGGCGCGCCCGATGCGCCGGCCGGCGCGGCGCCCGGCAGCACGCAAGGGCCCCGCCCGGGCGCGCCGGCGAGCTTCCAGCAGGCCAAGGCCGAGGCGCTGCGCGCCTTCGAGTGCGACTACCTCGCGCACGTGCTGGCGCTGACCCAGGGCAACGTCACCCGGGCCGCGCACCTGGCCGGCAAGGAGCGCCGCGCCTTCGGCAAGCTGCTCAAGAAGCACGGGCTGGCGGCGCGGGCGCAGGCGGCCGAAGCCGGCGCGCCACCGGGTCGGGCCTGACCCACCGGGTCCGAAGGCACCCGGCCACAGACAGGCGGCAGCACGCCGGCCCGGCAGCCCGGGCGCTGGCGGCACCCGCCGCTTTCCCTCTGGAACAAGGCGCGGATCGGGTGCGCTGCGCGGCGCCGCCGCTGCCCTGGCATCGCGTTTGCATGTCCGACGGCGATAGGTCGCTCACGTCCGCACCGCCAACGCGTGCCCGCAAGGCCCATGAATGAAAGCGCCGCCCGCGCCCGCCGATGCCCGGCTGGTGCGGGCCATCGAAGCCCATCTGGCCGCATACCCGCTGGCAGCCGATTCGCTGGACGGGGTGATGCGCTGGTGGCTGGGCGCACGCGGCATCCACGCGACGGCCGCCGAAGTCGAGCAGGCGTTGAACCTGCTGGTGGCCGCACGCCGCCTGCGCCAGACGCGGCTGGCCGACGGCACCGTGCTGTTCACGCACCGGCCGGCACCAGGCGAACCCTGATGCCCGCCGACTCCACCCGCCGGTGCCTGCGCCGGCCCACCCCCGGCGCCAGCAGCGCGCTGCATTGAGGAGCGAACGATGCCCGTGGCCCTTTCCTACCCCGGCGTGTACATCGATGAGGTGCCCAGCGGCGTGCGCGCGATCACCGGCGTGGCCACCTCGATCACCGCCTTCGTCGGGCGCGCGCGGCGCGGCCCGATCGACAGCGACGACAAGAGCCCCGTGCGCATCGCGAGCTATGCCGATTTCGAGCGTGCCTTCGGCGGCCTGTCGAACGACTGCCCGATGTCGTTCGCGCTGATGCAGTACTTCGCCAACGGCGGCAGCGATGCGCTGGTCGTGCGCGTGCACAACAACGCGGTGGCCGCGCAGATGCCGGCGCTGCCCGCGGCCGCGCTGTTCAGCGCCGCCAGCCCCGGCGCGTGGGGCAACCGGCTGCGGGTGCGCGTGGACCACGACGTCGAGGCCGAGGTCGCCGCCGCCAACCTGCCGAACACGATGTTCAACCTGCGCGTGAAGGATCTGGACACCGGCCTGATCGAGACCTTCCTGAACGTGTCGATCACCGCCGGCCACCCGCGCTTCGTCAGCCAGGTGCTGCGCGACCAGAGCCGGCTGCTGCGCGGCGCCGCCGCCCTGGCCGCGCGGCCCGCCGCCGGCCAGCCGATCCCGCCCGGCCCGGCCGACCCCTTCGACCCGGCCAACGCCACCACGCTGGCGGGCGGCGACGACGGCAGCGCCGTCGGCGATGCGCAGATCAGCAGCGGCCCCAACCTGCGCAGCCTGAAGCTCGGGCTGTACGCGCTGGAGAAGGCCGACCTGTTCAACCTGCTCGTGATCCCGCCGTATTCGGAGTCGGCCGACGTCAGCAACACCGTGTGGAGCGCTGCGGTCGGCTACTGCACCGAGCGCCGCGCGCTGGCGCTGGTCGACCCGCCCTACCACAGCAGCGGCTGGGATGCGGCGGACGACGTGACGCCCGCCGCGATCACCAACGTGGTCGCGCGCAGCGCGAACGCGGCGCTGTACTTCCCGCGGCTGCGCCTGCCCAACCCGCTGCGCGAGAACCGCAGCGAACCCTACGCGCCCTGCGCCGCGGTGGCCGGCGTGATGGCGCGCACCGATGCGCAACGCGGCGTGTGGAAGGCGCCTGCCGGCATCGAGGCCAACCTGGTGGGCGTGCTCGCGCCCGACGTGAGCCTGACCGACCCCGAGAACGGCCACATCAACCCGCTCGGCGTGAACTGCATCCGCAGCTTCCCGAACACCGGCCCGATCGTGTGGGGCGCGCGCACGCTGCGCGGCGCCGACACGCTGGCCTCGGAATGGAAGTACGTGCCGGTGCGGCGCATGGCGCTGTTCCTCGAGGAGAGCCTGTATCGCGGCACGCAGTGGGTCGTGTTCGAGCCCAACGACGAACCGCTGTGGGCGCAGATCCGCATGAACGTCGGCGCGTTCCTGCAGGGCCTGTTCCGCCAGGGGGCGTTCCAGGGCACTTCGCCGCGCGAGGCCTACTTCGTCAAGTGCGACAAGGAGACCACCACCCAGGCCGACGTCGACCTGGGCATCGTCAACATCTACGTCGGCTTCGCGCCGCTGAAGCCGGCCGAGTTCGTCGTCGTGCGGCTGCAGCAGATGGCCGGCCAGGTCGGCGCCTGAGCCCGCCGGGCGGCCACGAGGGCGAATGCCGCAGGGCGCAGCCCGAAGCTGCTCCAGTGAACGCTAGGCCGCACGACGACCGTCCCGCAACAGATCCGGCACCGAAGGAGCAGTCCACATGGCCCAGTTCAGCGTCAACCCCAGCCGCGCCGATCCGTACAAGAACTTCAAGTTCCGCGTGAAGTGGGACGGCAAGTACGTGGCCGGCGTCAGCAAGGTCTCGGCCCTGAAGCGCTCGACCGAGGTGGTCGAGCACCGCGTCGGCGGCGACCCGAGCACCGGCCGCAAGTCGCCCGGGCGCACCAAGTACGAGGCGATCACGCTCGAGCGCGGCGTCACGCACGACACCGAGTTCGAGAAGTGGGCGAACAAGGTCTGGAACTACGGCTCGGGGCTGGGCGCCGAGGTGTCGCTGAAGGACTTCCGCAAGGACATCCTCCTCGAGATCTGCAACGAGGCCGGGCAGGTCGTGCTGGCCTACAAGATCTACCGCTGCTGGGTCAGCGAGTACCAGGCCTTCCCCGACGCCGACGCCAACGCCAACGCGATCGCGATCCAGACCCTGAAGCTCGAGAACGAGGGCTGGGAGCGCGATTACGAAGTCGCCGAGCCGGCCGAGCCGAGCTTCGTCGAGCCCGCGTAGCGATGGCCCAGCCGCGACGCACCAGGCACGCGCAGGCCGCGCCCGACGGCACGGCCGCAGCGGCGGCGGCCGACCCACGGCGCCACGCCATGGACGAAGCCGCGCTGTTGCAGCTCTGGGAGGCCGCACTGCCGTTGCCGCCGCAGCGGCGCGAGCAGTTGCTCGCGCAGGCCGCGGGCGCGCCGCGAGCGGCCACGATCGGCCAGGCCAACGCCGCGCTGCTCGCGCTGCGCGCGCAGCTGTTCGGTGCGCGGCTGGGGCTGCAGGCCGCCTGCCCGGCCTGCGCCGCCTCGCTCGAGTTCGAGCTCGACGCCCGCTCGCTCGGCCACGCCGCACCCGGCGCCCAGGCCGCCGAGCACGAGCTGCGCGTCGGCCACGAGACGGTGCGCCTGCGCGCACCGCGGCTCGCCGACCTGCAGGCGCTGCCGAGCGACGATGCGGCGGCGCTGGCGCGCGCACTGTTCGAGCGCTGCGTGATCGCCGCCGAGCGCGACGGCCGGCCCTGCGCCGCCGCCGAGCTGAGCGAGCCGGTGCGTGCGCAGGCGGCACAGCGGCTCGAGGCGGCCGACCCGCTCGCCAACCTGCAATTTGCGCTGCACTGCCCCGACTGCGGCCACGCCTTCGACGCCACGCTCGACATCGCGGCGCTGACCTGGGCCGAATTGCGCCACCACGCCGAGCGGCTGCTCGCCGACATCGCCGCACTCGCCGACGCCTATGGCTGGTGCGAGGCCGAGGTGCTGGCGCTGTCGCCGCTGCGTCGCGCCGCCTATCTGCAACTGGCTGCGGCCGCTGCCTGATGGACCTGTTCACCCGCATCGCCACGCAGCGCCTCGGCCAGGCGCGCACCTTGCGCGCAGCGCTGGCGCCGCATTACGCGCCGCGCGGCCTGCCGCTGGCCGACGCCGGCGAGCCCGCCGACGCGCGCTGGCCCGGCGAGGTGCAGGACGAGACCATTGCCGATCACACCGCGCCGGCGCAGCCGGCGAGCGCCCGCACGGCCGAGCCGGCCGCACGCACCGCGCCCGCAGCGGCAGACCCGGCAGCGCCAGGCCACGCGCCGATGGCGCACTCGCCGCACGCCGCCACCGTACCGCGCTCCGCATCGGGCAGCAGGCTGCGCGCCGCGCCCGCAGCGCCCGACGGCGCACACGCATGGCCGGCCGCGCCCGTTGGCGCAGCGCCGGTGGCGCCGCCCCTGGCGAGCACCGGACCGGCGTCGCCGGCGGCGATGGGCGCAAGCGCAGCCGTGCCGCCGGTGCACCCGGCGGCCGACATGCGCGCGCGGCCGCGGCCGCCATGGACCGATGCGGCGGCGTCGCCGGACGCACCGCTCGCGCCCGACCGTGCCGCGATGCTGGCCGCGCCGGCGCCGTCGGCGCGCGCCGGCGCGGGCCCGGTGGTGCACGTGCACATCGATCGCATCGACGTGCGCGCGCCGGCCCCGAGCCAGGCGGCACCGGCGCCGCGCGTCGCGCGCCCGGCGCCGGCGCGCTCGCTCGCCGACTACCTGCGCCAGCGGGGTGGGACATGAGCACGCCGCTGGCGATCGGCGCGGTCAGCGAAGCGCTGCGCAACCTGATCGACGCCGGCTTCGTCAACGCCAACCTGGCCGGCGCAGTGGGCGCAGCGGTCACGGTGTCGGCGATCGCGCCGGACCTGATCGACCTCGACTCGCCGGCCGAACCGCCGCGGCTCAACATATTCCTGTACCAGGTGATGCCCAGCGCGGCGCTGCGCAACGATGCCCTGCCGTGGCACGACGCGCGCGGGCGGCGCAGCAGCAACCCACCGCTCGCGCTGAACCTGCACTACCTGCTGAGCGCCTACGCGCGCAGCGACGCGGCGGCCGAGATGATCCTCGGCACCGCGATGCAGCTGCTGCACGAGACGCCGCAGCTGACCGCGGCGATGCTGCGCGCACTGCTCGACCCGGCGGCGCTGCCGCCGACGCTGCTCGCGCTGGCCGACACCCGGCTCGCCGACCAGGCCGAACGGATCCGCATCACGCCCGCGGTGCAGACGGCCGACGAGGCCTTCAAGTTCTGGACCGCGCTGCAATGCCCGTACCGGCCTTCGGTGGCCTACGAGGTCGGCGTGGTGCTGATCGAGACCGACCGCTCCACGGTGCAGCCGCTGCCGGTGCTGTCGCGCGGGCTGATGAACCTGGCCACCGGGCGCGACCGCGGCGTCGCGGTGCAGACCGGCCTGCTGCCGCCGGTGCCCACGCTGCTCGGCGCCGCACCGCTGGGCACGCAGCAGACGGTGGCGCGCCTGGGCGACACCGTCCGCGTCAGCGGCGTGCGCCTGAACGGCAGCGCGCCGACCGCGCTGCTCACCCACCGCCTGCGGCCGGCGGCGATCGAGATCGCGGTCGTGCCCGACAACGCCGGCACGCACTTCGACCTGCTGCTGCCCGACGACGCCGCCGCGCAGGTGGCCTTCATACCCGGCGTGTGGCAGATCAGCCTGCGCGTCACGCCGCCGGGCGAGGCGATCGCGCGCACCAGCAACGGCGCGGCGCTGCTGCTGTGCGCCGACCCGGTGCTCGCCGCGACCGGCGCGCCGCTGAACCTGCCGGCGCCGTCGGTGTCGCGCGGCGGCGTGCCGCCTCGGGTGGCGGTGCAGCTGTTCACGCGGCCGCAGGTCCGGCCGGAGCAGACCGCCGTGCTGGCGCTGGACGGCACCGCCGCCACCGCGGCGCCGCGCAGCGCCGCGGCGAGCGCGCTGGTCTTCGATTTCCCCGACGCCGTGCCGGCGGGCAACCACTGGGTGCGGTTGCAGGTCGATGGCGTCGAGAGCCTGCTGGTGCGCAAGAGCGGCACCGCGCCGGCGTACGACCCGACCCAGCAGCTCAACGTGCCATGAACCGGCCCTACGAAGCGCTCGCCGGTCTCGACCACCTGCCGTGGCCCGAGCTGAACCAGCGCTGGCTGGCGCAGCGCTTCACGGTGCTCGCCCGCCGCCTCGCGCCCGACGACGCAGCGCCGGAGCCCGACGGCACGGCCTCGTGGACGGCGCCGCAGCCGGCATCGTGGCCGGCGTCGTTCGAGCCGGCGCACGCGCGGCTCGTGCGCCTGTTCGGCCTGTCGCCCTTCGAGGCCGAGCTGCTGCTGCTGGCGGCGGGCGCCGAGATCGACAGCACGTTGCAGGCAGCGCTGGCGGCGCTGCAGGGCACGGCCGGCGGGCCGGGCGTCAACGTCGCAGTCGCGCTGGCGCGGCTGCCCGGCGCGCACTGGGACGCGCTGTCGCCGCTGGCGCCGCTGCGCCACTGGCAGCTGCTGCGCGTGGTCGGCGACGCCGCGCTCGCCCAGGCGCAGCTGCGCATCGACGAGCGGGTGCTGCACCATGTCACCGGCGTGGCGGCGCATGAGCCGCGGCTGCAAGGCGTCGCGCAGCTTCGGGCGACGCACGACGCCGCGCCGCCCGCGGGCGACGGCGCCCGGGCCACTGCCGCGGCCATTGCCGACGCCCTGGCCGGTGACGGCCGCCCGCTGGTGCTGTTGCAGCTGCCCCCGCAGGCGGCCGCGCAGCGTGCGGCGCGCGCGCTGGTGTCGGCAGCGCTGCAGCAACTGCCGCTGCACGCGCTGTGGGTCGACAGCGGCGCGCTCGAGCCCGACGCGCGCGCGCTCGCCGAGCAGGCGCTGCTGCTCGACCGCGAGGCCGCGCTGAGCGGCGCTGCCGTCGTGCTGGCCGCACCGCCGCAGCCCGGCCACGACGAGCGCGAAGCCGGCGCCGCGGTGGTGCGGCTGCTCGGCGCGCTGCGCAGCCCGGTGGTGCTCATCGGGCCGCTCGCGCCCGCCGAGCTGGCGAGCCTGCCGGAGCGCCGTGCCTGGCGCTTCGCGCTGCCGCCAACGCCAGCGCCGGCCGCGCGCGCGCCCGCGTTGCGCCGCGCGCTGCAGCAGTTCCGGGTCGACGCCGACACGCTCGATCAGGCGCTCGACGGCCTGCCCGCCGGCGACGACGACGCGCAGGCGCGCGCGCTGTGGCAGCGCCTGCGCGACGCCAGCCGCGGCGGGCTCGACGCGCTGGCGCAGCGCATCGACAGCGCGGCCACGCTGGCCGACCTGGTGCTGCCGGCCGCGGCGCTGGACACGCTCGCCGGCATCGCGGCCCAGCTGCGCCACCGCGCGCAGGTGCACGAGGACTGGGGCTTCGCCCGACCCGGTGCGCGCGGCCTCGGGCTGGCCGCGCTGTTCGCCGGCGACAGCGGCACCGGCAAGACCTTTGCCGCCGAAGCGATCGCGAACGAAGCCGGGCTCGACCTGTACCGCGTCGACCTGGCGCTCACCGTCAGCAAGTACATCGGCGAGACCGAGAAGAACCTGCGGCGCCTGTTCGACGCCGCCGAATCCAGCGGCGCGGTGCTGCTGTTCGACGAAGCCGACGCGCTGTTCGGCAAGCGCAGCGACGTGAAGGACAGCCACGACCGCTACGCCAACATCGAGGTCGCCTACCTGCTGCAGCGCATGGAGGCGTACCGCGGGCTGGCGATCCTGACGACCAACCTGAAGAGCGCGCTCGACCGCGCGTTCCTGCGGCGGTTGCGCTTCGTCGTCAACTTCCCGTTCCCCGACGAGGCCGCGCGCGAGGCGCTGTGGCGGCGCCAGTTCCCGCCGCAGGCGCCGCTGGCCGGCGACATCGACTGGCGCGCGCTCGCGAAGCTGCACCTGACCGGCGGCCACATCCGCGCGGTGGCCCTGAACGGCGCGTTCCGCGCCGCGGCCGACGGCGGCGCGATCGCGCAGCGCCACCTGATCGACGCCGCGCGCGCCGAGTACCTGAAGCTCGAGCGCAGCTTCGGCGCGGCCGCCGGCAGCGGGGGTTTGACGTGAACCGTTTCGACTTCGCTGCACCGCTGCGCCCGCCGCCGCAGCCGCGCGCGCGCGCGGCTCGCCGCGGTGCAGGCCGCGGCGGCGCCGAAGACGTGCCGCGCCTGGCTGGGCCGAAGCTGGCCGCCGCGGCCGAGCCCGAGTTCGACGAGAAGCCGCAGTGCCTGAAGCGCTTCACCGCGATGACCTTCCAGCCGGTGTTCGCGCGCGTCAACCCGCGGGTCGTCGGCTTCGAGGCGCCGTTCGCGGTGATGGCCGAGTTCACCGGGCCCTGCAAGTGCGGCGACCTCGAGTACCGCCAGTTCATCCGCGGCCGCATCACGCGCGACCCCGGCGGCCCGGACGAGGCCGACTACGGCCACCTGCTCGACAAGCTGCCCGAAGGGCGCCTGAATCAGAGCTTCCAGGAGGACGGCGACACCAGCGACCCGGTGGTGAACTACGGCCACCGCGGCAACCCCGGGGTCGACCGGCCGAAGCTGAAGGACCAGTACACCAACGCCCGCGGCGACATCGACCAGGCCAACGGCTGCCGCTACGAGATGAGCGACACGCCTTGGGCGACGATGAACAGCGCCGCGGGCGTGGCCTGGGACATCCGGCTCGACTTCTACGGCGAGATCCGCAATAGGGGCCGAGCGATCCAGCGCCGCTACTGGACGCCGATCAACGGCCGGTTCACGGCCCCTTGAAACCATGACGCCGCGCCGCCGCCAAGAGCGAAACGCCGCGCCGCCGCGTGCGGCGCAACTGCACCTGCACGTCGCACGCCTCGCGTGGCCGGGTGCGGCGGCGGCCCAGGTGCAGGCGCTGGCCGAAGCCCTGCCGGCGGCTCTGGGCGGGATGCTGCAGGGCGCACCGCCGCCGGTGAACCACCACACGGTTGCCGACCGGATCGCGGCGGCGATCGAGCCGCAGATCGGCCCCGAACTCGGAGGCAGGCGTTGAACACGGGCCTGTTCACGAGCCTTGCCGGCAGCGCCGGCGCGGCGCCGCGGCGCATCCAGCGCGCCTGCGATTGCGGCAGGCGTGCCCAGGGCGGTGAATGCGAGCAATGCCGCAAGAAGCGCGTGCAGCGCCACGGCGAGGGCGGCACGGCCGGAGCCGACAGCAGCGCCGCACGGGCCGGGGTCGACGCGGCGCTCGCGAGCGCCGGCCAGCCGTTGCAGCCGGCTGCACGCCAGCACCTGGAGCAGCGCTTCGGCCGCGACTTCGCCCACGTGCGGGTGCATGCCGACAGCGCGGCCGCGGCCTCGGCGCGCTCGCTCGGCGCGCAGGCCTACGCCACCGGCGAGCACCTGGTCTTCGGCGCCGGCCGCTATGCGCCGCACACGCGCGGCGGCCTGTGGCTGCTGGCGCACGAACTGGCACACACGGTGCAGCAGCGGCTCGGCGGCAGCGCACAGGCACAGGCCTTCGACGAGGCCGGCGTGGCCGCGCACGAAGACCCGGGCGAGACCGCCGCCGACCGCGCTGCCGATGCGGTGCTGTCCGGCGGCGCAATGCCCGCGCTGGCCCCGGCCGCGGGCGGCCTGCAGTGCCGCAAGGTGACGAAGGTCGACACCGTGGACGACGCCGAGAAGCTCGTCCACATCGACACCGGCATCCGCTGGCGCGTGCGCCGCACGAGCGAGTTCGAGATCCGCGAGCGCATGGTCAACTGGGCCGACTTCAGCCCCGGCGCCGACCGCGAGCGCCTGTGGCTGCAGCTCGAATGGTGCGCCGACAAGAACCGCGGCAGCGTGCGCCTGAGCGCCGACGTGCCCGACCAGGTCGCCAAGGCGCTGATCGGCGCGGTGACCCAGGGCAAGGACGTGAAGCAGATCCTGAAGGACGCGCGCATCAAGCCGCGGCTCGAAGTGAAGATGCTGCAGTCGGGCGACTTCTCGCTGTCGGCGACCGGCGACGTGACGCTCGACATGAACGGCCGGCCCACCGGCTTCAGCGGCGGCGCGCAGCTGAGCACCGGCCCGTTCGACTTCGGCGTCAAGGTCGAGCCGGGCAAGGGCCCGGACGACAAGCCGCAGGGCGTGCAGGGCACGATCAACGTCACGATCACCCCGGGCCGCAAGACGAAGCAGGAGGACTGCCGGCGCGAGAAGCGCAGCGTCGTCGAGATCCCGCACTTCAGCTGCGAGACCGAGCGCGACATCCCGGCGCACGACGTGACGGAGAAGGTGCCGGTCACCGACCGCGAGAGCCGCTGGCTGTACTTCGACTACGCGAAGGCCACGATCGACCGCAGCCGCAGCGCGAAGGAGCTGACCACGCTCAAGGCCAACCTCGCCGACGGCTTCCAGGTCACGAACATCGCCGGCTGGACCTCGCCCGAAGGGCCGATGGACGCGGGGCCGGGCTTCATCGGCAACATCGCGCTGGCGCAGGCGCGCGCCGAAGCCGCGGCGCGCCAGGTGCAGGCCGACTGCCCGCAGGGCCAGGAGGATCCGAAGGCCGCGCCGACCGCCGGCGCCTGCTTCATCAGCGGCGCGCAGGCCAAGGGCGCGGACGATCCCGAGCTGTACACCCGGGTCGTCGTCGACGAGAACGGCCAGGTCACCGAGGTCGAAGGCGCGCCGCTCGCCGAGGCCGCGGTCGGCGACTTCCAGGCGGCCCCGGCGGAGGAGCGGCATCGCACGCCGGAACTGGAGAAGTCTTTGGCTCAGCAGCGCACGCCGGCGGCGAAGGCCCGGCTCGTCTATCCGCTGCTGCGGCGCGCGGTCGTGACGCTCACCCGGCAGCGCACCGAGCAGCGCACGAAGCATGTCGAGGCGAGCGTCGAGACCGAGGCCGCGGGCTGCCCGCAGGACGTGATCGAAGCCGCGTTCGGCCCGGGCGCGGCGAACGAACGCACGCTGAAGGAATGACATGACGGTGACCCTCGCCCTGCCCGCGCGCAAGGTGCCCGACGCCGCGACGCTGCGCGCCGCTATCACGCAGGCGGCGGCGATGCTGCCGGTGCAGGCGGCGCCGGGCTGCGGCTGCGCCGCACCCGAACCCTGCCCGCGCTGCGCCGCACGCGCCTGGGCGCAGGTGCCGCTCGGGCCGCCGAACGACAGCCTGGAAGCCGAGGCCGAACGTGTCGCTTCGGCGCTCGACCGCATGCCGACCACCGCCGCCAGCGGCGCCGATGGCCAGGAGCCGCCGCCCGCCGGCGGCCGCGCGGCGCCGGGATCGGCCGATGCGCGGCGCACGGTCGAGGCGCCGAGCGCGCCCGCAGTCGGCCGCGGCAGTCTCGCCGAACGGCCGCTCAGCGTCGCACCCCAGGTGCTGCGCCAAGCGCTGTCGGGCGGCGGCGCGCCGCTCGACCCGGCGACGCGCGCGCACTTCGAGCGCACGCTCGGCTACGACTTCAGCCGCGTGCGGGTGCATGCCGATGCGCGCGCCGGCGCGGCGGCGCGCGCGGTGTCGAGCCGCGCTTTCACCTGGGGCCACCATGTCGCGTTCGCGCCCGGGCATTACGCGCCGAAGACCACGCCGGGGCGGCGCCTGCTCGCGCATGAGCTGGTGCACGTGGTGCAGCAGAGCGGCCGGCCGCGCAGCGCGGCGACGGAGGAGACCGACTACACCGAAGTCCAGACGGCGCACCACGGCGGGGTGCAGCGCTCGCCGATGCCGGCGATCTCGGCCGGCGTTCTCGCCTGCCAGTCGATGGTCCAGCGCGACTTCGCCCTGGAGCCGCCGCATCCGGCCGCGGTCCCACGCGTGCTGACGCCGCAGCAGCTGCAGGAGGCGATCGACTACGACCAGCGGGTCGTGACGGTCATCGGCCCAGCAGGCATCGAGGAGCTGCGCGACGTGCTCGGCATCTCGAGCACGCCGGCAGTGATCGACCAGGACTTCGTCGAGGCGGTGCAGCGTTGGCAAGCGGTGCAGGGGATCGACACCGACGGCAAGCTCGGACCCGAGAGCGCGGCGCGGCTGTTCCATGAGATCGGTGCCGAGCAGGTCGGGCGGGCCGAGCTCGTCAGCGGTCCGACCTATCGCGCGACGGCGTCGCTGACGCCCCCGGTCGACGGCGCGGGCCTGCAGAGCACATCGTTCAGGTTCAACGCCGAATTCAGGAACGACCCGGTGAACGGCATCTTCGCGTCGTGCGGCGAGATCCGCCAGTTCATCCAGTGGGACGCGGCGTCGGCCGCGGCGCTGCCGCTCGGCCGTCCGCATGGCGGCTTTCCAGCCGGGACGGCCGCGGGCACCTGGATCGAGGACCGCAATGGCACCGACACGCTGCGCTATGGGCATCGGCGTTCGCCTCACCTGGCCGACATCGCGGGCAACGAATACGTCGACACCGACGGCAACCGCAACCCGGCCTTCGGCCACATCTACCGCGGACGCGACTTTCCTGGCGGCCCGGCCGGGATCCTGGCCGGCCATTGGCGCTTCTTCGTGCGCGCCTACGACGTCTGCAACGGCCGCAAGGTGCTCGGCACCGACTACCTGCGCATCACCTGGTAACCCGCAGCGAGGCCACGATCCATGAGCCTGTCCAACAGCCCCAAGCTCGTCAGCGGCGGCCTGGTCGTGATGCCGCCCGGCGGCGGCACGCCGAAGCAGACGATCGCGCTGCAGTACAACCCCGACACGCTGACGCGCAGCTACCAGGTGCAGGGCAGCGGCGGCGACGCCGGCGCCGAGCGCGCGACGCCGTTCCGCCTGAAGGGGCCGGCGATCGAGACGATCAAGCTCGACGCCGAGATCGACGCCACCGACGGCCTCGAGCACCCCGACGGCAACCCGAACGCGGTGGACTTCGGCGTCGCGCCGCAGCTCGCGGCGCTCGAGGCGCTGGTCAACCCGAGCGTGGCCGAGCTGCAGGCGCTCGATGCGCTGGCCTCGGCGGGCACGCTCGAGATCGTGCCGCCCGAAGCGCCGCTGGTGCTGTTCACCTGGGGCAAGGGCCGCGTCGTGCCGGTGCGGGTGCAGGAGTTCAGCATCACCGAGGAGGCCTTCGACGCGCTGCTCAACCCGATCCGCGCCAAGGTCTCGCTCGGCCTGCGCGTGCTCACCGTCGACGACCTCGGCTTCCGGCACAAGGGCGGCGCGCTGTTCCTCGACTACCTGCGTGCGCGCGAGGCGCTGGCCGCGAAGGCCGGCAGCGCCGCGCCCGCTGCGCTCGGGCTCACGAACCTGCCATGACTCGCACAGCAGCCATGAACGCCAACGACCCCGTCCAGATGCTGATCGACGCCGGCGCGATCCCGTCGAATCCCTTCGACGAGCACAGCCGCTACCGCAACGCCGAGATCGCGCTGCTGCCGGCGCCGCCGGCCGGCCCGGTGGCGCCGGCGCAGCGCCCGCCGCTGGCCTACCTGCGGCGCCGCTTCATCGCGCAGCCGAACGAGATCGCGCTCGCGGCCTACGTGCTGGTGCAGGACGCCGAGCGGCCCGACCTGCTCGCGGCGCGCACGCTGGGCGAGCCGCTCGCCTGGTGGCGCCTGGCCGATGCCAACGGCGTGCTCGACCCGGCGGCGCTCACCGCCACCGCCGGTGCACGCGTCGCGGTGCCGGTGCTCACCGGCTGACCCGGCGCGCGCCAGGCACGAGCACCATGGACCAGGGCATCCAACTCACCCTGTACGTCGGCCCGGTACCGATTCCGGCGCCGCGCGCGCTGGTCGAGGCGCTGGTCTCGGCGCGCGTCGAGTCGGGCGCGGGCGATGCGCCTTCCGGCTTCGAGCTGGTGTTCGAGCTGCCGCCGCGTTCGCCGCTGCGCACGCTGTTCCTCGTCAGCGGCGGCACCGGCGGCGTGCCGCTGATGCGCGTCGGGCTGGTGGTGACGATGGGCGCGCGCGCCGAGACGATCATCGACGGCATCGCCACCGACGTCGCGATGACGCCGGGCGCCGGCGGCGTCGGCCGCGTGACGGTGCGCGGCAAGGACCTGTCGGCGCTGATGGATCTGATCGAGCTCGACGGCCTGCCATACCCGGCGATGCCGCCGTCGGTGCGCGCGCTGCTGATGCTGGCCAAGTACGCCGCGCTCGGCGTCGTGCCGCTGGTGGTGCCGGGCATCGTCGATGCGCCGCCGCTGCCGACCGAACGCATCCCGCAGCAGCGCGGCAGCGACTATGCGTACCTCAAGCTGCTGGCGCAGCAGGCCGGCTATGTGTTCTACCTCGAACCCGGCCCGCTGCCGGGCACGTCGAAGGCCTACTGGGGCCCCGAGCTGCGCGTCGGCATCCCGCAGCCGGCGCTCACCGCGTCGATGGACGCGAAGACCAACGTCGAGGACCTGAGCTTCGAGTTCGACCGCGAGGCCAAGCGCATCCCGATCGTGTACTTCCAGGAGCCCTTCTCGAAGACCGGCATCCCGGTGCCGATCCCCGACGTGACGCCGCTGAACCCGCCGCTCGGCGCGCTGCCGCCGCTGCCGCCGAAGATCGAGAAGCTCGCCGATACCGCGCACCTCGGCGTGGCCGAGGCGCTGATGCGCGGCATCGCCTACGCCGGGCAGCACAGCGACTGCGTGTCGGGCAACGGCCGGCTCGACGTGCAGCGCTACGGGCGGCTGCTCAAGTCGCGCCGGCTCGTCGGCGTGCGCGGCGCGGGGCTGCCGTACGACGGGCTGTACTACGTCAAGCGCGTGACCCACGAGATCGAGCGCGGCAGCTACAAGCAGAGCTTCGCGCTCGCGCGCAACGGGCTGCTGCCCACCGTGCCGGCGGTGCCGGTTTGACGAGGGATCGGCGATGAGCGCAGGCCCGTTCTACGGCAAGTACCGCGCCACCGTGCGCAACCCGATCGACCCGATGCAGCGCGGCCGCATCCTGGTCGAGATCCCCGACGTCGGCGGCAACCTGTTGAGCAGCTGGGCCGTGCCCTGCCTGCCCGGCGCCGGCCCGAACAACGGCATGTTCACCGTGCCGCCGGTCGGGGCCGGGGTGTGGGTCGAGTTCGAGCGTGGCGACCCCGACTTTCCCATCTGGGTCGGCGGCTTCTACAGCGAGGCCGACGTGCCGGTGCTGGCGCGCACCGTGCCGCCCGGCATCAACGGCTTCACGCTGCAGACGCAGGCCGGCAACGGCATCGTCATCAGCGACCTGCTCGGCGTGATGATCACGCTGGCCAACGGCACGATGATCCAGCTCACGCCGGCGGGCACGCTGACGCTCACCGGCACCAGCGCCGTGAACATCGTCGCGCCGCTGGTCGACGTCAACGCCGGCGCGTTGCAGGTCACCTGAAGGAGCGGAGGCGCACGATGC
>JAFEFZ010000025.1 GCA_018240325.1 Pseudomonadota bacterium
CAAACCGCAGCGATGCCCAGTGGCATCGCGAGGATTTGCAACGACGCCAGGGCGGCAAAGGCGCGGTTTTATGTGCTGCACAGAGTGGAACACTGCACTAGCAGCCGCCCGGCAGCGGTCCGAGGCCGCTGCGATACTGCACCCGCCTCGACCATCTCCGGCACCGATGATCCGCCTGCACTACCACCCCGGCAACGCCAGCTTCGCGCCGCACGTGCTGCTGCACGAGATCGGCACGCCCTTCGAACTCATGCTCGTCGACCTCGCCCAGGGCGCGCACAAGCGGCCCGAGTACCTGAAGCTCAACCCGAACGGCCTGATCCCGGTGCTCGAGGACGGCGCGCTCGTGCTGTACGAGAGCGCGGCCATCTGCCTGCACCTGGCCGACACGCACCCGGCCGCGGCGCTGGCGCCGCCGCTGGGCACGCCGGCGCGCGCGCACTTCTACAAGTGGCTGGTGTGGCTGACCAACACGCTGCAGGCGATGCTGCTGCACTACTTCTATCCGCAGCGGCTGGTCGACGACGGCGACGCCGCCGCGGCAGCGCAGGTGCGCGCGCACGCCGAACAGGCGGTCGGCGGCATGCTGCGCCAGCTCGACGATCAGTTCGGTGCACACGGCGGGCCGTGGCTGCTCGGCACCGGCTATTCGGCGGCCGACGCCTACGCCTTCATGCTCGCGCGCTGGACGCGCGGCTTCGCCGGCCGCCCCGCGCGCGACTGGCCGCAGCTGGGCGCTTTCTTGCAGCGCATGCTGGCGCGCCCGGCGGTGCAGCGCACGATCGCGGCCGAGGAACTGCCCGAGCCCTGGATCTGAAGCCGGGCGGCCGGCACGCGGCGGTGCCGCGCGCCGCCCTGCCGATCCGTGCAATGCGCACGGCAGCGGCGCACCGATACAAGTTGCGCGGCCTGCAGGCGGCGTCGGCCCCCGCGAGTCGGTGTTGCCCAGGCAGCGGCGGCGCGGGGTAATCACGCCCACCCCACCACACCGCGATCGAGGTTCGAATGAATGCGCATCGGCAATTGCCCCGGATGTCTCGTGTGTCCCTTGCGTCCCATGTGTCCCGCTCGTTGATCGCGCTGGCGGCAATGGCCGCATTGACGGCCTGCGGCGGCAGCGGCGGCGGGGAATCGGAAGCAGGCGCAGCCGGCACCGCGGGCGGCGACGCGGCGGCCGGCAGCACCGGCTCATCGGGATCCGGCGCGGCCGGCACCGGCGGCGGCTCGGGCAGCGGCAGCAGCACGGGCACGGGCTCCGGCAGCGGCAGCTCCGGCAGCGGCGGCGGCAGCGGCGGCTCGAGCAGCGCGGGATCGGGCGGCAGCGCCGCAGCCGGCGGCAGCGCGGGCGGCGGCACGGCGGGCGGTTCCGGGTCTGGCAGCGGCGCCGGCGGCAGCACGGGCAGCGGCGGCTCCGGCGGTGCGGCAGGCTCGGGCGGCTCCGGCTCCGACGTGGCTTCGGCGTCGGGCTCGCTCCAGACCTCGGTGCCCACCCCGGACTATGCCGCCGGCAGCCAGGGGGACGTCTCGATGTCGGCGCTGAACGAGGCGCGCCGCAACGCCGGTGCCGGGCTGCTGCAGCAGAGCAAGGCGCTGGACACGGCGGCCCAGGCGCACGTGCAGTACCTGGCCATCAACATCGGCGCGACCGGCCACACCGAGGAACCGGTCAAGCCGAGCTTCTACGAGATCCGGCCGGAGCTGCGCATGGCCAAGGCCGGCTTCGCCCCCGGCTACAGCGCCGAAGTCATCAACACCCGCGGAACCCTTCTCGGCGTGGACTGCGTCGGCCAGATGCTCGCCACCGTCTACCAGGCGTCGGCGCTGCTGGGTCCGGCCACGCACACGGGCTTCGGATTCAGCGGCAACTTCGCCGTCAAGCCGATCTGCATCGGCAACTTCGCCACCGCGCAGTCCGATGCGTTGGGGCAGTACGCCGCGGCCGGCGCGCTGGTCGCCTATCCGTACGGCGGCCAGACGAACGTGCCGCCGGACTACAACGTCGATTTCGATTCGCCGCGGCCTTCCGCCATGCTCGTGCCGAACACGCCCGCCGGCACGCCGGTCATCGTGAACATGCGCAATGCCGACTACCTGAACTTCCGGGCGGCCGGCACGCTCGACGCCGTCGTCACCCGCTTCGAGCTGAAGGATGCGGGCGGCAACGCCGTCGCGGCGGTGCTGCTGGCCAACCAGCCGATCCGGGCGGGGGCCGGCGTGGTGCTGAACGCCGACGGCAATCTGCCCGACGGCGCGATCGCGCTGGTGCCCCTGTCGCCGCTGGCGCCTGCCAAGACCTACAGCGTCAGCTTCTCGGCCACCTTGAAGACGGGCGGGGCCCCCCTGGCCAAGAGCTGGAGCTTCACGACCCGATAGCAGGCCCGGCCGCGTGGCCGGCGCCGATGCCGCGTCGGACCTTGGCGCCGGTGCGAGCTGAGGATCCGGCTCCTGGCGGATGCCCAGGGTCCGGTTGCAGGAGTCGCCGCCGGTCTGCGCCGCCGCGCCGGCCAGCCTGTCGCACGGCCAGTTGG
Organism: Pseudomonadota bacterium; assembly: GCA_018240325.1. GTDB lineage: Bacteria > Pseudomonadota > Gammaproteobacteria > Burkholderiales > Burkholderiaceae_C > Rubrivivax. Next base: position 2,529 of record JAFEFZ010000025.1, read on the forward strand.
CACGAGCCCCGCAACCCTTGGATCTGCGCCGGCCCGCGCATCGCCGCGGATTCAACCGGTGGCCGGGCCGCGCAGCCCGCGCTCGCCGAAGGCCGACACACCAGGGACGGCACTCGTGCTGCCGATGCATCGTCGGCACACGATCGACGACTGCCGCTGTGTTGTCGGCCCACAATCGACGCACTTCCACCGCGCCGCAAAGGAGTCCTGCCATGTCCCGCGAGATCAAGACCATCGTCCCCGGCATGCACTTCCTCGAGGGTCCGCGCTGGCACGACGGCCGCATCTGGTTTTCCGACTTCTATTCGCAGCAGGTGTATTCGGCCGCCGAAGACGGCGCCGACCTGCGCGTCGAGGCGCGGGTGCCGCAACAGCCGTCGGGCCTGGG
>JAFEFZ010000260.1 GCA_018240325.1 Pseudomonadota bacterium
GCCAAATTCTTATTCACTCCGCCGACTACCCCCTCGTCGGCTTTGCCGGCACCGCCAGCGCGCTTCTTCAGCAAACCCCCACTGCGTCGACCAGCGCGCGAACAACGGTGTCGGCACGCCACCGCTCGGGCCGACGACGGGGTGGCCAACGGAGTGAATAAGAATTTGGCTGAACGGAGTTGGCCACCCCGTCGGCGGCCCCGTGTGCCAAGAATAGACGCACGGAAGGCTGCTTTTGGCGCAGCAACGAAGGACCGCAACGGGCCGATACCAGTCGATGCTGCCAAGCGTTGCATGGCGCGTTGCATGGCGCGTTGCATGGCGCGCGGGTCGCGCGAAGCGCGGTGGAGAAGCTGACATGCTCGCGCCGCTGGAGCTGAGCCGGATCCCCGACGATGCCGAGGCCATGCGCTCCGCGCTGCGCGCCTTCCTCGACCAGGCGCTCGCCGGCCGGCCCACCGACCGGCTGGCGCGCTCGTGGATGGGCTTCGACGCCGACTTCAGCCGCGCGCTGGCAAGGCAAGGCTGGGTCGGGCTGACGCTGCCGGCGCAGTACGGCGGCGGCGGCAAGGATGCCTTCCACCGCTTCGTGCTGGCGGAGGAACTGCTGGCGCGCGGCGCGCCGGTGTCGGCGCACTGGATCGCCGACCGGCAGAGCGGCCCGCTGATCTTGAAGTACGGCAGCGATGCGCAGCGTGCGTTCTTCCTGCCGAAAATCTGCGCGAGCGAGGTGTTCTTCTGCATCGGCATGAGCGAGCCGCAAAGCGGCTCCGACCTGGCGGGCCTGCGCACCCGCGCCACGCGCAGCGCCGACGGCTGGCGGCTGAGCGGCCAGAAGATCTGGACCACCAACGCCCACCGTGCGCACTACATGATCGCGCTGGTGCGCACCAGCGGCGCGCCCGAAGACCGCCACAAGGGCCTGTCGCAGATGATCGTCGACCTGTCGCTGCCCGGCATCACGGTGCGCACGATCGGCGACCTGACCGGCGACGCGCACTTCAACGAGGTGTTCTTCGACGATGTGGCGCTGCCGGCCGACGCCCTCGTCGGCGAAGAGGGCGCCGGCTGGGCGCAGGTCACGGCCGAGCTGGCCTTCGAGCGCAGCGGCCCCGAGCGCATCTACGGCAGCATCGTGTTGTTCGATGCCTGGGTCGAGTACCTGCGCGCCCTGCCGCGCGCGCGCGACGCCGAGCTGATGCTGGCCGGCAGGCTGCTCGCGCACCTGGCGCCGCTGCGCGAGATGTCGCTGGCATTGAGCGCGCGCCTGGCCGCCGGCGCCAGCCCGGTGATCGAGGCGGCACTGGTCAAGGACCTGGGCACCGAGTTCGAGCAGGCGCTGCCCAACCGGCTGGCCGATGCGCTGTACGCCGAGCCCGACGCGGCGCCGCCCGAGATGCTGCTGCGCACGCTGCACTACGTGCTGCAGATCTGCCCGACCTTCTCGCTGCGCGGCGGCACGCGCGAGATCCTGCGCGGCGTGATTGCGCGCGGGCTGGGGCTGCGCTGATGGACGCGGTGCTGACGGCATCCTTCGAGCGGCTGCTGCAGGGCTTGTGCAGCCCGGCGCGCGTGCGCGCGGTCGAGCGCAGCGCCGACGCGGCGGCGCTGTGGGCCGAGATCGAAGCCTCGGGCTACCTGGAGCTGCTCGTCCCGGGCGAGGGCGGCGCGGGCCTGCGCGAAGCCTTCCCGCTGTGGCTGGCCTGCGGCTGGCACCTGCTGCCGGTGCCGCTGGCGCAGACGATGTGGGCGCGCGGCCTGCTCGGTGCCGCGGCGCCGCCGGGGCCGATCGCGATCGCGCCCGGCGTGCAGGCCACGGCCGACGGCGCGCTGCGCTGCGCGGGCGTGCCCTTCGGCGCGGTCGCGCAGGCGCTGCTGCTGCGCACGCCCGAAGGCGATGTGGTCTGCTTGCCGCTGGCCGGGCAGGGCGTGCAACGCAGCGGCGTGCACGCCAGCCTGCAGGCCGACATCGGCGTGCGCATCCCGCCTTCGGCCGCGGCGCGCCTGCCGGGCGGAACCGACCTGCAGGCCGGCGGCGCGCTGATCACCGCCACGCTGATGGCCGGCGCGCTGCAGCGGCTGCTGACGATGACGCTGCAATATGCGAACGACCGCGCGCAGTTCGGCAAGCCGATCGGCAAGTTCCAGGCAGTGCAGCAACAGCTGGCGGTGCTGGCCGAGCAGGCCTTCGCCGCGCGCATGGCGGCCGAGATCGGTTGCGCCGAAGCCGGCGTCGTGCCGCAGCGGCTGCGCGTCGCGGTGGCCAAGGCGCGCGCGGCCGAGGCCGCCGAGAAAGCGGTGGCGATCGCGCACGCGGTGCACGGCGCGATCGGCGCCACCGACGAATTCGACCTGCAGCTGGTCACGCGCCGGCTGCAAGAGTGGCGCGGCGACCATGGCGCCGCGTCGTACTGGCATGGGCAGCTGGGCCGCGCGCTGATCGGCGCGGCCGGCCAGGCGGCCATGCCCTTCCTGCTCGAGCATCTGCTGCCCGGCGCTGCCGCACGATCCGACCCGACGACATGAACGCTTTCGCCCGACGCCTTGGCCTGGACTTCCCGCTGATCCAGGCGCCGATGGCCGGCGTGCAGGCGCACGCACTCGCGCTGGCCGTCAGCGAAGCCGGCGCGCTCGGCTCGCTGCCGGCGGCGATGCTCGCGCCCGCCGCGCTGCGCGCCGAGTTGCAGGCGATGCGCACGCAGACCCGGCGGCCGTGGGCGCTGAACTTCTTCTGCCACGCCGAAGCGCCGCCCGACGACGCGGCCGATGCCGCGTGGCGCGACGCACTGCGCCCGTACTACGACGAGCTCGGCGCCGACGCGTCGAAGATCACGGCGGCCTCGCGCGCGCCCTTCGGCGACGACGCCGCGGCGCTGGTCGAGGAATTCCGCCCGCCGGTCGTCAGCTTCCACTTCGGGTTGCCGGCCGCGCCGCTGCTCGAGCGCGTGCGCCGCAGCGGCGCCTTCGTGATCAGCTCGGCGACCACCGTCGACGAAGCGCGCTGGCTCGAAGCGCATGGCGCCGACGCGGTGATCGCGCAGGGGCTCGAGGCGGGCGGGCATCGCGGCCACTTCCTCAGCGACGACCTGAGCCGCCAGCTCGGCAGCTTCGCGCTGCTGCCGCAAGTCAGGCGCGCGGTGCGCGTGCCGGTGGTCGCCTGCGGCGGCATCGCCGACGCGGCCGGGGTGGCCGCGGCGATGGCGCTGGGTGCCGACGGCGTGCAGGTGGGCACCGCCTACCTGCTGTGCCCCGAGGCCACGACCAGCGCGGTGCACCGCGCCGCACTGCAAAGCGAAGCGGCGGCGCACACGGCCGTGACCAACGTGTTCACCGGCCGTGCAGCGCGCAGCATCGTCAACCGCGCGGTGCGCGAGCTCGGGCCGCTGCGCGCGGCGCCGCACCCGGCCTTCCCGCGCGCCGCCGCCGCGTGGGGGCCGCTGCGCGCCGCCGCCGAAGCGCGCGCCAGCGGCGACTTCTCGCCGCTGTGGTCGGGGCAGAACAACAGCGGCTGCCGGGCAGTGCCGGCGGCCGAGCAGACGCGCGCGCTGTGCCGCGGTTTCGAAGCGGGGTCCGATCGATGAGCGACTTCCTGAAGTTCGAGCGCGACGGCGCCGTCGTCACGCTGACGATGAACGCGCCCGAGGTGCGCAACGCGCTGACCGGCAACACCGCGGTCGACGAGTTCCTGGCGGCGATCGAGCGCATCAACGCCGACGCGTCGGTGCGCGTCGTGATCCTCACCGGCGCCGGCAGCGCCTTCTCGTCGGGCGGCAACGTGCGCGACATGAAGCGCTTCACCACCGACGAGACGAGCCCGGCGCAGATCGCGCACTGGTACCGCACCGGCATCCAGCGGCTGCCGCTGGCGATGCAGCGGCTCGAGGTGCCGAGCATCGCCGCGGTCAACGGCCCGGCGGTCGGCGCCGGCTGCGACCTGGCCTGCATGTGCGACCTGCGCATCGCCTCGACGAAGGCCAGCTTCGCCGAGAGCTTCATCCGCGTCGGCCTGATCCCGGGCGACGGCGGCGCCTGGCTGCTGCCGCGCGCGGTGGGCCTGGCCAAGGCGATGGAGATGAGCTTCACCGGCGACCCGGTGCCGGCCGACGAAGCGCTGCGCTGCGGGCTGGTGTCGCGCGTGGTGGCGCCCGAGGCGCTGATGGCCGAGGCGCGCGCGCTGGCCGCGCGCATCGCGCGCAACCCGGGGCAGATCCTGCGCTGCTCCAAGCGGCTGATCCGCGAAGGCCAGCAGCAGTCGCTGCCGTCGCTGCTGGAGCTGTCGGCGGCGCTGCAGGTGCTGGCGCACAAGTCGCCCGCGCACGCCGAGGCGGTGGACGCCTTCATCGCCAAGCGCGAGCCGAATTTCGGCGACAGCTGACGGCGCCCAGGGCCGCGCGGCGCCCGGCTCGGCCCCGCAACCGGCGGCAGCCCGGGAGCCGGCGCTTCCGGCCTGGCCATCGGGCGGGCCGGCAGGTTGATCTGGACGGTGAAGGCGCCGCTGCTGCGCGCTTGGGGGCCCGGCAGCACCGCCGAGAATGGCCGCATGTCCGAGCTTGCGCCTGCGTGCCTGCTGCTGGCCGCGCCCTTGTTGCTGGCCGCGTGCGGCGGGCCGCAGGTGCGCAGCCTGGCCAACGGCTCGGGCCCGCCGGCTTTCGAGCTGCGGGCCGATTCGCACGCGGCGCTGCACGCGCAGGCCGAGCGGCTGTGCGCCGGCGGCTACACCGTGCTGCGCGGCGCGGTCGCGGGCACTGGCGCTGCCGACGACGATGCCGCGGGTCGATGGCTGATCGCCGGCGGCCAGTGGATCAGCGGCATGCCGGGCAACGTCGCCCAGGCGACGATCGTCTGCCGCGGCTGAAGGCAGGAGCCAGGCGCCGCCGGGGGCGCTGAGACAATCGCCGGATGAACGAATGGATGGTGCCCGGGCTGCTCGCGCTGGCGATCGGTCTGCTGCTGTGGCTGGCGCTGCGCCGGCCCGACGACCGCGCGCTGCAGGCGCTGCAGCGCCGGTTGCAGGACGACGCCGCGCAACATGGCCGCGAACTGCGCCACGAACTGCAGGACGGTGCGCGCGCCACGCGCCAGGAGCTGGCGGCCGTGCTGAACCTGCAGCAGCAGGCGCTGCTCGCGCAACTGGGCGACGCGACGCGTACGCAGAACGAACAGATCGACACCTTCCGCACCCAGCTGGCGGCGCTGCAGCAGCAGCTCGCCGGTGCGTTGCAGGCGCAGACCCAGGCGCAGGCCGAACAGGGCCTGCGCGCACGCGACATGCAGGATGCGGCGCTGAAGCGGCTGGCCGATGCGCTGGGCGAGCAGTTGCGCGCGCTGACCGAGGCGAGCGAACGCCGGCTCGCCGACGTGCGCAGCGCGGTCGAGGGCCGGCTGGCGGCGCTGCAGGAAGGCAACGAGCGCAAGCTCGAGCAGATGCGCGCGACGGTCGACGAGAAGCTGCACGCGACGCTGGAGCAGCGGCTGGGCGAGAGCTTCCGCCAGGTGGCCGAGCGGCTGCAGCAGGTGCACGAGGGCCTGGGCGACATGCGCAACCTGGCGCGCGACGTGGGCACGCTCAACAAGGTGCTGACCAACGTCAAGACGCGCGGCATCTTCGGCGAGGTGCAGCTGGCCGGGCTGCTCGAACAGGTGTTCACGCCCGAGCAATACGCGGCCAACGTGGCGACGGTGCCGGGCAGCGCCGAGCGCGTGGAGTTCGCGATCCGCCTGCCCGGCCGCGCCGAGGGCGGCGCGCCGCTGTGGCTGCCGATCGACGCCAAGTTCCCGCGCGAGGACTACGAGCGGCTGCTCGACGCGCACGAGCGCGCCGACGCCGCGGCGATGGAGGCCGCGGCGCGTGCGATCGAGGCGCGGCTGCGGGCCGAGGCGCGCAGCATCCGCGACAAGTACGTGGCGCCGCCGCACACCACCGACTTCGCGATCCTGTTCCTGCCCACCGAGGGCTTGTATGCCGAGGCGCTGCGCCGCCCCGGGCTGGTGCAGGCGCTGCAGCGCGACTTCAAGGTGATGCTGGCCGGGCCGACCACGCTGCTGGCCACGCTGAACAGCCTGCAGATGGGCTTTCGCACGCTGGCGCTGGAAAAGCGCAGCGCCGAGGTCTGGGAGGTGCTGGGTGCGGTCAAGACCGAGTTCGGCCGCTTCGGCGACTACCTGAGCACCGCCACCGCGCAGGCCGAGCGCGTGGTCGAGACGCTGGGCAAGGCCGGCACGCGCACCCGCCAGATGAACCGTGCGCTGCGCGGGGTCGAGGCGCTGCCCGAGACCCAGGCGCAGGCATTGCTGGGGGCCGGCGGCGAAGAGCTCGGCGGCAACGGCGACGCAGCGGCTGCGGACGAGCCCGGCACACTGCAGCGCGGCTGAATCTGCGGCGGTACCGGCGCTGCCCTTGCCGCGGCGGCCAGGCCAGCCCGGGGATCAGAAGCGGATGCTCGAAGCCGGCTTCGGCTGGCTCTGCGGCCCGGGCGCCGATGCTGCGCCCGGCGGTGCCGCCGGGGCCGCGGCCGTGACCGCCTTGCGCTCGACCAGCGGCGTTGCCGCCGGTGCCGCCCAGCCCTTGGGCAGGCGCGACTCGCGCGGATAGCCGGCCGCGTCCAGATAGCTGCCCCACTGCACCGGCTCGAAGCCGGACAGCGCCTGCGCGCCGATCGTCACGGCCGGCACGGTGCGCGCGCCGGTCGCCCGCTCCAGCGCGGCGGCGTCGTCGGCCGTGGTGCCGACGATGCGCTCCGTGTAGGGAACGCCGCGCTGCTTCAGCAGCTGCCGGCCGGCGTCGCAGGGTGTGCACTCGGGCGACGCGTACAGCATGACCGGGAAGCGCTGGGCGGTCTTCTGCAGCTCGGGCGGCAGCGGGCTGGCTGCCGGGGCATCCGCGGCACCGCCGGGGCCGAGCGGCGTGACCCGCAGCGTGGCATCGGCCGGCGGCCGGTCGGTGTACGTGACCTTGCCGTCGGGGCCGACTACCTTGTATTGCGCCAGCGCGGCGGTGCCGGCGGCGGCGAGCAGGATCGCCAGCGGCAGCCGGCGCATGGCAGGCCGTGGGTCAGCGGCGGGAGGACGGCGCATCGTCGAACCTTAGCGCGGTGCGCGCCGCGCGCCCACTGCCGATCGGGCCGGTGCGTGAACAAGTTGCGCCGCAGCGGCGCGGCCGCACGCCGAGCCGCTCATCGCGCGCTGCGCTCGGCCGCCTCGACCGTGTTGACCAGCAGCATCGCGCGGGTCATCGGGCCTACCCCGCCGGGCACCGGGGTGATCCAGCCCGCGACCTCGCGCACCGCGGCGAAGTCCGTGTCGCCGCAGAGCCTGCCGGCTTCGTCCTGGTTCATGCCCACGTCGATCACCACCGCGCCGGGCTTGACCATGTCGGCGGTGATCGTGCGCCGGCGCCCGACCGCCGCCACCAGGATGTCGGCCTGGCGCGTGAAGGTGGCCAAGTCGGGCGTGGCGCTGTGGCACACGGTGACGGTGGCGTCGGCCTGCAGCAGCATCAGCGCCATCGGCTTGCCGACGATGTTGCTGCGCCCCACCACCACCGCGTGCCGGCCGCGCGGGGCGATGCCCGCGGCCTGCAGCAATCGCATGCAGCCGTACGGCGTGCAGGGCCTGAAGCCGGGCAGCCCGACCATCAGCGCGCCGGCGCTTTGCACGTGGAAGCCGTCGGCGTCCTTGGACGGCGAGATCGCGGCGATCACGAGGTTCGGGTCGATGTGCTTGGGCAGCGGCAACTGCACCAGGATGCCGTGGATCGACGGGTCGGCGTTCAGCTGCGCGATGCGCGCCAGCAGCGCCGCCTGCGGCAGGTCGGCCGCGAAACGGTCGAGCACGAAGCGCATGCCCACGCTTTCGCAGTCGCTGCCCTTGTGGCGCACGTAGGTCTGCGAAGCGGGGTTGTCGCCGACCAGGATCACCGCCAGCGCCGGCTGCAGGCCGCGTGCGCGCAGTGCGGCGACGCGCTGCGCGACTTCGGCGCGCACTTCGGCCGCCAGGGCCTTGCCGTCGAGGATGCGGGCAGTCATGGGGGCGGGGGCAGGGCGCTGGCGCCAGCGGGTCCGGCGGCGGACGGCTTCACGGATTCTCAGGCCTTGCCTTGCGCGCCGAGCGCGATCTTCAGCAGGTCGGCCACGGTGTTGGCGTTGAGCTTCTCCATGATGTTGGCGCGGTGCGCCTCCACCGTCTTGATGCTGATGCCCAGGTCGTCGGCGATCTGCTTGTTCAGCCGCCCGGCCACGATGCGTTCGAGCACCTGCGCCTCGCGCGTGGTCAGCCGGCTCAGCAGCGCATCGCGGCTGGCCTGCTCCTGGTGCTGGCTGAACGCGGCGCCGGCCTGCTCGAGCATGCGCTCGACCAGGCCGAGCAGTTCTTCTTCCTTGAAGGGCTTCTCGATGAAATCCATCGCGCCCTTCTTCATCGTGCTCACCGCCATCGGCACGTCGCCGTGGCCGGTGATGAACACGATCGGCAGCGGGCTCCTGCGCTCGAGCAGCCGGTCCTGCAGCTCCAGGCCGCCCATGCCGTCCATGCGGATGTCGGCGATCAGGCAGGCCACTTCGCGCGGATCCAGGCGCGACAGGAAGGATTCCGATGACTCGAAGCACTTGACGCGATAGTCCTTGCCTTCGAGCAGCCACTGCAGCGAGTCGCGCACGGCTTCGTCGTCGTCGACGACGTAGACCGTGCCTTTCTTCGGGATCAGGCTCATTCAGGACGCGACGGTGGGGTTGGGATCGGGCGCGTGCGGCACGGCTTCGGGCGGGGGCGCGGTGTCGGCGCGATGCCCGGGCTCTACCGGCAGCGTGAAGGAGAAGCGGCAGCCGACGACGCTCTGGTCATTGTAGAGATTGTCGGCCCGCATCCGGCCGCGGTGCGATTCGACGATCGAGCGGCACAGGTTCAGGCCGATGCCCATGCCTTCGGCCTTGGTCGAGAAGAAGGCCTCGTACAGCCTCTCGATCACTTCCTGCGGCAGCCCCGGGCCCATGTCGGAGACGCTGAACTCGATCACGCCGCCCTCGTCGGGCGTGTGGCGCGGCACCACCCGCAGCTCGATGTTGCGCCGCGCCGCCGGCAGGTTGGCGACGTCGATCGCCTCGGCCGAGTTGCGCAGCAGGTTCAGCAGCACCTGCTCGATCAGGATCGGATCCACGCGCAGCGGCGGCAGCCGCTGCGCGACGTAGGTCTGCAGCGCCACGCTGCGCCTGCGCAGCTCGATGCCGGCGAGCTCGACCGCGTCCTCGACGATCTGGCGCGCCTGGGCGACCTGCCGCTGCGGCTCGCTCTTGCGCACGAAGGCGCGGATGCGCCGGATCACCTGCGCGGCACGCTCGGCCTGGCGCGCGGTCTTGCGCAGCGCGGCCGTGAGCTCCAGCTTGTCGATCGTGCCGCCGTCCACCCGCGACACCATGCCGTTGCAGTAGTTGGTGATCGCGGTCAGCGGCTGGTTCAGCTCGTGCGCGACGGAAGAGGCCATCTCGCCCATCGTCACCAGCCGGCTCGCGACCTGGGCCTTCTCGGCCTGGCGCGCGGCCTGCGCCTCGGCCCGCACCCGCGCGGTGATGTCGGTGGCGATCAGCATCTGCGCGAGGCTGCCGTCGGTCCACTGCAGGTAGCGCGCACGCACGTCGAACCACTTCTGCAGCGGCGCGACCAGGATCTCGTGCGACTGGGCGCGGGCAACCGCGAGCTGCTCGGTCGGCAATCCGGCCAGGCTGTCGCTCAGCTCCTCGATGTCGGGCAGGCGGCCGGTGTCGGGCGCCTGGCCGGCCAGCAGCGTGTGGCCGGCGGCATCGGCGCCGAACCACAGCCGGTACGAGCGGTTCGCGAACAGCAGCTCGCCCTGCGGCACCGACAGCACCGACACCGATGCGTCCAGGCCCTCGAGCACGGTGGTGAAGCGCTCGTGCGACGCCGACAGCTGGTCGCGGATGCGCTTGGCCTCGGTGATGTTGGTCATCGAGGTCATCCAGCCGGTCTGCTGGCCGCGCGGGTCGATCAGCGGCGACACGTACATGCGGGCGTCGAACTGCGAGCCGTCCCGGCGCATCACCCGCACCTCGGTGCCGCCGGCCGGGCTGCGGCCGCCCAGCACCTGCTGCAGCAGCCGGGTGTTCTCGTCGATCCGGTCCTGCGGCCAGTACGGGTGCGGGATCGGGTGCCCGACCAGCACGTCTTCCGAGAAGCCGGTCATCGCGCAGAACGCGGCGTTGACGTAGGTGATCCGCCCGTCGAGGTCCATCGCGCGCATGCCGGTGAGCATCGAGTTCTCCATCGCGCGGCGGAAGTTGGTCTCCTGCACCAGTGCCGCCTGGATCTGCGCGCGCCGGCGCAGGTGGCGCCAGTTGCCCAGCAGCATCCACACGGTCAGCACCGACAGCGCCGCCACCATCCAGAACAGCGTGTTGCTGATCAGCCCGATCGAGGTGCGGTAGCCCGCGCTGCTCAGCAGCATGCCGTCGCCGGCCGGCGCCAGCGGCAGCTCGTAGACCAGCGGCGCGCGCCGGGTCTCGGTGCGGCCCGGCATCGGCGTGACGGTGCTCGCCAGCAGCCGGCCGTCGTCGTCGACGACGGCGATGCGGTGCCGCGCGGCGATGTCGGGCGGCACGTAGCGGCGCAGCAGCGATTCGATCGAATACTCGACCTGCAGCGTGCCGAGAAAGGTATTGCGCGCAACCAGCGGTACCTGCACCTGAAAGGCGGCGGCACCGCGCTCGTCGACGTAGGCGCGCGAATAGACCGGCTGGCGCAGCTCGCGGGCGCGCTCGAAGCTGCGCCGCACCGGGTCGAGGCCGCCGGCCGACGGTTCGTCCGGGTCGGCGGCGTCGGCGCCGCGGACGTACCCGGCGCGCACGCTGGGCGCCCAACGGCCGGCCTTGCGCCTGCGCCCGGCGTCGAACCAGGCCATCTGCGTGATCGCCGGGCGCTCGCGCATGAAGGCTTCGGCCTGGGCCAGGAACTCGTCGGCGCCGATCTCGCGCCGCGCCAGCTCGTTGGCCATGCGCATCAGCTGTTCCTGGTTCTCGATCAGCGCGAGCCGCAGCTGCTGCTGCACGACGACGGTGTCGCGCTTCAGCGATTCCCGGTCGCGCTCGACTTCCTCGTTGCGCAAGTACCAGAAGGCCGCGATGATCGCCGCCAGGAACAGCAGCACCGACACGAGCGGCCCGAGCGTGACGAAGCGGTCCTGCCGCGCCGCCGGCTGCAGGATCCACCAGCGCCCCGCCCAATGCCGCAGCCGTGACCACGAGGCGCCAGTGGTGGTAGTCGGGCCTGCTGACATGCGCGAAGATTATCCGGGTCGCCATCGAGATGGCGTTTCAGATAGTGGGTTTACGCCGCGCCATTTGAAATTGCAAATTGGATGTGTGACACTATTGCACCCGCCGGTGCACCATCGCCCGCCGGCTGACGACCGCGCCGAACAAGCCCAGAAGGAGACCTGCATGTCCGCATTGCCCGACACCCGCATCGCCCCCGCCGCGAACGACCCCGATGCCCAGGAAACACGCGAATGGCTCGATGCGCTGGCCGGCGTGATCCAGGCCGAAGGACCCGAGCGCGCGCACCACCTGCTCGAGCAGCTGCTCGAGCAGGCGCGGCAGTCGGGCATCGACCTGCCGTTCTCGGCCACCACCGGCTACGTCAACACGATCGAGCCGCACAACGAGGAGCGCAGCCCCGGCAACCTCGAGCTCGAAGGCCGGCTGCGCGCCTACATGCGCTGGAACGCGATGGCGATGGTGGTCAAGGCCAACCGCCTGCATCCGGCCGACGGCGGCGACCTCGGCGGCCACATCGCGTCCTTCGCGTCGCTGGCGCACATGCTCGCCGCCGGCTTCAACCATTTCTGGCATGCCGAGAGCGAAGGCCACGGCGGCGACCTGCTGTACCTGCAGGGCCACAGCGCGCCGGGCATCTATGCGCGCGCCTACATGGAAGGGCGGATCACCGAGGAGCAACTGCTCAACTTCCGCCAGGAAGTCGACGGCAAGGGCCTGTCGAGCTACCCGCACCCCGACCTGATGCCCGAGTTCTGGCAGTTCCCGGTGGTGTCGATGGGCCTGGGCCCGCTGATGGCGATCTACCAGGCGCGCTTCCTCAAGTACCTGCACGCGCGCGGCATCGCCGACACCGCCAACCGCAAGGTCTGGGTCTTCCTGGGCGACGGCGAGATGGACGAGCCGGAATCGCTGGGCGCCATCGGCCTGGCCGCACGCGAGAAGCTCGACAACCTGATCTTCGTGATCAACTGCAACCTGCAGCGTCTGGACGGCCCGGTGCGCGGCAACGGCAAGATCGTGCAGGAGCTCGAAGGCACCTTCCGCGGCGCCGGCTGGAACGTGATCAAGCTGCTGTGGGGCAGCAACTGGGATCCGCTGCTGGCGCGCGACAAGGACGGCGCGCTGCGCAAGATCATGATGGACACGCTCGACGGCGACTACCAGGGCTTCAGGGCCTGGGACGGCGCCTACGTGCGCCAGCACTTCTTCGGCCGCGACCCGCGCACGCTCGAGATGGTGGCCAAGATGAGCGACGACGACATCTGGGCGCTGCGCCGCGGCGGCCACGATGCCGCCAAGGTCTATGCCGCCTTCCACGCGGCCAACCAGCACAAGGGCCAGCCCACGGTGCTGCTGGTCAAGACGGTCAAGGGCTACGGCATGGGCGGCGCCGGCGAGGCCCGCAATATCGCGCACCAGGTCAAGAAGCTGACCGACGACGACATCCGCTACATGCGCGACCGCTTCAACATCCCGATCCCCGACAGCGAGCTGCCGAAGATCCCGTTCTACAAGCCGGCCGACGACACGCCGGCGATGCGTTACCTGCACGAGCGCCGCAAGGCGCTGGGCGGCTACCTGCCGCACCGCCGCACCAAGGCCGACGAGCATTTCACGGTGCCGTCGCTCGAGACCTTCAAGACGGTGACCGACGCCACCGCCGAGGGGCGCGAGATCAGCACCACCCAGGCCTTCGTGCGCTTCCTGACGCTGTTGCTGCGCGACAAGGCGCTGGGCCCGCGCCTGGTGCCGATCCTGGTGGACGAGGCGCGCACCTTCGGCATGGAAGGCCTGTTCCGCCAGATCGGCATCTACAACCCGGCCGGCCAGAAGTACACGCCCGTGGACAAGGCCGAGGTGATGTACTACCGCGAAGACAAGGCCGGGCAGATCCTGCAGGAAGGCATCAACGAGCCCGGCGGCATGGCCAGCTGGATCGCGGCGGCGACCAGCTACAGCAGCAACAACCGCATCATGGTGCCGTTCTACGTGTATTACTCGATGTTCGGTTTCCAGCGTTTCGGCGACCTCGCCTGGGCGGCCGGCGACATCCAGGCGCGCGGCTTCCTGCTCGGCGGCACCAGCGGCCGCACCACGCTCAACGGCGAGGGCCTGCAGCACGAGGACGGCCACAGCCACGTGCTGGCCAGCGTGATCCCGAACTGCGTCAGCTACGACCCGTCGTTCGCGCACGAGGTGGCGGTGATCCTGCACCACGGCCTGAAGCGCATGGTCGAGAAGCAGGACAACGTCTTCTACTACCTCACGCTGCTGAACGAGAACTACCCGATGCCGGGCCTGACCGCCGGCACCGAAGAGCAGATCCTGAAGGGCATGTACCTGCTCGAGAAGGGCGCCGCGCCGCAGGGCAAGGGCGCCAAGGCCGCGAGCGTCAACCTGCTGGGCTGCGGCTCGATCCTGCGCGAGTCGATCGCGGCGCGCCAGCTGCTGGCCAGCGACTGGGGCGTGTCGGCCAACGTGTGGAGCTGCCCGAGCTTCAACGAGCTCGCCCGCGACGGCCAGGACTGCGAGCGCTGGAACCTGCTGCACCCGACCGAGAAGCCGCGCGTGCCCTTCGTCGCGCAGCAGCTCGAGCCGCACCCCGGCCCGGTGGTCGCCTCGACCGACTACATCAAGAAGTTCACCGAGCAGATCCGCGCCTTCATCCCGAAGGGGCGCAGCTACCGCGTGCTCGGCACCGACGGTTTCGGCCGCAGTGATTTCCGCAGCAAGCTGCGCGAGCACTTCGAGATCAACCGCCACTACATCGTTGTCGCTGCGCTCAAGGCGCTCGCCGACGACGGCGTGTTGCCGGCGGCGACGGCCGCCGAGGCGATCAAGAAGTACAAGATCGACACCGAGCGCCTGAACCCGCGCCTGGCCTGAACACCACGACAAGGAGAACAACATGGCCCTGGTGGAAGTCAAGGTTCCCGACATCGGCGACTTCAAGGATGTCGAAGTCATCGAGCTGCTGGTCAAACCCGGCGACACGGTGAAGGTCGAGCAGTCGCTGGCGACGGTGGAGTCGGACAAGGCGTCGATGGAGATCCCGTCGTCGCACGCCGGCGTGGTCAAGGAGCTGCGCATCAAGCTCGGCGACAAGGTGTCCGAGGGCTCGCTGCTGCTGGTGCTGGAAAGTGCCGGGGCGGCGGCTGCGCCCGCGGCGGCGCCTGCCCCGGCGCCTGCCCCGGCGCCTGCTGCCGCGGCTGCCGCAGCGCCCGCGGCCGCGCCGCCCGCGGCGGCCCCGGCGGCAGCCGGCGGCCCGGTCGAGGTGCGGGTGCCCGACATCGGCGACTTCGCCGACGTCGCCGTGATCGAGCTGCTGGTCAAGCCGGGCGACGCGATCGCGGTCGAGCAGAGCCTGATCACCGTCGAATCCGACAAGGCGTCGATGGAGATCCCGTCGGCGGTGGCCGGCGTGCTGCGTGAACTGAAGGTCCAGATCGGCGACAAGGTGTCGCAGGGCTCGCTGATCGCGATCATGGACGCGGCCGCGGGCGCACCCGCACCTGCACCCGCGGCGCCGGCCCCCGCTGCGGCGCCGTCTGCTGCGCCGTCTGCTGCGCCCGCTGCGGCGCCGGCCGCTGCCGTCCAGGCCGCGCCCGCTGCAGCACCGCACGACCCGACCGCCGCGCCGACCGGCAAGCTGCCGCACGCATCGCCGTCGGTGCGCAAGTACGCGCGCGAGCTGGGCGTGCCGCTGGACCAGGTCAAGGGTTCCGGGCCCAAGGGCCGGATCACCCAGGCCGACGTGCAGGGCTTCGTCAAGGGCGTGATGGCGGGCACGCAGGCCGCACCCCGCGGCGCGGCCGCGGCCGCGCCGGGCGCAGCCGGTTTCCCCGGCCTGCTGCCCTGGCCGCAGGTGGATTTCACCAAGTTCGGCGAGATCGAGCGCCGGGACCTGTCGCGCATCAAGAAGATCAGCGGCGCCAACCTGCACCGCAACTGGGTGGTGATCCCGCACGTCACCAACCACGACGAGGCCGACATCACCGAACTGGAAGCCTTTCGCGTCCAGCTGAACAAAGAGAACGAGAAGAGCGGCACCAAGGTCACGATGCTCGCGTTCATGATCAAGGCCGCGGTGGCGGCACTGCAGAAGTTCCCGGAGTTCAACGCATCGCTCGACGGCGAGCAGCTGGTGTTGAAGAAGTACTTCCACATCGGCTTTGCCGCCGACACGCCCAACGGCCTGGTCGTGCCGGTGATCAAGGACGCCGACCGCAAGGGCATCTACCAGCTCAGCCAGGAGATGGGCGAGCTGGCGAAGAAGGCGCGCGACGGCAAGCTCGGCCCGAACGACATGGCCGGCGGCTGCTTCACGATCAGCTCGCTCGGCGGCATCGGCGGGCGCTACTTCACGCCGATCATCAACGCACCCGAAGTGGCGATCATGGGCGTGTGCCGCAGCAGCTTCGAGCCGCGATGGGACGGCAAGGGCTTCCACCCGCGATTGATCCTGCCGCTGAGCCTGAGCTGGGACCACCGCGTGATCGACGGCGCTGCCGCGGCGCGCTTCAACGTGTACTTCGCGTCGCTGCTGGCGGACTTCCGCCGCATCGCGCTCTGATCGGGGAGGACGGCGATGGCACTGATCGAAGTCAAGGTTCCCGACATCGGCGACTTCAAGGACGTCTCGGTGATCGAACTGCTGGTCAAGCCCGGCGATGCAGTCCAGGTCGAGCAGAGCCTGGTCACGGTGGAGTCCGACAAGGCGTCGATGGAAATCCCGTCGTCGGCGGCCGGGGTCGTCAAGGAGATGAAGGTCGCGCTCGGCGACAAGGTCAACGAGGGTTCGCTGATCCTGGTGCTGGAAGGCGTGGCGGCCGGCGCGCCGGCACCGGCGGCTGCGCCTGCGGCGGCGGCGCCGGCACCGGCGGCTGCGCCGGCTGCGGTCTCGGCGCCGGCAGCCGCGAGCTATGGCGGCGGCGCCGATCTCGAATGCGACATGCTGGTGCTCGGCGCCGGCCCGGGCGGCTATTCGGCCGCGTTCCGCGCCGCCGATCTGGGCCTGAAGACCGTGCTCGTCGAGCGCTATGCGACGCTCGGCGGCGTGTGCCTGAACGTCGGCTGCATCCCGAGCAAGGCGCTGCTGCACGTGGCCGCGGTGATGGACGAGGTCAAGCACTTCGCCGACCTGGGCGTCAGCTTTGCCGCGCCCACCGTCGATGCGGCCAAGCTGCTGGCGCACAAGAACAAGGTCGTGGGCAAGCTCACCGGGGGCCTCGCCGCGATGGCCAAGATGCGCAAGGTCACGGTCGTGCGCGGCTACGGGGCCTTCGTCGACCCGCACCATGTCGCCGTCGAGGAAACGACCGGCAGCGGCCAGGACAAGACCGGCAAGACGCAGACCATCCGCTTCAAGCAATGCATCATCGCCGCCGGCTCGCAGGCGGTGCGGTTGCCCTTCCTGCCCGATGACCCGCGCATCGTCGACTCCACCGGCGCGCTCGAGCTGCGCCAGGTGCCCAAGCGCATGCTGATCGTCGGCGGCGGCATCATCGGCCTGGAGATGGGCACCGTGTATTCGACGCTCGGCGCGCGCCTGGACGTGGTCGAGATGATGGACGCGTTGATGCTCGGGGCCGACCGCGACCTGGTCAAGGTGTGGCAGAAGTTGAACGCGCCGCGCTTCGACCAGATCCTGCTGAAGACCAAGACCGTGGGCGCCGAGGCGACCGCCGACGGCATCCGCGTCAAGTTCGAAGGCGCCGACGGCAAGGCCAGCGAAGGCCTGTACGACCTGGTGCTGCAGGCGGTGGGGCGCAGCCCCAACGGCAAGAAGATCGGAGCCGACAAGGCCGGCGTCGCCGTCGGCGACCGCGGCTTCATCCCGGTGGACAACCAGATGCGCACCAACGTGCCGCACATCTTCGCGATCGGCGACATCGTCGGCCAGCCGATGCTCGCCCACAAGGCGGTGCACGAGGCGCATGTGGCGGCCGAGGTCGCGGCCGGCCACAAGACCTTCTTCGATGCGCGCGTGATCCCGAGCGTGGCCTACACCGACCCCGAAGTGGCCTGGGTCGGCCTGACCGAGGACGACGCCAAGGCCAAGGGCGTCAAGGTAAAGAAGGGCCTGTTCCCGTGGAGCGCATCGGGCCGCGCGATCGCCAACGGCCGCGACGAGGGCTTCACGAAGCTGCTGTTCGATGCCGAGAGCGGCCACATCCTGGGCGGCGGCATCGTCGGCACCCACGCCGGCGACATGATCGGCGAAGTGGCGCTGGCGATCGAGATGGGCGCCGACGAAGTGGACATCGGCAAGACGATCCACCCGCACCCGACGCTGGGCGAGAGCATCGGCATGGCGGCCGAAGCCGCACACGGCAGTTGCACTGACCTGCCGCCGCCGCGCAAGTAGCACCTGCCGGCGCCGCCCCTCGCGGCGGCGTCGGCAGGGATCTCAGCCGATGTCCGCCAGGTGCAGCTCGAAGCGGTCGCGCGCGCGGTCGGCCCAGTAGTGGCGCAGCGTCTCGCGCACGGTGCGGAAGGCGATCGCCTCCCACGGCAGCTCGTGCTCGCGGAACAGTTGCGCCTCGATCGTCTCCGGCCCTGGGTCGAAGCGGGTGTCGAGCAGCCGCGCGCGGTAGAACAGGTGCAGCTGGCCGACGCGCACCACGTTCAGCACCGTGTACAGGCCTTCGAGCTCGATGCGCGCACCGGCCTCCTCGACGGTTTCACGCACCGCGCCTTCGGCGGTCGTCTCGCCCAGCTCGAGGAAGCCGGCGGGCAGCGTCCACAGCCCGTAGCGCGGCTCGATGTTGCGCCGGCACAGCAGCACCTGGTCGCCCCAGACCGGCACCGTGCCGACCACGTTGATCGGGTTCTCGTAGTGGATCTCGCCGCAGGCGGTGCAGACGGCGCGCTCGCGGTTGTCGCCGTCGGGCACGCGGTATTGCGTGGCCGCGCCGCAGGCGCGGCAGTGCCGGATGCGGCGCTGTTCGAACATGCGCGGCAGTGTAGCGGCCGCATGGCATCATCGTCCGCCCGTATGGCCGCACCGGCCCTGGAGCCTCGATGAGCTTCGTCTTCACCCCGCCGCCCGTGCCGGCCGTACCCACCGCGGGCGGCGGCTCGTTCCCGGTGCACCGGATCTACTGCGTCGGCCGCAACTACGCCGAGCATGCGCGCGAGATGGGCCACAGCGACCGCGATCCGCCGTTCTTCTTCATGAAGCCGGCCGACGCGGTGCTGCCGGTGGCCGAGGGCGCCGTCGGCGAGATGGCCTGGCCGGGGTTGACCGACGATCTGCACCACGAAGTCGAACTGGTGGCCGCGATCGGCAGCGGCGGCCGCGACATCCCGGTCGAACAGGCGGCGCAGCATGTCTGGGGCCATGCGGTCGGGCTGGACATGACGCGGCGCGACCTGCAGGCGCAGATGAAGCGGCAGGGCCGGCCGTGGTGCATCGCCAAGGGCTTCGAGCAGTCGGCGCCGATCGGCCCGATCCACCCGGCCGCGCGCACCGGGGTGCTGCGCCGCGGTGCGATCATGCTGGCGGTCAACGGCGTGCAGCGCCAGCACGGCGACCTGGCCGACCTGATCTGGAGCGTGGACGAGACCATCGCCGCGCTCAGCCGCGCCTGGCTGCTGCAGCCGGGCGACCTGATCTACACCGGCACACCGGCCGGCGTCGGCGCGGTGCGGCGCGGCGACCTGATGGAAGCCGCGATCGAGGGGCTCGGCGGCCTGCGGGTGCGCGTCGTCTGAGGAAGGAGCTGTCGATGGAACTGTTCAACTACTTCCGCTCGTCGGCTTCGTACCGGGTGCGCATCGCGCTCGCGCTGAAGGGCCTGCACTACGACTACCGCGCGGTGCAGCTGACCAAGAACGAGCAGATGGGCGAGTCTTACGCGGCCGTCTCCGCGTCGCGGCTGGTGCCGCTGCTGCGCGACGGCGAACAGGTGCTCACGCAGTCGCTGGCGATCATCGAGTACCTCGACGAGACCCATCCGCAGCCGCCGCTGCTGCCGGCCGACCCGGTGGGCCGGGCCCGGGTGCGCGCGCTGGCGCTGGACATCGCCTGCGAGATCCACCCGCTGAACAACCTGCGCGTGCTGCGCTACCTGGTGCATTCGCTGAAGGTCGGCGAGGAAGACAAGGACCGCTGGTACCGGCACTGGGTCGAGACCGGGCTGGAGACGGTCGAGCGCCAGCTGGCCGCGGCGCCGGCGCGCCATTGCCACGGCGACGCGCCGACGCTGGCCGACTGCGTGCTGGTGCCGCAGATCTTCAACGCGCAGCGCTTCGATTGCCGCACCGGGCACGTGCCCAACGTGATGCGCGTGTTCGAGGCCTGCATGCGGCTGCCGGCCTTCGAGCAGACCCGCCCCGAAGCCTGCCCCGATGCCTTCTGACGCGGCGCGTGATCCGCCGCTGCTGACGCCCGACTGGGCGGCGCCGCCGGGAGTCGGCGCGGCGATGAGCACGCGCAGCGGCGGCGTCAGCAGCGGGCCGTACCGCAGCGCCAACCTCGGCACGGCGGTGGGCGACGACCCGGCGGCGGTGGCCGAGAACCGGCGGCGCTTCGCCGTCGCGATCGGCGCGCGCCCGGTGTGGCTGCAGCAGGTGCACGGCGCGCAGGTACTGCGGGTCGGCGCGGCCGACGCCGATGCGCCGCCGCTGCCCGCCGATGCCGCCTGGACCGACGAGCCCGGCGTCGCCTGCACGGTGCAGGTCGCCGATTGCCTGCCGGTGCTGCTGGCCGCGCCCGGCGCGCGCGCAGTGGCGGCGGCACACGCCGGCTGGCGCGGCCTGGCCGGCGGCGTGGTCGAGGCGGCGCTGGCGGCGCTGTGCGGCGCTGCCGGCTGCGCGCCCGGCGAAATCGCGGCGTGGCTCGGGCCATGCATCGGGCCGCGGCGCTTCGAGGTCGGTGCCGACGTGCTCGAAGCCTTCGGCGTCGCGCCCGGCGGCGAAGACGGCAGCGCATTCCGGCCGTGCCCCGCACCCGGCGGCGACACGCGCTGGCTGGCCGACTTGCCGCGGCTGGCACGCGAGCGGCTGGCGCGCGCCGGGGTGCGGCTCGTGGCCGGCGGACACTGGTGCACGGTCGAGGACGCGCAGCGCTTCTACTCGTACCGTCGTGATCGCGTCACCGGCCGCCAGGCGGCCGCCGTTTGGATCCGGGGCTGACGCGTCGTGTTGCCGAGTCGCTCTTGCGGGCAAGCGGCGGTCTTGTCAGACTGCCCTCAGCGGCTTGGCCGACAATGCGCGCCGCCGCCTGCTGCGCTGGGCTGCAGGGCCAGAACGAGGACATGGACATGACCGACAAGCATCCCCTTCTGCCGGACATCGGGGGCGGCCGGGTGACGGCGCTGATGGATGATGCGGTCAAGCGCCTGCAGGGCCTGAACCTGCCGGCCGACATGCTGATGCAGATCCAGCAGGACTACCTGCGCGATGCCGCGGCGCTGTGGAACGCGGGGCTGAACGGCAGCGCCGCGGCCGATCCGATCGCCGACCGCCGCTTCTCCGGGAAGGACTGGGCCCAGAACCCGGCGGCCTCCTTCGCCGCCCGGCTGTATCTGCTGAACGCGCGGACGATGACGCGGCTGGCCGAGGCGGTGCAGGGCGACAAGAAGACCCGGGCGCGGGTGCGCTTCGGCGTGCAGCAATGGCTCGACGCGATTGCGCCGAGCAACTATCTGGCGCTCAACCCCGAGGCGCAGGCCAAGGCGTTGCAGACGCAGGGCCACAGCCTCGCGGCCGGCATGCAGCACCTGTTGGCCGATGCCCGCAAGGGGCACCTGTCGCAGACCGACGAAGAGGCCTTCGAGGTCGGGCGCAACGTCGCCGCGACCGAAGGCGCGGTGGTGTTCGAGAACGAACTGTTCCAGCTGATCGAATACAAGCCGCTGACCGAGAAGGTGCACGAACTGCCGATGCTGTTCGTGCCGCCGTGCATCAACAAGTTCTACATCATGGACTTGCAGCCGGCCAACTCGCTGATCCGCTGGACGGTCGAGCAGGGGCACCGGCTGTTCGTCGTCAGCTGGCGCAACCCCGACCAGTCGCTCGCCGACCGGACCTGGGACGACTACATCGAGCACGCCGCGATCCGCGCGATCGAGACCGTGCTCGCCGTCAGCGGGCGGCAGTCGTTGAACGTGCTCGGCTTCTGCGTCGGCGGCACGATCGTGGCCACTGCGCTGGGCGTGCTCGCGGCGCGCGGCCGGCAGCCGGCGGCGTCGGTGACGCTGCTGACCACGCTGCTGGACTTCGCCGACACCGGCGTGCTCGACTTGTTCATCGACGAGGCCGGCGTGCAGCTGCGCGAGATGACGATCGGCGCCGCGGCGCCCGGCGGCCCGAAGCTGCTCCAGGGCCAGGATCTGGCGACCACCTTCAGCTTCCTGCGGCCGAACGAGCTGGTGTGGAACTACGTGGTCGGCAACTACCTGAAGGGCGACTCGCCGCCGGCCTTCGACCTGCTGTACTGGAACGGCGACTCCACCAATCTGCCCGGCCCGATGTACTGCTGGTACCTGCGCCACACCTACCTGCAGAACGAGCTGAAGCTGCCCGGCAGGCTGACGGTGTGCGGCGGGAAGCTCGACCTCGGCGCGGTGCAGGCGCCGGTGTACCTCTACGCGTCGCGCGAGGACCACATCGTGCCCTGGAAGGCGGCCTACGGCTCCACGCAGATCATGAAGGGCCCCAAGCGCTTCGTGCTGGGTGCGTCGGGGCACATCGCCGGCGTGATCAACCCGCCGGCGGCGCGCAAGCGCAACTACTGGCACAACGACCGGCTGCCGCCCGATGCCGATGCCTGGCTCGCCGGCGCCACCGAGGTGCCGGGCAGCTGGTGGACCGACTGGGGCGGCTGGCTCGTACCGAAGTCGGGGCCGCTGGTCGCGGCGCCGGCCGGCTACGGCGGCCACGGCTTCAAGACGATCGAACCGGCGCCGGGCCGATACGTAAAGCAAAAGGCCTGAATCCGGCGGATACTTCCCCATAGGGGGACCGGGCCGGCGGTACGGTGCCGCCGGCGGGCCCCCGCAACACCCAGTGAAGGAGATGAGCATGGCACAGCGAGTGGCGTATGTGACGGGCGGCATGGGCGGCATCGGCGCGGCGATCTGCCGGCGGCTGCATCAGGCCGGCTTCAAGGTGATTGCCGGCTGCAGCCCCAGCCGCGACTGGCAGAAGTGGCTCGGCGAGCAGAAGGCCGAGGGCTTCGAGTTCCACGCGTCGGTGGCCAACGTCGCCGATTGGGACTCGACCGTGGAAGCCTTCGCCAAGGCGGCCGCCGAGCACGGCGCGATCGACGTGCTCGTCAACAACGCCGGCATCACGCGCGACCGGATGTTCATGAAGATGAGCCGCGAAGACTGGGACGCGGTGATCGACACCAACCTGAACAGCATGTTCAACGTCACCAAGCAGGTGGTGCCGGGCATGGTCGAGCGCGGCTGGGGCCGGATCATCCAGATCTCGTCGGTCAACGGCGTGAAGGGCCAGGCCGGCCAGACCAACTACTCGGCCGCCAAGGCGGGCACCCACGGCTTCACGATGGCGCTGGCGCAGGAGCTGGCGAACAAGGGCGTGACCGTCAACACCATCAGCCCCGGCTACATCGGCACCGACATGGTCCGCGCGATCAAGCCTGAAATCCTCGAGAAGATCGTCGCCGGCATCCCGGTCAAGCGCCTGGGCACGCCCGAGGAGATCGGCTCGATCACGGCCTGGTTGGCCAGCGACGACGCCGGCTTCACCACCGGCGCCAACTTCAGCTGCAACGGCGGCCTGCACATGGGCTGACGCGGATGCCGCGCGCGGGCCCGCTGCGGGGGGCGCGCGCGTCGAGCAGCCGGCGAGGGGCGCCTTTGCGGCGCCCCTCTTGCGTTCTGCGGGTCGCCGGCGCGCGCGTGCGGCGCCGGCCGCTGCGCGACCGGCCTCGTCGTGCGGCGCGAGCCGCGGGTGCCGTGCTCGACGCCGTGCGGCACTCGAGAAGGCCGGTGGATCGGCCGCCGCATCCTGGTGCCGACCGCGGCGATGGCCGAAGGTGTCGCGCCGGTCGGCAACGACGCCAGCGGGGCAAAGACACGGCTGTTGCGTGCGCCACAGCGTGAGGCGCTGCACTAGCATCGCCGGGCGATGCAGCAGCCGACCCCGGGAGACCCGCGCATGCCTTCGACGATCCGCATCCGATTCCGGCGGTGGCCTGCCGCGGCCGCTGCGCTGGCGCTGTCGAGCCTGCTGCAGGCGCAGACCGCAGCGCAAGGCGGGCTGTACATCGCCGGCGACGGCTTCAGCTTCCGCCAGGCGGCCGACCGCGGGCTCGCGCAGAACCCGGGCGGACAGCGCTTTTTCGTGCTGCTGCTGCCGCCGGAGACGGCTGCCGCGCTGCGCAGCGCCAACCCGGCGCAAGCGCGGTTGCGCGAGCGCGTGCAGGCCGGCAACGGCCAGCTGCTGGTGTGCCGGCGCGATCTGGACCGCGCGCGCATCGCCACCGAGGCGCTGGCCGACGGCGTGGCCGCGGTGCGCGGCTTTGCGCCCGCGGGCAGCCCGCAATTGCCGCACGGCGAGCGCTACTTCCCGGACGAGGACCCGGCGCGCCTGCCGGCGTCCAACGAAGCGCTGCGCCGGCTGCGTTCCACCTGTTCGTGAGCGCCCGCAGGGCCGGGCAGTGCCCAGCCCGTACCCGGCGAGAATCGTCATGGAAGCTCGCGGTCGGCCGGCGTTCTCCTGCGGGCAGCCGCGGGCCTGGCAATGGCGCGGCGCCCCGGCGCTGCCGCAGCGCAGCAGCGTCGCCGGCGGGCGCTGCCGGCGGAATGCGCGATCATCGCGGCCCGCAGCGGCTTCGTGCGCAGCGGGCTCCTGCCGCCATACGCTTCGATGATGCCTGACGCACGGCCCGGCGCCCCCGGCTTGCCTGCACCGGCGCCGCGCCGGCGCTGGCTGGGCCGGTCGCTGACGCTGCTGCTGGTGATCGCGCTGGCGGCGGCCGCCTACGGGCTGGTGCAGCGTGCCGGGCAGCCGGCAGCGCCGCCGCCGGGCGCCGCCGCGCCACCCGGCGGCGGGGGAGGGGGCGCAGGCGGCGGAGGCGGCATCACGGTGGGGGTGGTGCGCGCCGAGCAGGGCGAGATTCCCGTCGTCGTCGATGCGCTGGGCACGGTGACGCCGCCGGTCACGGCCACGCTGGTGCCGCAGGTGTCGGGCCTGCTGACCGAGGTGCTGTTCACCGAAGGCCAGACGGTGCAGAAAGGGCAGGTGCTGGCGCGCATCGACCCGCGCCCCTACGAGCAGGCACTGGCGCAGGCCAAGGGGCAGCGGCTGCGCGACCAGGCGCTGCTGTCGGTGGCCCGCGTCACGCTGCAGCGCTACCAGACGCTGCTGGCGCAGGATTCGATCGCACGCCAGGACGTCGATACCCAGGCGGCGCTGGTGCAGCAGCTGCAGGGCACGGTCGAAGCGGACCAGGCAGTGGAGAAGGCGGCGCAGCTCAACCTGGACTTCGCGACGATCCGCGCGCCGATCGGCGGCGTGATCGGGCTGCGCACCGTCGATCCGGGCAACCTGGTGTCCAGCGGCAGCGCCGCCGGCATCGCGACGATCACCCAGATGGCGCCGATCGACGTGGTGTTCGCGATTGCGCAAGACCGCATCCCCGCCGTGCGCGCGGCGCAGCGCCGCGGCGCACTGCCGGTGACGGCGCTGGACCGCGACCGCACGCAGACGCTGGCGCAGGGCACCTTCCTGACGCTGGACAACCAAGTCAACCCGGCCACCGGCACCGTGCGCGCGAAGGCGCGCTTCGCCAATGCCGACGGCCGGCTGTTTCCCAACCAGTTCGTCAACGCGCGGCTGCTGCTGGGGCATGACCGCGGCGTGGTCGTGCCGGTGACGGCGCTGCGCACCGGCCCGCAGGGCGACTATGTCTACGTGGTGGGCGACGACAGCGTCGCACACATGCGTGCGGTCGTGCGCGGCATCGCGTCGGCCGAGCAGGTGCTGATCAGCC
>JAFEFZ010000261.1 GCA_018240325.1 Pseudomonadota bacterium
AGCGCGAACTTCATCGCGATTGCCTACCTGCGCATGTCCAAGCTCAAGCACCTGCCGGCTCACCCGTTCGTATCAGCACCGGCCAAATGAGACCGTCGCGTTCCACACGAAACGACATTGAGCCGTCATTTTTGCCTATTCGGACAAGAAATCGACGCCATGGGGCGAGCTTGAGATGCTGCCCCATCTTGCGGCTGCAGTCCCGGTTGCGATGTATCTTTACGGTGGAGGCTATGCGAACCGCTGGTGGAGCCAGCGTAAGGCCGAGCTTGCTGACGCTGTTTCGGACTGGCTGGCGGAAACAGGTCGGGCCAGCGAAGCGATGCCGGTGCTGGCAACCGGGATTCAGGCTGATGAGTCGCTGCTTGACGGGGACCAGGCCCTGTTGCGCTGGCTCCGCCGTGCGGCACTTCTGCGCATGCGAGATCCGCTGAGTGTCGAGAAGCTCGCGGCGGATCTCCCGCAAGCCGTTGTTGGGGCTGACGATGCGCTGCACTTGATTTTGTCCCGCTTCGCAATGTCGCCTCGTGCCGCCTTCGAGAAGGGTAGCTTTCGCCTAGGGGCGCATCTGAACGCGAACTACTACTCGGCTCAGGACGCGGATCGGCTCGCGGAGCGAATCGCCGAATTGGCACAAGAGATTTCGACGCATCGCGCTGCTGCCGTAACCGTGGTGCCGATCCTCGCGTATGAAGGCGGCGAAATCCGCGAGTCCGAGCGCATCGTGCATCTGTCGGCACGTTTCGCTGAAAAAGGGATTGGGCTTGGCCAATGCATTGACCTCTCGCGAGGCGACCGTCTGGAAGATCTTGCGTCCGTGCACGCGCTGGTGAGTTGTTCTTATCATGTGGCAATGACGGCCTGTGTTGCTGGAATCCCAACCGTCCTTGCCGCCGAGAATGCGTACTACAGTCAGAAGGTCCTGGGCCTACATCAATGGTTTGGCCGGGATTTGCTCCGCGTGATGACACCCGCGGAAGATCCAGCCGCAACGGGGCTTGCCAGCTTTCTCACTGCCGGCGAAGCGTATGACCGCGGAGAGCGGAACTGGCGGTTGACCGTGCGGAGCGAGACCGATATGGCCGCAGCGCGCGACACTATTCTTGCGTTGACCTTGAGATCACTGACCCATGAAGTCGCGTCCCTAGCGGCCGTCAGCGTGAGTGCTCGTGCCGAAGCTTCGCGCCTGCGAAGCCTTTGTGGAACCTTCCTGAACTCGCGGCCGCACATCGCTCAGCCACGCACTGAGAGCGCGGAAGGTGTCCTGCGGAATGAATTATCGAAAGCCTACCGACGGCCTTGGCGACCGCTGAAATACGCACTCTCCTACTCGCTCCTGATTTGGCTGAGCAAGTTGACGCCACCCTTGCCCCGACGAATGACAGACCGATTCAGTCGTTCGGCAGCGAAACGTAGCCCCCATCGGTTCGATGTATGAAATTTGGACGCAGTCGCAGGACTGCGTTGGCTCGAGTGCCGAACAAGGGATCGAGTGCCATATTCATAGCTCAAGGTCGCCAGATCGCGGATTCAGGTTACCGAGTCGTCTCGACCCTGTAACCTGCAGACCGGCACACTGCACAAAATAGTCGCTCGATCGCATGGGCGCGCGTCCCATCGGCAAGCCCGCGCTCGATGTCGAAATCATCGGCCCCGAGTCTTGTCAAGGGAGCGAACGCTTCGGGGCGGAACCAGAACATCGAACCTGCCGGGAACGAGCCGCGCCACTGCGCCAACCCCATTTCCTCGGCAAGGGCCTCGGTCAGCGCACCACTATAGGTGAGATTTTTCTCGGTGTGCTCAATCAGGAATCCAGCAGGCACGAGGAGACCCAATGCCGCGTCCTCTTCAAAGCGTCCGATGTTCGCTTCATCGACTAGGCTGTCCAGAGCTGACCGGCGCAGCTCGTCCCCATCACTACGATACGAGGAGGCCTTTCCATGCACTTTGCATACCGCCGTGTATCCTAGTCCCGCTATCTTCTTCAACACGTGCAGGAACGGGCGGATGTCTCGTCCCCGGTTATCCACCAGTTCGACAACAGCGCCAGGGAAGTCGTGGAGTACCGTTTCAGCCAATCGAAGCGACGTAACAGTAACATACAAGTCAGGACTTCGGGTCTGTAGTCGGCTGAGGGCGACACGCAGATCGGGCCACGTGTGTTCGTAGTGGACATGGACGACTACGGCGATCGCTGCGCAGGCCGCCTTCGGATAGACCGGATCGAGAAAACGTATACCGGCCGATGCGTAGTTGTTCATCACGGAACGGGTCGCGGCCAGATAGCCATAGCCGTATTTCTGGTCTGGCTCGAGGTGCGTACCCTCCGCCCACTCGTTCCAGGCATTCACGAAGATGAGTTTTTCATCCAGTGACAGCTTTGTATTCTTGGCGACGAACTCCGCGTTCGATGACAGCCACTGTGCGAAACGAATGACTGAAAATCGATCGAAAACAATACCATTCATGCTCTTGCGGGCCGTGTTGTCCCAGGAAAGCATCGCGGTCGGAAACACTTTATAGTCTTCGTCCCGGTGCTGAACAGCATTGGTCACGGCCTGGTCATAATCATAGATCTCACCCGAGAAGCCTGGCTCCAGGCCGTCAATATCTTCGATGATGGAATTGGAGTGCACCGTGTGCGGCGGAAACTGCATCGCCGCGTCGAAGCCGAAGGTTCGCGGGTCGCGCTGTCCGAAGGTTTGAGCACAGACGATATAGAGTCCGGAGTGCCCGAAGGAGGCAGCCTGATCGCGCCAGAGCTTCAGAGCCTCTCGAAGATCGGGAATGATGTCGGCTCGATAGATTATGAACCGCGGCTTGCCGTTCACTCGGATGTAGCGCGAGTCATCGAAGAACGGCCGCAGGTAGTCGAGTATGGCCCGGGAGTCCTCCGTCGAGTGCTTCTGTGCGATCAGTACATCATGCTCCTTGCCGTCCCAGCGGCGCGTCCAATTCTCATTGGCCCATATCATGCAAAATGATATATCAACCTTTGGATTTGCCAGCATTTGCTTGAGCGGATCCTCCATGAGAACCTTTCCCGCAAACCAATAGAAATAGTAGGCAAATCCGGAAATGCCATAGGAGCGAGCCAATGCCGCCTGTTCTTCCATGACCGTCCGAATGCGGAGATCGTAGTATCCGAGATGAATCGGGCAGTGGGGTTGATAGTGCCCCTCGAACAAGGGCCTGGCCTTGCCGACATTCGTCCATTCGGTGAATCCCTTCCCCCACCATGCATCGTTCTCCTCGAACGGATGGAACTGAGGGAGATAGAATGCGATCGCCCGCGGTACGGTTTCTATAGGTTTATGTTGACTCAGCGGAACAAAGTCTTCGGAGATTTCCGTGTACTCGACCTGCGGGATTCGGCTGTGCTGAGTTCTGCCCGGATCTTGTGTTGCGGATCTCTCGCTCCGCTTGCCCGACGCCGCGGCTCTCAGGTAGGTCTCGGGGCTGAAATCGACCGGCCAGGTCTTCAGGGGCTTGCCTTTCAGCTTTCTCAACGAATTCGACCAGTTTCTCAGCAAGCTGGTGCGACGCCACCATTTATCGTTGGCGAGCGCGCTGCCCGCACGCAGGGCGCTCCACAGGGCTGACTTGAGTTGCGCGACAAGCGAGTCCTGAGCTTCCTTTTCTCGCCGGGCGCTGCGCAGTTCGGCGTCCAGCTGCGTCACGAGGGATTCCTTGGCTCGCCGATCTTCCAGAAGATGGTCGCGCTCGACCGCGAGCGATGCGCCTTGCGCGGTGCGCAGCTCGAGTTCGCGGCAGGTTTGGAGGTACTGGGCTTGCAGCACCTCCAGGTCTGCCCGGGCGTTGGCGATGACCGTTTCCGGCAGCTGGGATGGTGACGACCACGGGTTGTCGGTTTCGTCGGCTGCCGGCGGATGCGGCGAGCCAAGCAGCCCGGCGCTTCGCCTGACGACTGCGTCGTCGTTGCCCGCGACGATGCGTTCGCCGAGGAGGTTGGCCGCTGGGGCTCTCTTTCGAATCACGCAGAAGGAATTGACGAACTCGATGGAGTGGATGTGGCGGAGCTGGGCCTCGTCGATGTCGACGTCGTATTCGCGGGCGAATAGGTCGAGCACACTGCGGCGCAGCGCCGGTATGCCCCAATGCTCGTGGTTGATCACGTCGGTCAGGCGCCGGAAGAACGCCATCGACGATGCGGGGTCGTGCAGGCCGCCCTTGAAGTGGGCCCAGTAGCTGCAGTGAAGGTCTTCGACGATGTAGAGCCCGTCGTCCCCGAGGCGTGCGAAGTACCGGACGAATGACCGGACGATGTCGTCGGAGCGATGCGATCCATCGTCGACGATCAGATCGAAGGCCGGGCAGATCGACGCGATCAGGCCCTCGGTGCCGTCACTGTTGGCGTCGCCCACGACCACCGCAACGCGTTGATCTGCGTAGCGGAGGCGGCCGCATTCGGGATCGATGTCGCACCCGACGATCTTCCGGGCGTTGATGAAGTACCGACTCCAGATCTCGAGCGATCCTCCGTTCTGGACGCCGATCTCGAGCAGCCGAACCGGCTGCTCCCGGTACTCGGCAAGGAGCCGGTCGTACTCGCTCAGGTACAGCGACCACTTGTCGGACACCTTGCCCTGGTGCTGTTCGTAGAGTGCTTGCAGTGACGTCATGGGATCTCGCGATCGATGCAAATTCGAGCCTGCCCGAGGCTGGCCGCAGGCGATGACGTTACATCGGCTGCGCCGCGCCCGATCGGTGACTCCGAGCCGGGTTTCGGCTTTCGCGATCCGCGCAGGGCCGCGGTCGGTCGGCTTCGGCACCGCTCTTGGCCGCCTTCCGTGGCTGACCTGGCTCCAGCTGCAAAGCGGACCCGCCACCGGGCGAAGCGCCGACACCGGCCGCGGCCCCACGAGGCGTGGCCGGTCTTGTATGCGGCCGCCATCGCAGGCTTCGTCGTCTACACCCCACTGGCAGCGAACTCGGCCACCGCGGCGCGCAGCCGCGCGCGCACTTCGGCCTCGCCTTCGGGGCCGCAGGCCGCGGCCCAGTCCAGCAGATCGCCGATCCCCTGCGCCGCGAGCGGGTCGAGCCGGGCGATGCGCAGCCGCGCGATCGCGGTGGGCACCGTCGCATCGGCATCCGCCAGCAGTTCCTCGTACAGCTTCTCGCCGGGCCGCAGCCCGGTGAACTCGATCGGGATGTCCTCGGGCGCGTGGCCGGCCAGCCGGATCAGGTCGCGCGCCAGGTCGGCGATCTTCACCGGCTCGCCCATGTCCAGCACCAGCACCTGGCCGCTCGCGCCGATCGCCGCGGCCTGCAGCACCAGCCGCGCCGCCTCGGGGATGGTCATGAAGTAGCGGATGATCTCCGGGTGGGTCACGGTCACCGGCCCGCCGCGCTCGATCTGCTCCTTGAACTTCGGGATCACGCTGCCGCTGGATCCGAGCACGTTGCCGAAGCGCACCGCGATGAAGCGCGTCGCCGGATGCCCGGCCGCCATCTGCGACACCACCAGTTCGGCGGCGCGCTTGGTGGCGCCCATCACGTTGGTCGGGTTGACCGCCTTGTCGGTGCTGATCAGCACGAAGCGCTCGGCCCCGTGCTCGGCGGCGGCCTGCGCCACGCAGTGGGTGCCGAGCGTGTTGTTGCGCAGCGCCGCCCAGGCGTTGCCCTGCTCTTCCATCAGCGGCACGTGCTTGTAGGCCGCGGCGTGGAACACGACTTGCGGGCGCCACCGGCCGAAGACGCGGCGCAGGTGCTCCCGGTCCTTGACGTCGCCGATCAGCCGCACCAGCGGCAGCTGCGGGAAGCGCTCGCCCAGGTCCTGGTCGACGGTGTAGAGGTTGAACTCGTTCAGCTCGAGCAGCACCAGCCGCGCCGGTGCGAAGCGCGCCACCTGCCGGCACAGCTCCGAGCCGATGCTGCCGCCGGCGCCGGTGATCAGCACCGTCTTGCCGCGCAGCACGGCGCCGATGCCGGCCTCGTCGAGCTGCACCGGCTCGCGGCCGAGCAGGTCTTCGGGCTCGATGTCGCGCACGCGCGGGTGGCGCAGCTTCGGGTCGGCGAGTTCGGCGGCAGTCGGCACGGTCAGCACCGGCAGGCCGGTCGATGCCGCCAGTTCGAGCGCGCGCCGGCGCTGCGCCGGCGTGGCCGACGGCATCGCCACCACCACGTGCGTGGCCGCGCCGCGCACCGCCGGGTCGCGCACGTCGTCGAGCGTGCCCAGCACCGGTACGCCGGCGATGCGCGCGCCGCGCTTGGCCGCGTCATCGTCGAGCAGGCCGAGCACCGTCCAGCCCTGGTGATGGATGCCGGCGAGCAGCCAGCGCGCGGCGTCGCCGGCGCCGAGGATCAACGCGCGCCGGATCTCGCCGCTGCCGCCGGTGATGCGCGCGCGCGCGTGCTCGTACAGCATGCGGTAGGCGATGCGCACGACGATCGCACCCATCAGCGTGACCAGCGGGTTCAGCGCCAGCACCGCGCGCGGCACCGCGTACAGGCCGAGCCCCATGACCGCCGCCGCGCTGACGGCGCCCGCCAGCAGGCAGGCCAGCGTGAGCCGCTTGACCTCGCCGAAGCCGGTGAAGCGCCACAGGCCCTGCGGCACCCGCAGCGCCACGAAGGCCGCCAGGTAGACCGCGATCACGCCCACCAGCACGAGCCCGTCGTACCACGGGCGCGCGCTGACCCAGCGCTCGAACCCCAGGCGGAACAGGTAGGTGATGTTCCAGCAGGCGGCCACCACCACCGCATCGACCAGCAGCGACAACGGCCTGCGGTGCGGCCGCAGCCGCGCGAGGAACAGGTCGAGCCGGTGCCAGCCGCTGCGCGCGGCCGGCTGCGGCGGCGATGCGGCGGCCCGCGGCTTGCCCATGCGGCGCTCAAGCCCGGCGGGCAGCCAGCACGCGCAACGTGCGCCCGAGCACGCACAGGTCCGACCACAGGCCCGCATGCTCCGCATAGTCGGCGGCCAGTTGCAGCTTGCGCGGCAGGATCACCTCGACGTACTCGCGCTCGGGGTCGGCCGCGCGCGCGAGCAGCGCCGCCTCGTCGATGTACGCCAGCGCCGCCGGGCTGGTGATGCCCGGCCGCACCGACAGCACGCGCTCGCGCAGCGCCGGCGGGTAGTGCGCCACGTACTCGGGCACCTCGGGGCGCGGGCCGACCAGGCTCATGCGGCCCTCGAGCACGTCGATCAGCTGCGGCAGCTCGTCCAGCCGCGTGCGCCGCAGCCAGGCGCCGGCGCGGGTGATGCGCGGGTCGGCGCCGATCGTGAGCGGCGGCCCGCGCCGGTCGGCATCGGCGGCCATCGTGCGGAACTTGCGGATGCGGAAGATGCGCCCGCCGCGGCCGACGCGCTCTTGCCGGTACAGCGCCGGGCCGGGCGAATCGGCGCGGATCCACAGCGCGATCGCCGCCATCGGCAGCGCCAGCAGCAGCAGCGCCAGGCTCGCGCCGGCCAGGTCGAAGGCGCGCTTGGCTGCGGCCACGCGCTGCCTCAGGCAAGCAGCGCCGTGCGCACCGCGCCGATCACGCGCTGCACGTCGGCGTCGGCCATGCGCGTGTAGATCGGCAGGCTCGCGGTGCGCTCGAAGGCGCGCTGGCTGTGCGGGAACTGCGCCGGCTCGAGGCGGTAGCGGTCGCGCCAGTAGGGCTGCAGGTGCAGCGGGATGTAGTGCACGCTCGCGCCGATGCCGGCGGCGAACAGCCGCTCGATGAACGCATCGCGCGCCACCGGCGCGGCGTCGGCCAGGCGGATCGCGTACAGGTGCCACGCGTGCGTCTGGCCTGCGGGCGCGCGCGGCGGCGTCAGCAGCGGCAGCCCGGCGAAGGCTTCGTCGTAGCGTTCGGCGATCGCCTGGCGCTGCTGCTGGAAGCGCCACGCCTTCTTCAGCTGCTGCAGCCCGAGCGCGGCGGCGATGTCGGTCAGGTTGTACTTGAAGCCGGGCGCGACGATCTCGTAGTACCAGCTCGGCACCTTGGCGGTGAAGCGGTCGAAGGCGTCGCGGTTCATGCCGTGCAGGCGCATCACGCGCGCGCGCCTGGCCAGCGCCGCATCGCGCGTGACCAGCATGCCGCCTTCGCCGGTGGTGATCGTCTTGTTCGCGTAGAAGCTGAACACCGCGGCGTCGCTGGCGAGCGTGCCGACGAGTGCGCCGCCGCAGCTGGCGGGCAGTGCGTGCGCGGCGTCCTCGACCACCTTCAGGGCGTGGCGCTGCGCGATCGCCACGATCGCCGCCATGTCGGCGGCCAGGCCCGCGTAATGCACCGGCACGATCGCCCGGGTGCGCGGGCCGATTGCCGCCTCGACCGCCTGCGGGTCGAGGTTCAGCGTCGCCGGGTCGATGTCGACCAGCCGCACGTCGGCGCCGAGGTAGCGCACCACCTCGGCCGTCGCGGTGAAGGTGTGGGTGGTGGTGATGACCTCGTCGCCCGGGCCGATGCCCAGCGCCTCGAGCGCCAAGTGCAGCCCGGCGGTGGCCGAGTTGACGGCGACGCAGTGCAGCGCATCGGCGCGCGCGTGTCCGCCTGCGGCGAGGAACGCGGCGAACTCGGCCTCGAAGCGCTTGGCCTTCGGGCCGGTGGTGATCCAGCCGCTGCGCAGCGTGTCGACGACTTCGGCGATTTCGTCGTCGCCGATTTCGGGCAGCGCGAAGGGCAGGAAGGGGGCATTCATCGGCGAGCCCTCGGTGCCGCCGGAGTGCGCCGGCGCGCCGGCGGGGCCGCCGGCACGATCAGGTCCTGCAGCAGCGCGGACGGTTGCGGCCGAAACGGATCAACCACCGTCGTGCCTCGCCAGGTGAAGCCGTCCTGCAGGTCCTCGCTCAGCAGCAAGCGGCAGCGCTGCTCGGCCGCCACCGACAGGATCAACGCTTCCCATACCGACAGCCCGTGATCGGCGCTCAGGTCGAAGGCCGACTGCATGGCCGCCCCGCTCGAATCCGACGGCGCGAATGCGTCGCTCCAGCGCAGGACGTTCGCGCGTGCGGCCGCCGGGCGCTGCTTCAGCTTGCCGACCAGCACCCGGTACAGCTCGCCCAACACCTGGACGGGCAGCACGACCGATCCTTCGGGCAATGCGGCAAGAACCTCGACCGCCCGCGCGCGGCGCGGCTCGTCGCCCGCGCCCTCGGCGTAGGCCAGCACGTTGGTATCGACCGCGACCCTGACCATCAGCGGTAGAGCTCGTCGCGCGTCCAGCCGCGCTTGCCCACCGCCTGCACGCCGCGCAGGTGCTCGAGCAGGCGGCGCCTGGCTGCGGCCAATCCGGGCGCGGATGCGGGCGCCGGCTCGATCGTCGCCACCGGCTTGCCGCGCGAGGTCACCAGCACGGCCGTGCCGGCTGCGACCTCGCGCAGCACGGCGGAGAACTGCCGGTTGGCCTCGGCCGCAGTCACCGTCTTCATGCGTCGCCGGCTCCGATGTAGTGAAGTAGTGATTCTATCCTGCGGGCGCGGCCGTCATGCCGCCGCCGGCTTCGGCCGCCGGATCGTGGCGGACAAGGGCTGCGGCGCCGTCATCGCCCGCCGCTGTCCGCCGGCGCTGCCGGCGCTGCCGGCGGCCGGCGTGCGGGCTACCGGAAGCACGGGCCGAAATGCACCGTGGCCGGGCTGGTTCACAATCGGCGCCGGAGGTGCACGCCATGGGTCTGCCGCTGCCAAAGATCAGTCTGCACGATTTCCTCGCGTGGGAGAACGAGCAGCCCGACAAGCACGAGTACTACCGCGGTGAAGTGTTCGCGATGGTCGGTGCGCGGCGATCGCACGGGCGCGTGATCATGAATCTCGGGCGCCGCCTGTCGGAGCGGCTGGACGGCTCGCCGTGCCAGGCCTTCGCCGAGTCGATGAAGATCCAGATCGCCGACGACACGATCCTGTATCCCGACATCTTCGTCACCTGCGACAAGGCCGACCTCGCCACCGACATGATCTTCCGCGCGCCGGTGCTGGTGATCGAAGTGCTCTCGCCTTCGACGCAGGCCTACGACCGCAGCCGGAAGTTCGCGCTCTACCGCCGCCTCGAGTCGCTGAGGGAATACGTGCTGGTCGATCCCGACACCCGCCGCGTCGAGGCGCTTCGCCGCAGCGCCGACGGCCAGTGGGTGTTCCACGACATGAGCGAAGACGACGCGCTGGCGCTGCCCTGCCTGGGCTTCGCCGTCCCGCTGGCACAGGTCTTCGACGGCGTCGACCCGCCCGCCGGCTGAAGCGCGCTTCAGCCCCGGTTCAAGCCTGGATCGGCCCCGCTTCGGCCCAGGTTCAACGCTTCGCCGGCCGGGCCGGCCCATGGGCGCACCGCGCCGGCATACGGCCGGCGGCACTCACTGCAACGCCTCGACGAAGCGCCGCGCCAGCACCGGCCAGGCGTGATGCGCGAGCACGTAGGCGCGCCCGCGCTCGCCCATCGCACGGCGTTCGGCCGCGGGCAGTGCCGCGAGCCGGCGCAGGCCTTCGGCCACCGCGGCCGGATCCTCGGGCGCCACCGTCAGGCCGCAGCCCGCGTCGGCCACCGGATCGTTGCCGGCCTGCACCGAATGCAGCACCGCGCAGCCGGCCATCAGGTAGTCCATCAGCTTGTTCGGCGCGATGCCGAAGCGGTAGATCGGCACGCGCTGCCAGCCGATGTAGGCGATGTCGATCGCGCCGAGCAGCGCCGGGATCTGCGCCTTCGGGATCGGCGGCAGCAGTTGCACCTGCTGCAAGCCTTCGGCGGCGATGCGGCGCGCGAGCCGATCGCGCTCGTGGCCGTCGCCGACCAGCACGAAGCCGATCGCGTCGCCGGCGAGCGTCTGCGCCGCATCGAGCAGCACGCCGAGCGCGTTGGGCGCGCCCATCGAGCCGGCATAGCCGACGACCGTACGGCCGGCCGCAAGGTGCCCGGCGACCGCCGCGGCCACGTCGGCGCGCAGCGGCTCGGGCGGGCGCTGCCAGTCCTCGGGCGCGATGCCGTTGGGCACGATCGTGAGCTTGCGCAGGTCGAGCCCGTGCGCCGCCATGTGCGCGTGCACCTTGGGCAGCATCGACACCACCACGTCGGCATCGCGATAGGCTGCGTCCTCGGCCGCCTGGCACAGCCGGATGAACGGGTGCCGGGGCGACATGCCCGACAGCTCGATCGGCGACAGCGGCCACAGGTCGTGCACCTCGTAGACCAGCTTCGCGCGCGCAAGGCGGGCGATCCGGCGCGCGACCCAGATGTCCATCGGGTAGGTGCTCGACGCGATCACCGCGTCGGGGCGGAATTCGGCCGCGAGCCGCGGCGCCTGGCGCCACAGCTGCGCCAGGAAGCGCCAGATGTTGCGCACCCGGCCCACGCCGTTGCCCTGGTAGGGCGGCGCGGGCAGCCAGCGGTAGCCGATGCCGTCGATGGTCTCGTCGCCGGCCTCGGGTTGGCGGGCGCGCACATGCGAGAAGGTCGCGCCGACGATCAGCACGCGGTGGCCCATGCGCACCCACTCGCGCGCCAGGCAGTAGGGCCGGTACTCCATGCCCAGCGCCGGGCTGCCGGCGTAGTGGTTGACGAGCAGCAGGTTCATCGATCGCCCTGCAACGCCTGCAGCCGCGCGACGAAGCGCTCGACCGCCGGCGCGAACATCGCGTGCGCGGCGACCCAGCCGTGGTTGGCGCGCGCGATCGCGCCCGCGCGCGCCGCCAGCGCGTCCAGCGCCGCCGGCGCCGGCGGCCGGCCGGCGGCGACGATCAGGCCGTTGTCGCCGCTGCGCACCAGCTCGCGGTTGGCCGGCAGGTCCGACAGCAGCGGGATGCAGCCGTGCGCCATCGCCTCGAGCACCGACACCGACACCGAGTCGCTCTCGGGCAGGCTGAGGTACCAGCGCGCCGCGGCGTAGCAGGCCGCCTGCGCCTGCGCGTCCAGCCGGCCGACGAAGCGCACGCGCGCCTCCAGCCCGGCCGCGCGCACCTGCGCCTGCAACGCGGCGCGCAGCGAGCCGTCGTTGGCCACCACCAGCTCGGCCTGCGGCCACGCGCGCGCGATCGCCGCGAAGGCGTCGAGCACGCGCTGCGGCGCGTAGATCGGCTCCAGGCCGCGGTTGGCGAAGCACAACTGCGGCTGCTTCGCGTGCAGCGCATCGGCCAGCGGCGGCAGTTCCTCCAGGCCGAAGGGGAACACCATGACCTCGGCCGCGCCGAGTGCGCGCATGCGCTCGGCCATGTGCTGCGAATCGCTGGTGCACAGCGCACATTCGCGCAGCACGCGCGCGGTCAGCCGGCGCAGCGCGGCGCTGCGCTGCGGCGCGACCAGGATGTCGCTGCCCCAGGCCGAGCCGGCGATGCGCGCCGGCAGCCGCGCCAGCGCGCGCGCCAGCCACGCCAGCGTGCCGTGCGAGGTCAGGTAGTGCGCATGCAGCCAGTCGGGCCGCACCCGGCGCAGCCACATCGCAACCCGCGGCAGGTGGCGCAGCAGCGCCGCGTTGCCGCCCTGGTGCGCCGGCCGGGTGTGCAGCGCGAGCCGCCGCTGCGGCGGCACGAGCGCATCGAAGCCGGGCATGAAGCCGCGCGACGACAGCGCGTACAGCTCCACCCGGGAGCTCAGCGCGCGCGCCCACTTCAGCAGGTGCGGGCTGTCGCCGTCGCCGATCAGCACGAGCCTCATCGCGCGGGCGGCGGCTCGGGTGGTGGCGCCGGCGGCGACGCTGGCGGCGCTGGCGGCGCTGGGGGTGCGGGCGGTGCGGGTGGCGTGGCCGGCGCTGCGGCCGGCATCAAGGGCGGCGCTGCGGCAGGCAGCACGGGCGGCGCTGCGGCCGCGGGCAGCGCACCGGCCCAGGCCTCGTACAGCGCTCGCAGCTCGGGGTGGCGCTCGAGCCAGTGCGCGTCGGCGCTGCGCGCGTCGCCCACCACCTGCGCCGGGTTGCCGGCGAGCACCGCAAAATCGGGGAAGCGCCCGCGCACCACGCTGCCGGCGCGCACCAGCGTGCCGCGGCCGAGCACGCTGCCGGCCTCGATCACGCTGTGCGGCCCGACGAAGCTGTAGGCACCGATCGCCACCGGCGCCGCCACCCAGCCGGGGCGCGGCCCCGGCCAGTCGGCGAAGCGGCGCCCGAGCAGCCGCTGCGCGCGGTGCGACGCGTGGCTGACGATGCTCGCATGGTGGGTGATCTGCACGCCTTCGCCGATCTCGACGCCGGCACTGGCCTCGATGAAGTTGAAGGGGCCGATGTAGACATGGTCGCCGAGCCTCAGCCGGCCTTCGTGCTCGATGCAGGTGCTCGGCGCGATCCGCGTCATCGGCAGCCAGCGCCCCTGCGAGCGCTCGCCGAAAACCATCCGGTGCCACAGCAGCCGCGCCAGCCGGCGGCGCACGCGGTTGATGGCGGCGCGCAGCGCCAGTGCCGGCGTGGCACGGGTGGGCGAAGGCTGCGGCCGCGTCATCGCCCGCCAGTATCCGCCGGCGCCGCCAGCGGCCAGCGCGCGAGCTTCCAGAAGTACAGGCCGAAGTACGCCGTGGTCGCGATCGACACCGCCCAGCCCGCCGCCGCCAGCCGGCCGCTGGCCAGGCCCAGCAGCAGCGCGCCGATGAAGGCCGCCTGCCCCGCCAGCGCCAGCTTCAGCGCCCAGCGCTGCGCCTGCCACGCCATCGTGACCACCGCCAGCGGCGACGCGACGAAGTGCACGCCGATGTACAGGGCCAGCGCCTGCGCCAGATCGCCGGCTTCGCGCCACGGCTCGCCGAAGACCCAGGCGAAGGCCGGCGGCGCCCACAGCCACAACGCCAGCACCAGCGGCGCCGCCAGCAGCGCGAGCGTGGCCATCGCGCGCCGCACCAGCGCGCGCGCGCCGGCGGTCACGCCGGGGCCCTGCGCGGCCAGCTGCGGGTACAGCGCCTGCGACAGCGCGCCGCCGATCAGCGCCGCCGGCGCCTTCAGGTAGCGCATCGCCACGCCCCACATGCCGGCGCCGCCGGCGCCGATGGTGGCGGCGATCAGCGCCATCGTCAGCGTGTCCTGCAGCGCGCCCATGAACGCATGCGGCGTGTTCAGCAGCGGGAACTCGCGGTGGCGCCGCGCCACCGCGCGCAGCTCGCCCGGGCCGATCGCCGCGCCCGTCCCGCCCGCATCGGGCCGCGGCAGGCCCAGCGCCGCGACCGCAGCGCCGGCTGCGGCGATCGGCGCGGCAATCAGCCCGTGCACGCCCGCCTGCCACACGCCCGCCAGCGCCTGCAGCAGCGCGCCGCCGCCATGCTGCAGCACGCGCGCCAGGGCGAGTGCGCGAAAGCGCTGCGCCCGCGTGGCCAACAGCGACGCGAGCGACAACGCGCCGAGCACGCCCACCGCCGCCGGCAGCCACAGCGCCCAGCGCGCGCCGGCCGCGGCCCACCAGGCGAGCGCCGCCGCCAGGCTCAGCACGGTCACGGCCGCGAGCACGCGCAGGCCGAGCGCGCGCAGCAGCGCGGCTTCGCGCGCATCGGTGGCGATCGGCAGCGCGAACTCGTAGCGCGCGCAGGCGACCACCGCCAGGTTCGCCGCGACGGCCGCGAACAGGTGGTACTGGCCGAACTGCGCGGGCGTGTACAGCCGCGTCAGCCAAGGCCCCAGCAGCAGCGGCAGCACTTGCGCCAGCGCGCCGCCGGCCAGCAGCGTCAGCGTCGGTCGCAGCAGGCCGGCGGCACGCACGCCCGCAGGTCAGGCGGCGGACCGCGCGGCCGCGACGGCCGCCGCGAGCGCGGCGACCACGCGCTCCTGCTCGTCCTCGCC
Organism: Pseudomonadota bacterium; assembly: GCA_018240325.1. Classification (GTDB taxonomy): domain Bacteria; phylum Pseudomonadota; class Gammaproteobacteria; order Burkholderiales; family Burkholderiaceae_C; genus Rubrivivax. The sequence goes on from JAFEFZ010000261.1 coordinate 14,684, forward strand.
CAGGTCGGCGCTCATCGGCAGGCTGAGCACGCGCTGCGCGGCGGCGATGCTGTGCGGGTGCGCGCCGCGGTCGTGCCCGGCGGCGAAGGCCGGCTGGTGGTGCAGCGGCTTCGGATAGTGCACCGCGGTCGGGATGCCGGCGGCCTGCAGCGCCTGCTGCACGCGGCCGCGCTCGTCGACGAGCACGGTGTACTGCGCCCACGCGCAGCCGCGCCCGGGCCGCAGCGCGAGCGGCTGCACCGGCGCGCCGCTGGCGCGGATCAGCCGCGCGTAGCGGTCGGCCAGCGCCCGGCGGCGCGCGACTTCCCAGTCGAAGCGCTCGAGCTTGGCGAGCACCACCGCGCACTGCAGCGTGTCCATGCGCCCGCCGACGCCGACGCGGGTGTGGTGGTAGCGGCCGCTCTGGCCGTGCACGCGGATCTCGCGCGCCGCCTGCGCGAGTGCGTCGTCGCCGGTGAACAGCGCGCCGCCGTCGCCGTAGCAGCCCAGCGGCTTGCTCGGGAAGAAGCTGGTGCAGCCGATGGTGGCGAGGCCGCAGCTCGGCCGGCCTTGGTAGGTGGCGCCGAAGCTCTGCGCCGCGTCCTCGACCACCGCCAGGCCGTGGCGTGCGGCGACGGCGTTGATCGCGTCCATGTCGGCGACCTGGCCGTACAGGCTGACCGGCAAGATCGCCTTCGTTCGCGGCGTGATCGCGGCCTCGACCCGCGCCGCGTCGATCAGGCAGGTGTCGGGCTCGATATCGACATAGACCGGCACGCCGCCGAGCAGCACGATCACCTCGGCGGTGGCGGCAAAGCTGAAGGGCGTCGTGATCACCTCGTCGCCGGGCGCGAGGCCGAGCGCCAGCAGCGCGATCAGCAGCGCCTCGGTGCCGCTGGCGACCGCCACGCAGTGCTTCGTGCCGGCACGCGCGGCGAGCGCGGCTTCCATCTCGGCGACCTCGGGGCCCATGATGTACTGGCCGTGGTCGAGCACGCGCCGGATGCGCGCGTCGATCGAGGTCTGCAGCGCCGCGTACTGCGCCTTCAGGTTCGTGAACTGCATCGTCATGCGAGCCGCGTCAAGGTGTCGCCGTCGAGCCGGTAGCGCTCGCCGGTGGCCGGGCACGCGGCTTCGCCCTGCCCCGCAGCCGGCAACGCCAGGCGTTCGCCGTGGCGGCTCATCCAGCCGATCCTGCGCGCCGGCACGCCGACCACGAGCGCATAGGCGGGCACGTCGCGGCTGACGAGCGCGCCGGCGCCGACGAAGGCGTGTTCGCCGATCGTGGTGCCGCACACGACGGTGCAATTGGCGCCCAGCGTCGCGCCGCGCCGCACCAGCGTGCGCCGGTACTCGTGCTTGCGCGGCACCGCCGCGCGCGGGTTGAGGACGTTGGTGAACACCATGCCCGGGCCGCAGAACACTTCGTCCTCGAGCGTGACCGCGTCGTAGACCGACACCTGGTTCTGCACCTTCACGTCGCTGCCGATGACGACGTCGTTGCCCACGTACACGCCCTGGCCGAAGGAGCAGCGCGCGCCGATGCGCGCGCCGGCGCTGATGTGCGCGAAGTGCCAGACGCGGCAGCCGTCGCCGAGCACGGCGCCGGCATCGACGATCGCCGACGGGTGGATCGTGACGGCCATCGCCCGCGCTGCCTCGGCGGCCTCAATACGCCAGCGGCAGGCTGACGCGCCGGCCGTCGCGCGCCGACAGATACATCGCGATCAGCAGCTCGAGCGACTTCAGCCCTTCGCGGCCGTCGATCTCGGGCTCGCCGCCTTCGCGCAGCGCGCGGATCACGCCTTCGTAGTACAGCGGGTGGCCGAAGCCGTAGACCGAGGTGGTGTGGTAGCTGGCCTCGTCGACCTGCGCGTCCATCAGGTCGGGCTCGGCGAACTGCCAGTGCTCGATCCGGTTGACGGCGACGCCGCCCACGCGCACGCTGCCGCGCTCGCCCAGGATCGTGATCGAGCCTTCCAGGTTCTTCGGCCAGGTCAGCATCGTCACGTTGACGGTGCCCATCGCGCCGTTGCGCCACTTCAGCGCGGCCACGCCGGTGTCTTCGACCTCGATCGCGCGCGCGAGCGTGCCGGTGTAGGCCATCACGCTTTCCACCGGGCCGATCAGCCAGTCGAGCAGGTCGACGTAGTGGCTCGCCTGGTTCATGAAGGCGCCGCCGTCGAACTCCCAGGTGCCGCGCCAGGCGGCGCTGTCGTAGTAGCTCTGCGGCCGCGTCCAGAACACGTTGACGCCGACGCTGTAGATGCGGCCGAAGCGGCCCTGGGTGACCGCCTGCTTCAGCAGCTGCAGCGTGCGGTTGCGGCGGTTCTGCTTGACCACGAACAGGCGCACGCCGGCGGCGTCGCACTCGCGCACCATCGCCAGGCCGTCGCTCCAGCGCGTGGCCATCGGCTTCTCGGTCATCACGTCCAGGCCGGCACGCGCCGCTTCGATCACCTGCTGCGGGTGCAGCCCGCTGGGCGTGCACAGCACCGCGCAGTCGGCCTGGGTGCCGGCGAGCATCGCGCCCAGCGACGCGAAGCCCTGCGCGCCGGTGGCGGCCACGGCGGCGGCGCAGGCGGCGGCGTCGGGGTCGCAGACCGCGACCAGCTCGGCCTCGGCCTGATGCTGCGCGATCGCCGCGAAGTGGCTGCGCGCGATCCGCCCGCAGCCGGCCAGCGCGAAGCGCAGCTTGCGGCCGCGGATCGGGGGGCGGGGGGCGTGCATCAGCCCGGCAGCGCGCTTCGCATGGCGCGCGATTATCGCCGAGCCCCCCCGCCGGCGGCCCCGCCGCGCACAGCGCGCCGCCTGGGAGCCGCCTCCTAGAATTGCCGCCTCCCCGACTGCGGCGCCACGATGAGCACCATCCCCCCCGACGATGCGGCCAGCGGCGCCGCCGACGCCAATCAGCTCGTCGCCGAACGGCGCGACAAGCTTGCCGCGCTGCGCCGCCGCGGCGTGGCCTTCCCCAACGATTTCAAGCCGCGCCACCACGCGGCCGACCTGCACCACCGCCACGGCCAGGTGCCCAACGACGAGCTCGAGCCGCAGGCGCTGGCGGTGTCGGTGGCCGGCCGCATGATGCTCAAGCGGGTGATGGGCAAGGCCTGCTTCGCGACGCTGCAGGACGTGACCGGCCGCATCCAGCTGTACGTCACGCAGGACGAGGTCGGCCCCGAAGTGCTGGCCGACTTCAAGCACTGGGACCTGGGCGACATCGTCGGCTGCGAAGGCCTGCTCTTTCGCACCCGCACCGGCGAGCTGAGCATCCGCGCAACCACGGTGCGGCTGCTGACCAAGAGCCTGCGCCCGCTGCCCGACAAGTTCCACGGCATGACCGACCAGGAGCAGAAGTACCGGCAGCGCTACGTCGACCTGATGATGGACGAGGCCGCGCGCGCGCGCTTCGTCGCGCGCAGCAAGGCGATCGCGTCGATCCGCAGCCACATGGTCGAGCACGGCTTCCTCGAGGTCGAGACGCCGATGCTGCACCCCATTCCCGGCGGCGCCAACGCCAAGCCCTTCGTCACCCACCACAACGCGCTCGACCAGAGCATGTACCTGCGCATCGCGCCCGAGCTGTACCTGAAGCGGCTGCTGGTCGGCGGCTTCGAGCGCGTGTTCGAGATCAACCGCAGCTTCCGCAACGAGGGGATCAGCGTCCGCCACAACCCCGAGTTCACGATGATGGAGTTCTACGCGGCCTACTGGACGCACCACGACCTGATGGACTTCACCGAAGGCCTGCTGCGCCAGGCCGCGCGCGCGGCCACCGGCAGCGCCAGCCTGCACTACGCCGGCCGGCCGGTGCACCTGGACCAGCCCTTCGCACGGCTGACGGTGCGCGACGCGCTGGTCGCCCACGCGGGCCTGAGTGCCGCCGAGGCGGCGGACGCCGCGCTGATCCACGCGCGCCTGAAGGCGCTGGGCGAGGAGCCGCCCGCGCACTGGAGCCTGGCGGAGCTGCAGTTCGGCCTGTTCGAGGCGGTGGTCGAGGCCCAGCTGTGGCAGCCGACCTTCATCATCGACTACCCGGTCGAGGTGTCGCCGCTGGCGCGTGCATCCGACGCCGACCCCAGCGTCACCGAGCGCTTCGAGCTGTTCGTGACCGGCCGCGAGATGGCCAACGGCTTCTCCGAACTCAACGACGCCGAGGACCAGGCAGCGCGCTTCCTCGCGCAGGCGCAGGCCAAGGAGGCCGGCGACGAGGAGGCGATGCACTACGACGCCGACTTCATCCGCGCGCTCGAGTACGGCATGCCGCCGGCCGGCGGCTGCGGCGTGGGCATCGACCGGCTGGTGATGCTGCTGACCGACAGCCCGAGCATCCGCGACGTGCTGCTGTTCCCGGCGCTCAAGCGCGAAGCCTGATTGCCGGCGCCGCGATGCAGGCCCGCATCGACTCGCTCGCGCTGATCGAGGCCAGCGTGTGGCACGAACTGCAGCGCGCCTGCGCCGAGCAGGACCACGCGTGGCACGCGCTGGCGCTGGCTACCGCCGGCAACGGCGGCTGCGCCGATGCGCGCACCGTGGTGCTGCGCGAAGTCGACGCCGCGGCGGGCACGCTGCGCATCTACACCGATGCACGCTCGGCCAAGGTCGCGCAGATCGGCGCGCAGCCGCTGGGCACGCTGCTCGCGTGGTCGCCGCAGCTGGGCTGGCAGCTGCGCCTGCGCGTGCGCCTGGCCGTGACGACCGACGGGCCGGAAGCCGCGTCGCGCTGGGCGCGGCTGAAGCTCACGCCGGCCGCGCACGACTACCTGGCGCCGCTGCCGCCGGGCAGCCCGATCGACGCGCGCTTCCAGCCCGAGCGCGCGTCGCGCGCGCACTTCGCGCTGATCAGCGCGCAGGTGCTGCAGTTCGACTGGCTCGAGCTGCACGCCGACGGCCACCGCCGCGCCGGCTTCGGGCCCGACGGCGCGCAGTGGCTGCAGCCCTGATAACCGCCGGCCGCTGCCATCCGAATGGCTACCAGGCGAGTCATCATCAACGCGGATGATTTCGGCTGGTCGGACGGCACGACCGAGGGCATCCTGCGCGCCCACCACGGCGGCGTGGTGAGTTCCACCTCGATCGCGGCCAACATGCCCGCCGCCGCGGCGGCCGTGCGCCGGCTGGCCGAGGCGCCCCGCCTGGGCGTGGGCGTGCACCTGAACGCGTCGCAGGGCCCGCCCTTGAGCCCGGCAGGCGCCGCGCTGGCCGGGCCGCAAGGCCTGATGGACCGCTCGGCTGCCGGTGTCGTCCTCGCCTGCTTCGCGCGGCCGCGGCTGGTCGACGCCGTCGAGCAGGAATTCGACGCGCAGATCCGCTGGGTGCTCGACCACGGCATCCGCCCCACGCACCTCGACACCCACCGCCACTCGCACGCCTACGCGCCGATCTGCGGCCGGGTGGCGGCGCTGGCGCAGCGCTACCGCATCCGGTTCGTGCGCCGTTACGGCGAGCGCCTGCCGGGCCGCGGCTGGCCCGCGGCGCCGGCGAAGCAGCGCGCCATCGCCCGCGCCTTGCAACTGCTGGGCGGGCGCAACGCCGCGCGCTGGCCGGCGCTGCACGCGACCCAGGGCGTCTGGGGTGTCGCCCACACGGGCCGGATCGACGCCCGCTGGCTGCTGCTGGCCGCCGAACGCCTGCCGCCCGGCGTGACGGAGATCATGACCCACCCCGGCCTGCCCGAAGGCCTGGCCGCCGGCCAGACGCGGCTGCTCGAGAGCCGCCGCGCGGAACTCGACGCCTTGTGCGACCCGGCGGTGCGCAGCGCCTTCGCCGGCCCTGACCTGGAGCTCGTCCACTATGGAAACCTCTGAGCAATCCGCCGGCCGCGAAGCCGCCGGCAGCGCGCCCACGACCTACAGCGTGGTCGTGCCGATCTTCAACGAGCGCGACAGCATCGAGGAGCTCTACGCGCGGATCGTCGCGGTGATGACCCGCGAGGCGCGGCCCTTCGAGATCGTGTTCGTCAGCGACGGCAGCCGCGACGGATCGGACGAGCTGCTCGAGCAGATCGCCCGGGCCGACGCGCGCGTGGTGTACCTGCGCCTGCGCCGCAACTTCGGCCAGGCGACCGCGCTCCAGGCAGGCTTCGACCACGCCGGCGGCGACGTGTTCATCTGCATGGACGGCGACCTGCAGCACGACCCCGACGAGATCCCGCTGTTCCTCGCCAAGATCGACGAAGGCTTCGACATCGTGTCGGGCTGGCGGGTGAGCCGCTCCGACCACCTGATCAGCCGGCGCCTGCCGTCGCGCGTGGCGAACTGGCTGCTGGCGAAGGCGTCGGGCGTCGCGCTGCACGACTTCGGCACGACCTTCAAGGCCTACCGGCGCGAAGTCCTGCAGGACGTGCGGATCTACGGCGACATGCACCGCTTCATTCCGGTGATCTGCGCGCGGCTCGGGGCGACGATCGCCGAGGTGCCGATCTCCAACGTGCCGCGCGCGTTCGGCACCAGCAACTACGGCATCGGGCGGACCTTCCGCGTGGCGATGGACATCCTGACGATGCGCTTCATGACGGCGTACGTGACGCGGCCGCTGCACTTCTTCGGCAAGTGGGGGCTCGTCGGCGGCGCGGCCGGCGCGGCCATCCTGGCAACGCTGTTCCTGCTCAAGGTGTTCCGCGGCGAACCGATGGAGCAGCACGGCCCGCTGATGGAACTGGGTTCGCTGCTGAGCGTGATGAGCGTGATGATGCTGGCGACCGGGCTGCTCGGCGAGTTCATGGCCCGGATCTACTTCGACAATTCCGGCGCGCGCACCTACGCGGTCAGGACGGCCATCCGCGACGGCCGGCGCGTGCCGCCGGCGGCCCGGCTGCGCGCCGGGCCCGTCCGGGACGACGAGACCGGCCATGCCTGACGCGCCGGCCCCGGCGGGGCAAGCGGCGCCGGCAGGCCGCGCCGCGCCGTCCGACCCCGCCGGCCGGCACCTGCTGCTGCTGGTCGCGGTCTGTGCGCTGCTGTTCCTGCCCGGCGCCGCCGGCCTGCCGCTCACCGACCCGGAGGAATCCCGCTGCGCACAGATCGTGCGCGAGATGATCCGCTCCGGCGACTGGCTGATGCCGCATCTCTTCGGCAAGCCCTACTTCGACAAGCCGGCGCCGTTCTTCTGGCTCGCCGCGGCCGGCGAATGGCTCACCGGCAGCGCCGCGCTGGGCGGGCGCGCGGTGGCGGCATTGGCGGGCCTGGCGGCCGTGCTCACCACCTGGCTGCTGGGCCGGCGGATCTTCGGCGCCACGGCCGGCCTGGCGGCGGGGCTCGCGCTGGCGACCTCGCTGCAGTTCTGGTACATGGCGCGCTGGTACCGGATGGACATGCCCTTCGCCGCGGCGATGTGGGCGGCCGTCGCCTGGTTCTGGTGGTGCGAGCGCCGCGGCGGCGCCGCAGCGGTGCCGCGCTGGGTGGCCTGGTGCGGCTTCTACCTGTTCGGCGCGCTCGCCACGCTGTTCAAGGGGCCCGCGGGGCTGGGGCTGCCGGTGCTGGTGGTCGGCGGCTGGCTGCTGCTGAGCGGCCAACCCCGCCGCATCGCCGAATTCTTCGATGTGCGCGGCATCGCGGTCTACCTGCTGGTTGTCTTGCCGTGGTACGTGGCCGTCAGCCTGGAGGTGCCGGCCTATGCGTACCAGTTCCTGTTCCGCCAGAACCTGATGCGCTTCGGCAGCGCGGAGTTCGGCCACACCTGGCCGGGCATCCTGTTCGTGCCGATCCTGCTGTTCGGGCTGCTTCCGTGGACGGTCTACCTGCTGCCCGCGGTGCTGCGTCTCGCGCCGCGCCGCTGGTCGGCCCGCGCCGAGCGGCCGCTCGTGCTCGGGCTGTGGCTGGCGGCGATCATCCCGCTGACCTTCTTTTCCTTCAGCAAGACCAAGATCGTCGGCTACATCCTGCCGTGCTTCCCCCCGCTCGCCGTGCTGGTGGGCGCAGTCGTCGGCAATTGGATCGACCGGGGCGCCGACGACCGCCTGACCCGCCTGGCGGCACCGGCGCTCGTCGCGGCGCAGATCCTGCTGTGGGCAGCGGCAGCGGCGGTCGGCATCCGTCTCGCCGGCACCGGCGCGTGGGTCGCCATTGCCGCTGCGGCCTGTGCGGCCGCAGCCGGGATGATGGTGCGCAGCCTCGCGCGGCAGCGTCGCCGGGCCTTCTTCGCGTGGGCGGTGGCCGGATTCGTTGGGCTGCTGCTGTTCGTGGCGACCTATCCGGCACGCGCCGTGTACGAACAGATGAGCACGCGGTCGCTGGCAGCGGCGGTACCGGCTGCCGACCGCGCCGGCGACGACTTCGTGATGTGGCCGAAGGCCCCGATCTCCTTCGCCTACTACCTCGACCTGCCCGATCCGCTGCGCATGCATCGCATCGGCCCAGACGGCGTGCAGCAGGTTGCCGGCATGCTGTGCGGCGCGGACGGCGTCCATGTGCTGGTCACCGGCGAAGCCCGCCTGCGCGAGCTCGGCGCGCATTGCCCGGGGCAGGTCCATGTGGCCGCCCGCAGTGGCGACCGGTGGCTGGTTTCCAACCACGCGCCCGGCGCGGCGCGCGAGTAGCCGCGCCGCTCGACGGCAACGGCGTCGTCGCCTGCGCGAACACGCCGCTCGACGCGGCGGGTGCCGACAGCACGAACGCCAGCACGAACGCCAGCGGCCGGGTGGAGATCGACTGCGCCTGCGCCACCGGTGCCAAGACGGCCGCGGCCGGGTCCGGCGCGAGCTCGAAGTTCGTCAACGGCGCGGGGCGCCAGGCGGGCCGGCGCGGCGGCTCCGGCCGGCGGCGCATGGCCGCCGCGGGCTGCACGCTGGTGCGGCCGCAGCGTCATGCGGATCAGCCCGGCCTGAACGCCCGCCCGGGCCGCAGCGTTGTGGCCCGGGCGCCACAGTCCTGCCCCGGGCTTCAGCGGTGCTTGAACGCCGGCGCGCGCTTGTGCACGAAGGCGTCCATGCCTTCCTTCTGGTCCTCGGTGGCGAACAGCGCGTGGAACAGCCGGCGCTCGTACTGGATGCCGTCGGCGAGCGCGCCCTCGAACGCGCGGTTCACGCTCTCCTTGGCCATCATCACGCTCAGCGCCGACATGCCGCAGATCGTCGTGGCCGCGGCCAGCACCTCGTCGTGCAGCCGGTCGGCCGGCACCACGCGCGCCACCAGCCCGCTGCGCTCGGCCTCGGCCGCATCCATCAGGCGCGCGGTCAGCACCATGTCCATCGCCTTGGCCTTGCCCACCGCGCGCGGCAGCCGCTGCGTGCCGCCGGCGCCGGGGATGATGCCCAGCTTGATCTCGGGCTGGCCGAACTTGGCGCTGTCGGCGGCGATGATCAGGTCGCACATCATCGCCAGCTCGCAGCCGCCGCCGAGCGCGAAGCCGGCCACTGCCGCGATCACCGGCTTGTGCACGCGCCGGATGGTCTCCCAGTTGCGGGTGATGAAGTCTTCGCCGTAGGCCTGCGCGAAGGTCTTGGTGGCCATCGCCACGATGTCGGCACCGGCCGCGAAGGCCTTGGGGCTGCCGGTGATCACGATGCAGCCGACGCCGTCGTCGGCGTCGTGCGCCAGCAGCGCCGCACCGAGCTCGTCCATCAGCGCGTCGTTGAGCGCGTTCAGCTGCTGCGGCCGGTTCAGCGTGATCCAGGCCACGCGCCGCGGCCCTTCGCCGCGCAGTTCGTCCAGGATGTATTGGTAGGCCACGGTCATCTCCTCATCTCGGTTCGTCGCCGGCGCCGAGTGTACGGGGCGGGCGCGGCACTGCGCCGCTGCGCGCCGCCTCCTGCAGCGGCGCGCGGTCGAGCTGCATGTCCACGTAGGTCTGCTCGTCCTGGCGGATCTGCAGGCGGATCGGCAGGTAGGCCAGGCTGGGCGCGAACCAGGCCTCGGCCACCAGGTCGCCGCCGGGGCGGGCCACCTTCTGCGGGCGCACGTGGAAGGTCTCGATCGGGCCCAGCGGCGTGTCGAGCGTCGCGGTGCCGACGATGTCGTAGGGCCAGGTCACCACCTTGGTCGGCAGCGCCAGCGGCAGCTCGATGCGCTCGCCCACGCGCAGCAGGTCGGGCCGGGTGGTGAACAGCCACGTCAGCTGCACGAACTGGCTGGCCGCGTCCTGCACGCCTTCGGGCCGGGCAAGCTCCTTGCCGTTGGGCAGCACGATGCGGTCGGGCTCGAAGCGGATCGTGCGCCGCCGCAGTTCGCGAAACAGCGCGCGCGTCTCTTCGTCGTAGCGGCGCGGCGACAGGCCGTGCTCGGTCAGTTCGCCGTCGCTGGTCATGCGCCGGCCCACCAGCGGCGCCGCCTGCGCGCCGATCCACACGTCCAGGTGCACCTGGTAGCGCGACCCGGCGCGCACCCACTCGACCATCGCCGCGCCCAGCACTTCGCCGCGGTAGTTGCCGTGCAGCGAATAGCTCAGCCGCGTCGACGGCGGCCACTCGAAGGCCGGCGCCGATGCGGCCGCCGATGCCGCCGCGGCGACGGCCGATGCGGCTGCATCCTCGGCCGCCGCGGTGCTCGCGTCGGCCGGTTCGGTCAGCGGCTCGGTTTCGGCCGGCGCCGCCTCGGCGAGCGCATCAGCCGCCGAGGCGGCCGACGCGGCCGCGGCAGGCGCCTCGGCGGTGAGCACCGGTTCCGCCGGCGCCGACGCCGCGGGCTTCGGTGCCGGGGCCGGCGCGGCCCGCGGCGCCCGTCGGCGCGGCACCACCACCGGCGGCGCGGCGGGTGGTGCAGTGGGCGCCATCTCGCGCACATAGGCCACCTCGATGCGCTTGGGCATATGCTCGCCGTCGCCGAGGTGTACGGGCGGCAGCAACAGCGCCGCCGCGCCGTGCAGCGCGGCGACCGCCACTGCCAACAGCAGCAGCGCAAGACGGCGACGGCCGGTGCGGTTCATCGCTTCAGTTGCTCCATCGCGCTGAGCGCGACCCTCGATCCATGCAAGGCCAGGCTTCCGGCGGCTGCTTTCGGCCCTGTCCTGTCTCTCGGAACGTCTGCTGTTCTTCGTTGCGTTCTTGGACCGTTGAGGCAAAGCCGCCGAGGGGGTAGCCGGCTGCGTTCAGCCAAATTCTTATTCACTCCGCCGACTACCCCCTC
>JAFEFZ010000262.1 GCA_018240325.1 Pseudomonadota bacterium
ACCTGCGCGCCGTACAGCACGGTGCAGCGCGGGCCCAGCGTCACGCGCCGGCCGATGCGGACGTGGTCGATCTTCATCACCCGGTCCTCGAACAGGTGCGTCTGCGGGCAGCACAGCGCGTTCAGCTCGCTGTCGGCGCCGATGTGCACGCAGTCGAATTCGGTGAGGTCGGTCGTGTCCAGGTACACGCCGCGGCCGATGTCGGCGCCCAGCAGCCGCAGCGCGTCGGACAGCCACGGCGTGCCGCGCAGGTAGCGCAGGAACCACGGCACCGCGACGCCCTCGTACAGGTTGGTGGCGGCCTCCGACAGCCACACGAAGGGCGTCCACATCGGCGCGGAGCGCCGGCCGTAGCGGCCGACCGCGAGCCGCTTGAAGACGACGACGAACAGGAAGGTCGCCAACCCGAACAGCGCGCCGCCGGCCATCAGGTCCAGCGCCACGTCGGCCCACAGGCCTTCTTCCGCCAGCGGCATCGCGTCCAGCACGATCGCGTAGCCGGCGGCGATGACCAGTGCGTGCGGCGCGGCGATGCGCAAGGCCTCGACGCCGCCGCGCGCCAGCTTGCGCCGGCGCGAAGGCGCGAAGGTCAGGTGCTCGGGAAAGCCGCTCGCGACCTCGCGTGCCGGCAGATGCATCGGCGGCGCACCCAGCCAGGTGTCGCCCGGGCGCATCGCCGCATTGCGCGGCACGGCGCTGAGCACGCCGATCAGCACGTTCTCCGGCACGGTGGTGCCGTCGGGCACGTAGGCGCCGTTGCCGATGAAGCTGCGGCGCGACACGACCGTCGGCTGCACGCTCATCCAGCCGCCGTCGATGTGCTCGTCGCCCAGCATCACGGCATCGGCGACGAAGCAGCCGTCGCCCAGCGTCAGCATGTCGGGCACGACGCCGAGCGCGGTCGACAGCTCGGTCTCCTTGCCGACCCGGGCGCCCAGCAGGCGGTACCAGGCGGCCGAATACACCGTCGCGTAGATGCCGTGCAGCACCGCCAGGCTGGATTCCTGGATCTGGTTGACCAGCCACTTGGCCAGGTACAGGTTGCTGTGCACCGGCCACGATCCGGCACGGATCCGCGGCAGGAAGGTCCAGCGGATCAGCGCCGACAGCAGCACCGTCGCCAGGATGAACACCAGGCTGGCCGGCAGCGACAGCGCGAAGAACTTGAACAGGCGCAGCCCGAAGGCCTGCCAGGCCGAGATGCTGCCGTCCTCCAGCAGCGGCCGCACCGCGATGGCGTCCACGTCCAGCCAGTCGATCAGCATGAAGGTGGGGAACACCGGCATGAAGAACAGCACCGCCACCGCCAGCGCGGCGGCGGCGCAGAACGCATGCTCCGACGCCAGCCGCCCGCGCCCGACGGCCGGGCGCGGCGGCAGGCCGGCGGGGTCGAAATCGCCGCGCTCGCGCGCCGGCGACCCGTGCCAGACCTTGCGCGGCGGCACGGCCTGCCCGGACGCCAGCGCCGACTGGGCCTCGAGGTGGCCCCATTCGCCGACCGCGGCGCCGCCCTCGATCACCACGTAGGAGCCGATGCACGCCTGCGCGCCGATGTCGATCGCCCCCAGGTGCAGCCGGCCCGCCTCGACGCGCGCGTTCTCCAGCGCGACGCCGTTGCCGATGCTGGAGCCGGTGCCGATCGTCACCAGCTCGGGCACGCGCATCGTGACGTTGCCCAGCGTCACCTCCGGCCCGATGCGCGCGCCCAGCAGCCGCAGCCACGCGGCGTACAGCGGCGAGCCGGCGATCAGGTAGATCGGCACCGCCTCGACCAGCCGGTTGACCAGCCACCAGCGGTAGTAGACCCAGCCCCACAGCGGGTAGGCGCCCGGCCGCAAACGGTTGGCGATCAGGCGCTTGCCGGCCCAGGCCGCGGCGAAGGCCAGCAGCGTCGCCGCCAGGAAGACCAGCACCGACATCGCCACCGCGCGCGCGATCGAGTCGCCGGGCTCGCCCGTGTAGAAGTGGTAGGTGAAGAACGGCGCCAGCCACTGCGCCATGTTGAGCAGCACCAGCAGCGGGATCGCCGCGCCCTGCGCCAGCCCGCAGCGCCAGCGCCGCCATGGGCTGTGCAGCAGAAACGCGCGCGCAGCCGGCGGCGCGGCGCTGCCTGCGACCAGCGCCTGCAGCGCCGCGGCGATCGGGCCGATGCGGCGCTGGCTGTAGACGGTGGCCACGCTCGCCTGCGCCAGGCGCGCGTCGGCGCGCAGCAGCGAGACCAGGCGCGCGGCAAACAGCGAATGGCCGCCGAGGTCGTCGAAGAAGTCCAGCTCGCGCCGGATCGGCTGGCCGGGGAACAGATGCCCGAGCGCCGCGAACAGCAGCTCCTCGGCGGGCGTGACCGGCGTGTCGCTGCCTTCGGCCGGCGCAGCCGGCGCCAGCGGCAGCACCGCCAGCGCCTTGCGGTCGATCTTGCCCGAGGCCAGGCGCGACATCGCCGCCAGCGGCTCGAAGTGGCTCGGCACCATGTACGGCGGCAGCTTCGCGGCCAGCGCAGCGCGCAACGCCGCGGGCTGCGGCGCCGCCCCGCTGCCGGAAACATAGAAGGCGACCAGCCGCTCCAGGCCTTCCGGGCCTTCGTCGCGTCGCAACAGCACCGCGGTGGTGCCGACGCCGGGCTGCGCCGCCAGCACGACCTCGATCTCGCCCAGCTCGACGCGGAAGCCGCGGATCTTCACCTGGTCGTCGGCCCGGCCCAGGCACTGCATCTGCGGCCTGCCGTCGGCCCGGAATTCCACCCGTGCCAGGTCGCCGGTGCGGTACAGCCGCGCCTCGCGGCCGTTGCGGGCCCAGGGGTTGGGCAGGAACTTCTGCGCCGTCAGATCCGGGCGCCCCAGATAGCCGTCGGCCACGCCCGGCCCGATGATGCACAGCTCGCCGGTTTCGCCGAAGGGCAGCAGCGCGGGCGCCGGCAACGCGCCGCCGGCGATCGCATCCGCGTCGATCGGCGCGATCACGCACAGGCTGTAGTTGGGCAGCGCCTCGCCGATGGTCACCGGCTCGCCGGCGCGCAGCTCGGCCAGGCTGGCCGACACCGTCGCTTCGGTCGGGCCGTAGGTGTTGAACATCCGCCGGCCCGGTGCCGCCCACTTGTCCACCAGCGCCTGCGGGCACGTCTCGCCGCCCAGGTTGATCAGGCGCAGGCTCGGCACGTCCTGCGCGAACAGCGCCAGCAGCGTGGGCACCGCGTGCAGCACGGTGACGTCGTTGTCGATCAGCGCGCGCGGCAGCTCGTCGGGGTCGCCGGCGATCGCGCGCGGGCCGATCCACAGCGTGGCGCCGACCAGCCAGCTGATCCAGATCTCCTCGAAGCTCATGTCGAAGGCAGCCGAGAAGCCCTGGTAGACCCGGTCGGCCTCGCGCACGCCCAGGCGCTCGTTCTCGCTGCGCAGGAAATGGCAGATCGCGGCCTGGCTGATCGCGATGCCCTTGGGCTTGCCGGTCGAGCCGCTGGTGTAGATCACGTAGGCGGTGTGCTCGGGCGCTGCGCCTTCGCGCCGGCGCAACGCGCCGGGCGCGGGCAGCGGCGCCAGCAGCGCCTGCGCCGCCAGCACCGGCACCGGCATGCCGCCGGGCACGCCCGCCGCGGCCGCGTCTTCGGCGAGCAGGGCCTTCGCACCGGCATCCGCCAGGCATGCGGCGATGCGCTCGGCCGGCGCGTCGGCGTCGAAGGGCAGCCAGGCAGCGCCGGTCTTGGCGATGCCCAGCTGGCAGACCAGCAGCTCGATGCCGCGCGGCATCCACAGCCCGACCCGGTCGCCGGCGCGCACGCCGGCCTCGATCAGGCGGTGGGCGGCAAGGTCGGCGGCGGCATCCAGCCCGGCATAGCTCAGGTGCGTCGCGCCGAACATCAGCGCCGTCTTGCCGGGCACGCGCGCCGCGGTGGCCTCGAACACATCGGCCAGGATCTCGTGGCGCAGCAGGTCGGGCCGGTCGGGCCCACGCAGGATGGGAAGGGAGCTCATGCAGGAACCGCGCGCGTGCGCCAGCCCGTATTCACGCGCCAGCCCCCACCGCCGTTGACAGCCGCGGCAGCGCAGGCGCGCCGGGCGGCGCGTGGCGCCTTCGGGCGCCGGACGCCGCGCGGCCGCCTCCTAGAATCGGCCCGACCGTCCTGCACCGGGCCGCTCGAGCCTGCCGCCAAACCGATGATCCGCCTGCTGGTCGGCCTGGGAAACCCGGGCGCCGAATACGAGGGCACGCGCCACAACGCCGGCTTCTGGTGGGTCGAAGCGGCGGCGCGCAAGCTCGGCGCGGCGCTGCAGCCGCAGCGCCAGTGGTACGGGCTCGCGGCCAGGGCCGCCACGGCGCACGGCCCGGTGTGGCTGCTGCTGCCGATGACCTACATGAACCTGTCGGGCAAGGCCGTCGCGGCGCTGGCGCGCTTCTACAAGATCGCGCCCGAGGAGATCCTGGTCGTGCACGACGAACTCGACCTGCCGCCGGGCGAGGCGAAGATCAAGCAAGGCGGCGGCACCGCCGGCCACAACGGCCTGAAGGACATCCACGCGCAGCTGGGCTCCGCCGCGTTCTGGCGCTTGCGCCTGGGCATCGGGCACCCGGGGGTGAGGGCCGAAGTCGTGGATTACGTGCTGCGCCGGCCGGCGCCGGACCAGCGCGAGGCGATCGAGCAGACCGTGGCGCGCACGCTGGGTGCGCTCGACGCGCTGCTGGCAGGCGACATGGCGGCGGCAACGCAGCAGATCCACACCCGCAAGCCGCCGCGTCCCAAGCCGCCGCGGCCGGCGCCGGCAGCGCCGCCGCCGGCCGGCACCGCCGGCGGCCTCGGCGGCGACACCGAGCCCACGCCATGACGGGCGCCATGCAGGGCCGCGAGCCGGGCCGCCCGACGCCGCCGCGCCGGTGGGCGGGCGTGCAGGCCGCCGGTCGGCTGGCGATCCTGGCGCGGCTGGCGGCGCCGGCCGTGCTGGCCGCCGCCGCTGCTGCCGGCCCCGCAGCGGCGCAGACCGTCTATCGCTGCGGCCCCGAAGGCCGCGAGTATTCGCACACGCCCTGCGCCGGCGGCCGCGAAGTCGTGGTCGAGGATGCGCGTACCGCCGACCAGCAGCGCGCCGCCAAGGAGGTGGCGGCGCGCGAAGCCAGGGCCGCGCGCCAGCTTGCCGACGAGCGCCGTGCGCGCGAAGCGGCGGCCAAGGGGCAAGCGCCGATCGGCATCCCCGTGCCGCCGTCGCCGCTCGCGGCATCGGCGGCGTCGGCGCCGCGAAAGGCTGCCAAGCCGAAGCCCGCGCCGGTCTACGTGGCGCCGCGCGGCGCAGCCTCGGCCGCGCAACGCTGAGCACGGCGCGCGCGTGCCGGCTGCGGGCGCGCGGCCCTTCAGCGCGAAGCCGGGTCCGCCCCTGGCGCGTCTGCGGTTGCCGTCGCCGCGGCGGGGTCGGCCTCGCTGCGGCCGGTGAGCCGGCGGTACTTGGCCCACAACTGCGCCCGCGTCTCGATGTGTGCCGGGTCGACCGGGATGCAGGACACCGGGCACAGCGCCACGCATTGCGGCTCGTCGTGATGGCCGACGCATTCGGTGCACTTGGCCGGGTCGATCACGTAGATCGACGGCCCCATCGAGATCGCCTCGTTCGGGCACGCAGGCTCGCACACGTCGCAGTTGATGCAGTCGTCGGTGATCCGCAGTGCCATCGTCCGCTGCTCAGGTATCGATGCGCCCGACCCGTTCGTGCAGCCGGCGCAGCACCGAAGGCGCGACGAAGCGGGACACATCGCCGCCGAGCGTCGCGATCTCGCGCACGAAGGTGCCGCTGACGAACTGGTACTGGTCGGCGGGCATCATGAACAGGGTCTCGAGCTCCGGCATCAGCTGGCGGTTCATCCCGGCCATGCTGAACTCGTAGTCGAAATCGCTCATCGCGCGCACGCCGCGCACCACGACCTTGGCCCCATGGGCGACGGCGAAGTCGCGCAGCAGCCCGCGAAACGACGCCACCTGCACGTTGGCGTACGGCGCCGCGATCTCGGTGGCGATGCCGATGCGCTCGTCGATCGTGAACACCGTGCGCTTGTGGTGCCCGACGGCCACCGCCAGGATCAGCCGGTCGAACAGGCCGGCGGCGCGGCGCATCAGATCCTCGTGACCGAGCGTCATCGGGTCGAAGGTGCCGGGATAGACGGCGGTCAGCCGCGGCGCGGACGTCATGCAGGTGGTCTCCTCGGCCGGCTGGGCGCCCGGCGGCGGCAGTTTAGGCCGGTTCGCGCACCACGAAGCCGGCCGGGTCAACGCCCGCCGGGTCGCGGCCCAGCAGCCGTGCGTGCACCGCCCCGGCGCGCAGGCTGCGCAGCAGCCGCCAGCCGGGCAGCGGGTCGGGCAGCGCGGCGTCGCCTTCCAGGTACAGGCGCCCGCCCGCGGCCACCAGCGGCAGCGCTGCCGCCAGCGCCGGCGGCAGCAGCGCTGCGCCATAGGGCGGGTCGATGAACACCAGGTCGAACTGCGCCGGCGCCGCACGCGCCATCCAGGCCAGCGCATCGGTGCAGACCACCTGCACACCGGCCGTGCCGGGCACAGGCTGTCGTGCAGGCCGGCGCCGGTGCGCGTCCGCCATCTCGGGGCCGACCGTTGCGGCCCGGTGCGTCGCCAGCCGCTGCGCGGTCTGCCGCAGCGACTGCGCCAGCGCCGGGTCGCGCTCCAGCAGCAGCACGCTCGCGGCGCCGCGCGACGCGGCCTCGAAGCCGAGCGCGCCGCTGCCGGCGAAGGCGTCCAGGCAGCGCCAGCCGGACAGATCCTGCCCGAGCCAGTTGAACAGCGTCTCGCGCACCCGGTCGGGCGTCGGCCGCAGGCCCGGCCGGTCGGCCACCGGCAGCCGGCTGCGCTTCCACTGCCCGCCGATGATGCGCACTTGCTGCGGCAGCGCCGCCGCGCCGCGCCGCGCCGCCGGGCGCGCGCTCACCGCACTGGCCTTCGCGCTGCGCGCTGCGCTGCGGGCACCCGGGATCGACCCGGCACCCTCACAGGCGCACCGGCACGCCGTCGCGCGCGAGCAGCGCCTTGGCCTGGCCGACGGTGAACTCGCCGTAGTGGAAGATGCTTGCCGCCAGCACCGCGTCGGCGCCGCCGATGCGGATGCCCTCGGACAGGTGCTCGAGCGCGCCGACGCCGCCCGACGCGATCACCGGCACCGGCACCGCATCGCTGACGGCGCGCGTCAGCTCGAGGTCGAAGCCGATCCGGGTGCCGTCGCGGTCCATGCTGGTCAGCAGGATCTCGCCGGCGCCGAGCTCGGCCATGCGCCGCGCCCACTGCACCGCGTCCAGGCCGGCGTTGCGCCGCCCGCCGTGGGTGTACACGTCCCAGCCGGCGCCGCGCGCCGCCGGGTCTTCGCCGCCGCGGCACGAAGGGTCGCCGGCCGGGGCGACCCGGCGCTTGGCGTCGATCGCGACCACGATGCACTGCGCACCGTACTTGTCGCTGGCGTCGCGGATCACCTGCGGGTCGGCCACCGCGGCCGAGTTGAAGCTGACCTTGTCGGCGCCGGCATTGAGCAGCCGGCGCACGTCGGCCACGCTGCGCACGCCGCCGCCCACCGTCAGCGGGATGAACACCTGCGACGCGACTGCCTCGATGATCGGCAGGATCAGGTCGCGCCCTTCGCTGGTGGCGGTGATGTCGAGGAAGGTCAGCTCGTCGGCGCCCTGCTCGTTGTAGCGCGCCGCGATTTCCACCGGGTCGCCGGCATCGCGCAGCTCGACGAAGTTGACGCCCTTGACGACGCGCCCGCCGGTCACGTCCAGGCACGGGATGATGCGCTTGGCCAGCATGCGCGGCGCCTTCGCGTTCAGGCTTCGGCGCCGAGCTCGTCGGCGCGCGCCTGCGCGGCCGCGAAGTCGAGCGAGCCGGTATAGATCGAGCGGCCGCAGATCACGCCCTCGATGCCTTCGGATTCCACCGCGCACAGCCGCTCGATGTCGCCGATGTCGGCCACCCCGCCCGACGCGATCACCGGGATGCTCAGCGCGCGCGCCAGCTTGACGGTGGCGTCCAGGTTCACGCCGCTGAGCATGCCGTCGCGGCCGATGTCGGTGTAGATCACCGCCTCGACGCCGTAGTCCTCGAACTTCTTCGCCAGGTCGATCACCTCGTGGCCGGTGAGCTTGCTCCAGCCGTCGGTGGCGACCTTGCCGTCGCGCGCGTCCAGCCCGACGATGATGTGGCCGCCGAAGGCGCTGCAGGCGTCCTTCAGGAAGCCCGGGCTCTTGACCGCGGCGGTGCCGATGATCACGTAGGCAACGCCGTCGTCCAGACAGCGCTCGATCGTGTCGAGGTCGCGGATGCCGCCGCCGAGCTGCACCGGGATCTCGCCGCCCACCGCGCGCAGGATGCTCTTGACGGCCGGCTCGTTGACCGGCCGGCCGGCGAAGGCGCCGTTCAGGTCCACCAGGTGCAGCCTGCGGGCGCCGGCAGCCAGCCAGCGGCGCGCCATTGCCGCCGGATCGTCACCGAAAGTGGTCGAGGCCTGCATGTCGCCTTGTTGCAGGCGAACGCACTTGCCGTCCTTGAGGTCGATGGCCGGAATCAGCAGCATGGCTGGCAGCAGCGGGTGAGTTGACGGGGATGGGAGGGCGCTTCATGGCTTCCAGGCGAGGAAGTTGCGGTACAGGGCGAGCCCGTCGCTGGCGCTCTTCTCGGGGTGGAACTGGGCGGCAAAAATGTTATCGCGCGCGACCGCGCTGGTAAAGCGCGCGCCGTAGTCGGTGCTGCCGGCACCGTCGTGCGGCGAGGCGGGCTGCGCGTAGTAGCTGTGCACGAAGTAGAAGTAGGCGCCGTCGGCCACGCCTTGCCACAGCGGATGTGCGCGGCCGTCGTGCGGGTGCTGCCACACGCGGTTCCAGCCCATGTGCGGCACCTTGAAGCGGCTGCCGTCGGGCTGGCGCCGGCCCTCGAGGCGAAAGCGCAGCACGCGCCCCGGGATCAGGCCCAGGCCCGGCGTGTCCTGCTCCTCGCTCCAGTCGAGCAGCATCTGCATGCCGATGCACACGCCCAGCAGCGGCTTGGACGCGGCGGCTTCGAGCACGGCCTCGCGCAGCCCGCAGGCCTGCAGCTCGCGCATGCAGTCGCGCATCGCGCCCTGCCCCGGCAGCACCACGCGCTCGGCGGCGCGCACCGCGTCGGGCTGCTGCGTGACCACGACGTCGATGCCGCTGCCCTGCGCGACATGCAGCAGCGCCTGCGACACCGAGCGCAGGTTGCCCATGCCGTAATCGACCACCGCGACGCTGCGCTTCATCGCCGCCGGCCTACAGCGTGCCCTTGGTCGACGGCACCGTGCCCGGCGCGCGTGGGTCGGGCGCCAGCGCCATGCGCAGTGCGCGCGCGAAGGCCTTGAACACCGATTCGCACTGGTGGTGCGCGTTGGCACCCTTCAGGTTGTCGATGTGCAGCGTGACCAGCGCGTGGTTGGCGAAGCCCTGGAAGAACTCGTGCGTCAGCTGCGTGTCGAAACCGCCGATCATGCCGGCCTTGAAGGGCAGGTCCATGTGCAGCCCCGGGCGGCCGGAGAAGTCGACCACCACCCGCGACAGCGCCTCGTCCAGCGGCACGTAGGCGTGGCCGTAGCGGATGATGCCGCGCTTGTCGCCCACGGCCCGCGCCACCGCCATGCCCAGCGTGATGCCCACGTCCTCGACCGTGTGGTGGCCGTCGATGTGCAGGTCGCCCTGGGCATCGACCTCGAGGTCGATCAGCCCGTGGCGCGCGATCTGGTCGAGCATGTGGTCGAAGAAGCCGATGCCGGTGGCAAGCTTCGCCTGCCCGGTGCCGTCCAGATCGACGCGCACGCGGACCTTCGTTTCCTGGGTATCGCGGCGGACTTCGGCTGTTCGGGCGTTCATGTCAGTTGCTCCACCGCGCCTGGCGCGGTCTGCGGCGCGCGCAAGTCCAGGCCTGCGCGGTGCGCTGTCGGTCCGTTGCGGTCCTTCGGGAAATCCGCTGTTCTTCGTTGCGTTCTTGGACCGTTGAGGCAAAGCCGCAGCGCTTGTTCGGCAAACCCCCACTGCGTCGAGCAGCGCGCGAACAGCGGTCTCGGCGTACCACCGCCCGGGCCGACGGCGGGGTGGCCAACGGAGTGAATAAGAATTTGGCTGAACGGAGTTGGCCACCCCGCCGGCGGCCCCGTGCACCACGTTTTCGCACCCGAACGAGGCCTGCTTTCGGCGCAGCGGCGAAGGACCGCAACTGGCCGCCTGCCGGCAACGACGGACCGGGACTCATTTCATTGACCATGGCGTCAAGGCGCACGCGAAGCAAGAACCGGCCGGACCGGGCGGCCCGCCACGGAACCGGCTTTGCCCGACCGCGGAACGCGCAGCGCGCAAGAGTTGAACCATGTCACAGGCTCGCTTTCAGCGCGTCCAGCATCTGCGCATTCTCGTCGGCGGTACCCACCGTCAGCCGCAGGCAGTTCGCCAGCAGCGGGTGCAGCCCCTCGACATTCTTGACCAGCACGCCGCGCGCCTTCATGCCGCCAAACACGCGCTTCGCATCGGGCACGCGCACCAGGATCATGTTGGCCTCGCTCGGGAACGGCTCGCAGCCGGGCAGCGCGCGCAGCGCCGCTTGCAGCCGCTCGCGCTGCGCGCGGATCAGCGCCGCCTGGCGCGCGAACTCGCCTGCATGCTCGAGCGCGAACAGCGTCGCCTCGGCATTGAGCACGCTGACGTTGTACGGCGGGCGCACCTTGTCGATCTCGTCGATCAGCGCCGCGTGGCCGCACAGATAGCCCAGGCGCACGCCGGCCAGGCCGAACTTGCTGAGCGTGCGCATCACCAGCACGTGCGGGTGCTCGGCCAGCCGCGGCAGCCGGCTGCGCGACGCGAAGGGCTGGTAGGCCTCGTCGAACACCACGAAACCCTGCTGCTGCGCCACCGCGCCCACGATGCGGTCGATCGCGGCGTCGTCGAACAGGTTGGCGGTCGGGTTGTTCGGGTAGGCGAGATAGGTCAACGCCGGCCGGTGCTGCTCGACGGCGCGCAGCATCGCGTCGGCGTCGAGCTCGAAGCGCGCGGTCAGCGGCACGCCGATGAAGCCCAGGCCCTGCAGCCGCGCCGACATCTCGTACATCACGAAGCCCGGCAGCGGTGCGACGATCGCAGCGCCCGGCCGGTCGCAGGCCATCGCCAGCAGCGAGATCAGCTCGTCGGAGCCGTTGCCGAGCATCAGCCGGCAGCCGGCCGGCAACTGCACGTGGCGCGCGAGCGCGTCGATCACGTCGGCGGTGCAGCGCCCGGGGTAACGGTTGATCGCGACATGCCCCAGCCGCTCGCCCAGCGCGCGCTGCAACTCGGGCGGCAGCCGGAACGGGTTCTCCATCGCGTCGAGCTTGACCAGGCCTTCGCTCGGCTGGACGGCGTAGGCGTGCATCGACTGCACGTCCTGGCGCACCGTGTGCTGCAGCCGCTCGGCCAGCGGCACGGCCGCCGCGGCGCCTGCCGCCGCTGCGTCGAGGCGCAGCTCGGCCGCGCGCGCATGCGCCTGCAGGCCTTCGCCGTGCGCCAGCACCGACGCGATCGGGCCGAGCACCTGCGCGCCGGCGGCACTGACTTCGATCAGGCTCGAGCGCTTGACGAAGTCGTAAACGCCCAGCGGCGAGCTGAAGCGCGCAGTGCCCGACGTGGGCAGCACGTGGTTCGGCCCGGCGCAATAGTCGCCCAGGCTCTCGCTGGTGTAGGCGCCCAGGAAGATCGCGCCCGCGTGCTTGAGCAGCGGCTCCCAGCGCTGCGGCTCCTTCGAGCTGATCTCCAGGTGCTCGGGCGCGATCCGGTTGCTGATCGCGCAGGCCTCTTCCAGGCTGCGCGTGCGGATCAACGCGCCGCGGCCTTCGAGCGACGCGCGGATCACCGCGGCGCGCGGCATCTGCGGCAGCAGCCGCGCCATCGCCGCCTGCACCGCGTCCAGGTACGCCGCGTCGGGGCAGAGCAGGAGGCTCTGCGCCAGCTCGTCGTGCTCGGCCTGGCTGAACAGGTCCATCGCCACCCAGTCGGCCGGCGTGCTGCCGTCGGCCAGCACCAGGATCTCGCTCGGGCCGGCGATCATGTCGATGCCGACCTGGCCGAACACGTGCTTCTTGGCGCTGGCCACGTAGGCGTTGCCCGGGCCGGTGATCTTGTCCACCCGCGGGATCGTCGCGGTGCCGTAGGCCAGCGCCGCCACCGCCTGCGCGCCGCCGACGGTGAACACGCGCTGCACGCCCGCCAATGCGGCCGCGGCCAGCACCAGCGGGTTGCGCTCGCCCTGCGCGGCCGGATCGCCGCGCACCGGCGTGGGCACCACCATCACGATCTCGCCGACGCCGGCCACCTGCGCCGGGATCGCGTTCATCAGCACGCTCGACGGGTACGCGGCCTTGCCGCCGGGCACGTACAGGCCCACGCGATCGAGCGGCGTCACCTTCTGGCCGAGGCGGCTGCCGTCGGCGTCGGCGAAGGACCAGCCGCGGCAGCAGGCCTGGAGCTGGCGCCGGTGGTAGTCGCGCACCCGCGCCGCCGCCTGCTCGAGCGCCGCGCGCTGCGCCGGCGTGATGCGCGCGAGCGCGGCCTGCAGCTCGCCGGGGTCGATCTCCAGCGCCGCGGCGCGCGCCACCTGCAAGCCGTCGAAGCGCGCGGTGTACTCCAGCAGCGCCGCGTCGCCGCGCGCGCGCACGTCGGCCACGATCGCAGCCACGCGCGCCTCGATCGCCGCATCGGTCTGCTCCGACCAGTGCTGCAGCGCGCGCAGCTCGGCGTCGAAGCCGGGGCTGCGGGTATCCAGACGGCGGATGGCAACGCTCATGCGGCCTGCTCCACCGCGCCGGCAAAGGCGTCGATCAGCGCGCGCAGCGGCTCGCGCTTGAGCTTCAGCGCCGCCTGGTTGACCACCAGCCGCGCCGAGATGTCCATGATCGACTCGACCTCGCGCAGGTGGTTGGCCTTCAGCGTGGCGCCGGTGGACACGAGATCGACGATCGCGTCGGCCAGCCCGGTCAGCGGCGCCAGTTCCATCGAGCCGTACAGCTTGACCAGGTCGACGTGCACGCCCTTGTCGGCGAAATGGCGGCGCGCGACCGTCGTGTACTTGGTCGCCACGCGGATGCGCGAGCCGTGGCGCGCCGCGCCGGCGTAGTCGAAGTCGTCGGGCGCCGCCACGCTCATGCGGCAGCGCGCGATGCGCAGGTCCACCGGCTGGTACAGGCCCTCGCCGCCGTGCTCGAGCAGCACGTCGTGGCCGGCCACGCCGAGGTCGGCGCCGCCGTACTGCACGTAGGTGGGCACGTCGGACGCGCGCACCAGCACCACGCGCAGGTCGGCGCGGCTGGTCGGCAGGATCAGCTTGCGGCTCTTCTCGGGGTCTTCGGCGATGCGCACGCCGGCCGCGGCGAGCATCGGCAGCGTCTCGTCGAAGATGCGGCCCTTGGACAGTGCGAGGGTGATCACGCCCGGCCCCTTTCAGCGCACCCGCTCGATGTCGGCGCCCAGCCGGCGCAGCTTGGCTTCCATCCGGTCGTAGCCGCGGTCCAGGTGGTAGATGCGGTCGACCACGGTGTCGCCGTCGGCCACCAGGCCGGCGATCACCAGGCTGGCCGACGCGCGCAGGTCGGTCGCCATCACCTTGGCGCCTGACAGCCGCGGCACGCCGCGCACCACCGCGGTGTGGCCGTCGATCTCGATGTGCGCGCCCAGCCGCAGCAGCTCGTTCACGTGCATGAAGCGGTTCTCGAAGATCGTCTCGGTCACGACCGAGCTGCCGTCGGCGATGCAGTCCAGCGCCATGAACTGCGCCTGCATGTCGGTGGGGAACAGCGGGTACTCGCTGGTGCGCAGGTTCACCGGCCTGGGCCGGCCCTCGGCGCGGATGCGGATGCCGCCGTCGTCGGGCTCGACCGTGGCGCCGGCCTCGCGCAGCTTGTCGATCACCACTTCCAGGTGCTCGGCGCGCGCATCGGCCAGCCGGACGTCGCCGCCGGCCGCGGCCACCGCGCACAGGAAGGTGCCGGCCTCGATCCGGTCGGGGATCACGCGGTGGCCGCCGGCGGGCGCGTGCAGCCGCTCGACGCCTTCGATGCGGATGCGGCTGCCGCCGTGGCCTTCGATCCTCGCGCCCATGCGGATCAGCATCTCGGCCAGGTCGGCGACCTCGGGCTCCTGCGCCGCGTTCTCGAGCACCGTCTCGCCTTCGGCCAGCGTCGCGGCCATCAGCAGGTTCTCGGTGCCGGTGACGGTGATCATGTCGGTGCCGATGCGCGCGCCCTTCAGCCGCGCGGCCTGCGCGACGATGTAGCCGTGCTCGACCTCGATCCGCGCGCCCATCGCCTGCAGGCCCTTGATGTGCTGGTCGACCGGGCGCGAGCCGATCGCGCAGCCGCCGGGCAGCGACACGCGCGCGCGGCCGAAGCGCGCGAGCAGCGGCCCGAGCACCAGGATCGCCGCGCGCATCGTCTTCACCAGCTCGTAGGGCGCCTCGGGCGCGGCGATGCGCGCGGCGTCGATGCGCAGCGTCTCGGGCGCGTCGGCATCGCGCTCGGCACCCGCGCCCATGTGGCGCAGCAGCCGCACCATCGTCGCCACGTCCTGCAGCTGCGGCGTGTTGTGCAGCACGACCGGCTCGGCGCTCAGCAGCGCGGCGCACAGCTGCGGCAGCGCCGCGTTCTTCGCGCCCGCGATCGTGATCTCGCCGTGCAGCGCACGGCCGCCGCGGATCAGGAGTTTGTCCATCTGAGGATTGCCGGGAGTGGAGCACCGCCGCAGGCCGGGCCGGCTGCAGCGGACCCGCCGGGGTGCTGCGGCCCGCCCGCGCTGGGGCGGCGGGCGTGGTCGATCGGGGCGCTCAGCCTGCGTGCGGGCCGCCGGGCGCGGCGCGCGCCGCGGCCCATTCGGCGGGGGTGAGCGTCTTCATCGACAGCGCGTGAACCTGCTCGCGCATTCTATCGCCCAGCGCCGCATAGACCTGCTGGTGGCGCCGCACCCGCGGCAGCCCGTCGAACGCGGCGCTGACGATGGTCGCGAAGAAATGGCGGCCGTCGCCTTCGATCTCGAGGTGCTCGCAGGGCAGCCCGGCGGCGATGAACTGCGCGACCTGTTCGGGAGTGGGTTCGGACATGGCGCGATTATCGGCGCGACTTCAATGGCGGATCTTGTAGCCGGTCTTCAGCAGGTGCAGCGCCACCGCCGACACGAACGCGCAGGTGCCGGCCGCCACGCCCAGGCTCAGCCACGGCGACACGTCGCCGGTGCCGAAGAAGCCGTGGCGGAAGCCGTCGATCATGTAGAAGAAGGGGTTCAGGCGGCTGACCGCGCTCCAGAACGGCGGCAGCGAATGCACCGAATAGAACACGCCCGACAGCAGCGTCATCGGCGTGATGATGAAGTTCTGGAAGCCGGCCATCTGGTCGAACTTGTCGGCCCACAGCCCGGCGATCAGGCCGAGCGCACCGAGCATGCCGGCACCGAGCAGCGCGAACACCACGATCCACGCCGGATGCGCGACGCCCGGCGGCGCGAAAGCGGCGCTGACCAGGAACACGCCCAGCCCCACCGCCAGGCCGCGCACCATCGACGCGCCCACATAGGCGGCGAACCAGGCCCAGTGCGACAGCGGCGTCAGCAGCAGGAACACCAGGTTGCCGGTGATCTTGCTCTGGATCAGCGAGCTGCTGGTGTTGGCGAAGGCGTTCTGCAGCACGCTCATCATCACCAGCCCGGGCACCAGGAAGTGGGTGTAGCGCACGTTCTCGAACACCTGCACGCGGTCGGACAGCACGTGGCCGAAGATCAGCAGGTACAGCACGGTGGTCAGCACCGGCGCGGCCACGGTCTGGAAGGCCACCTTCCAGAAGCGCAGCAGCTCCTTGTGCAGCAGCGCGCGTGCGCCGCGCAGCGGATGCGGCCGCGCGTCGGGCGCGGCGGCGTCGAGCGTGTCGCCGGGCGTCACGCGGCCGCCTCGTGCAGCGGCCCGGCCTGCATGATCTCGAGGAACACGTCCTCCAGGTCGGCGCGGCCGATCTCCAGGTCTTCGGCCTTCACGCCGGCCGCGCGCAGCTGCGCGAGCACGGCCTCGACCTCGGCGGCGTCGCGCGCCTTCAGCTGCACGATGCGGCCGGTGACGCGCGCCTGCCCCGCCAGCGCCGGCGGCAGCGGCTGGTCGGCCTTGAAGCGCAGCATCGTGCTCGCGGCGCGCGCCAGCAGGTTCGCAGTGCGGTCCAGCGCCACCACGCGGCCGAGCTTGAGCATCGCGATGCGGCCGCACAGCGCCTCGGCTTCCTCGAGGTAGTGCGTGGTCAGCAGCACGGTGTGGCCTTCGCGGTTGAGCCGCGACACGAACTGCCACAGCGTCTGGCGCAGCTCCACGTCGACGCCGGCGGTGGGCTCGTCGAGCACGATCACCGGCGGGCGGTGCACCAGTGCCTGCGCCACCAGCACGCGGCGCTTCATGCCGCCCGACAGCTGGCGCATGTTGGCGCCCGCCTTGTCGGCCAGGCCGAGGTTGGCCAGCAGCTCGTCGATCCAGTCGTCGTTGCGGCGCAGCCCGAAGTAGCCGCTCTGGATGCGCAGCGTCTCGCGCACGCTGAAGA
Organism: Pseudomonadota bacterium; assembly: GCA_018240325.1. Lineage (GTDB taxonomy): Bacteria > Pseudomonadota > Gammaproteobacteria > Burkholderiales > Burkholderiaceae_C > Rubrivivax. The sequence goes on from JAFEFZ010000262.1 coordinate 16,560, forward strand.
AGGGGTCGAACACCAGTTCCTGCGGCACCACGCCGATCGCGCGCCGCGCCGCCGCGTAGTCGGCCCTGACGTCGTGGCCCATCACGCGCACCTGCCCGCCGCTGGCGCGCGTCAGTCCGGCGAGGATGCTGATCAAGGTGGTCTTGCCGGCGCCGTTGGGCCCGAGCAGGCCGAAGAACTCGCCCGCCTCGATGTCGAAGCCGACATCGTCGAGCGCGCGCAGCGCGCCGTGCCTGCCGCCGAAGACCTTGCTGACGTTGCGGAACGAGACGGCCGGCATGGTGCGGAATTGTAGGCAGCGCCCGGCGCGGCCGCCGGCGCGCGGTTGATGCTAGATTGCGCCGCCATGGCCACCAAGAAACCGCGGCGCACCGCCGAGCGCATCCTCGAGGTGACGCTCGAGCTGTTCAACCGCTTCGGCGAGCCCAACGTCAGCACCACGCTGATCTCGGCCGAGCTCGGCATCAGCCCGGGCAACCTGTACTACCACTACCCGGCCAAGGACGAGCTGATCAACTCGCTGTTCGACCGCTACGAGAAGGGGCTGGACGAACTGCTGCGCGCCGCCGACGAAGTGCGCCACATCGAGGACGCGTGGCTGTTCTTCCACATGCTGTTCGAGCTGATCTGGCAATACCGCTTCCTGTACCGCGACCTGAACGACCTGCTGTCGAAGAACCGCCGGCTCGAGACCCACTTCCAGTTCGTGCTCAAGCACAAGACGCGCGCGGTGCAGGCGGTGCTGGCCGGCCTGGGCGGCGGCGGCGCGGCCCGGCTCGAGCGCCAGCAGGCCGAAGCGGTGGCCAATGCGATGGTGGTGGTGCTGACCTACTGGCTCAGCTACGAATACGTGCGCGACCCGCGGCGCGCGCTCGAGCCCGAGAACGCGGCGGCCGCGATGGCGCGCGGCGCCTACCACGTGCTCAGCCTGCTGCTGCCCTACCTGGACGCCGGCGCGCAGCAGCACCTGCGCACGCTGGCCGGCGACTACCTGCCGGCGGCCTGAAGGCCCGCTTCAGGCCGCCTCTTCCCAGGGCAGCATCAGCGTCAGCCAGGTCAGCGTCTCCAGTTCGGGCGCGAAGCGCTCGACGAGGTCCTGCGGCTCGGCACACAGCCGCTCGTCGGCGATCAGCGCGAACTGCACGCCGCCGGCATAGGAGAAGATGCTGACGCCGACCGCCACGTCGCCGGTCTGCGGCACCCAGAAGATCGACTGGCGCAGCGTCGAGCCGCAGAACTTCAGCGGCACGGACGGGCCGGGCACGTTGGTCATCACCGCGGTCGACTTCTTCGAGAACAGGCCCAGCAGCGCATCCTGCGCCGGCTTGTTGAGCGCACCGGCCACGGCCAGCACGCCGAAGGCCAGCAGCGGCTGGTAACTGTCCTTGAGCTCGCCCATGCGCGCGCGCACCTCGTACACGCGCTCGATCGGGTTGGCGATGCCGATCGGCAGCACCAGCGGCGCCAGCCCGAAGCGGTTGCCGAGCTTGTAGGCCTCGTCCAGCGGGCGCAGGTTCACCGGCACCATCGCGCGGATCGCCTTGCCCGCGGGCTCGTCGCCGCGCGCGCGCAGGTGCGCGCCGATCGCGCCGGCCACGCAGGCGAGCAGCACGTCGTTGACCGAAGCGCCCAGCGCCTTGCCCACCGCCTTGACGTGGTCCAGCGGCAGCGGCTCGGCCCAGGCCACGCGCTTGCGGCCCACCGGCTTGCCTTTGAGCAGCGTGCGCGAGTCGTCCTCCATCAGCGCCAGCGCGCCGATGTCGGCGGCCACGCGCAGGCCCTGGCGCGCCAGCGCGAGGCCGCCCTCCTTCGGGCTCGCGGCCAGTTCGATCGAGCGCGCCACGCCGTCGCCCGACAGCTCCAGCGCCTTGACCGTCAGCCCGGTCAGCGGCTGGATCACGGTGCGCGTCAGCCAGTCGCCGTGCTCGGCATCGGCCATCGCCTCGAGTTCGGGCGGCGAGCGGCCGCCGTCGGTCACCGACAGCACCACCGACACCAGCGCGATGCCGTCGCCGATGCAGTGGTGGATGCGCATGATGATCGCGCTGCCGCCCTCGTAGTCCTCGATCAGGTGGTACTGCCACAGCGGCCGCGCCGGATCGAGCGGCTCGGTCGCGAGCTCGCCGCAGCGCTGCTGCAGCGCCTGGCGCGCGCTCTGGCCGCGCCGGCGCGGCAGCGACTCGCGCACGATGTGCTGGTGGATGTCGAAGTCCTCGTCGTCGACCCACTGCGCGCCGAACAGGCCGGGCACCACCTTCTGGCGAAAGCGCGGGTACTTCAGGAAGCGCTCGGCCACGCGCTCGCACAGCGTCTCGTAGCCGACCGCCGGCTCGAGCAGCCACACGCCGACGATCATCATCAGGTTGCGCGGGCCGTCCATGCGCAGCCAGGCGCGGTCCACCCTCGACATGCGCGTGCGCTGCGCCGGTTCGTTCATCGCCCCCTCCCGAATTCCCGTCGGGCCGACTGGTTAAGATGGACGGCCCCGGACCATTTTGACCCACAGGAGACGACCCGCGATGGCCAGCAAGCTGGAAAAGCAATTCGACAAGGCGGTGGCCGACAGCAAGCAGCTGCCCACCAAGCCCGACAACGCGACGCTGCTGCAGATCTACGCGCTGTACAAGCAGGCGACGGCCGGCGACGTCGAGGGCAAGCGCCCGGGCATGACCGACTTCGTCGGCCGTGCCAAGTACGACGCCTGGGCAGCGCTGAAAGGCAAGAGCGCAGGCGACGCGATGCAGGACTACGTGGACCTGGTCGAGTCGCTGAAGTAGCCCCCGCGCCGGGGGCCCGTGCGCGCGCTCAAAGCGCCCGGCCCTTGCGCGGCGCCGCAGCCTTCGCAGCGGTCTTGGCCGATGCCTTGGCTGCCGTCTTGGCCGCCGCCTTCGCGGCCGGCGCCCGCGGCTTGGGCGAATTGGCCAGCAGGTCGTCGAGCTTGCGCAGCACCTCGCCCTCGATCGTGCGGCGGAAGGCGCCGAGCAGGAAGCCCAGTTTCGCGTCGAGGTCGAAGTGGTCGCCCGCGACGATCAGCCGGCCGTTGACGCCGCTGCGGGTGAACTCCACCGTGTCGCTGTACTCGCCCGCGATCACCGAGCAGCGCATCCCGAATTCCTGCTCCACCTCGTCGGCCCACTGCGCCGCAACCTTGCGGGCCTGCGGCAGGCCGAGTTGGTGCTCGCGATGAATGCGGATGTCCGGCACGTGTTCGCTCCCAGCGGTTCATTCGACGGCACGTAGTGTGGCGTGGCGCTGAGCCTTCGGCAACTCGCCGATGCGCGCGGCCTCGGCGTAGAAGCGGCCGAAATCGCCGCCCTGCTGCCGGTACAGCCGCTCGAAGCCGCCGGCCAGCTCGAGGTAGGCGCCCAGCACGCCCAGCGTCGCATTGTCGGCGGCGGCGAACCAGGCGTCCCAGCCGGCCCAGCCGCCCCAGCGGCCGTCGCGCATCTGCCGGTACTCGGCGCGCATCTGCGCCATCAGCGCCGCCTTGGCCGCGCGCTTGGCCTGGTCATCGGCGCCGCTGCGGTAGACCGCGTCCAGCGCCGCGCGCGTGCGCAGCGTCAGCTCGCGAAAGTCCTGCCGGCGCTGCTGCGCCGCGCGGTACGCGTCGCGCGCCGCCGGGCTGCCGTGCTCGGCCAGCCAGCACTCGGTGCCGATGCGTTCGACCGCGGTGGCGAAGGATTCGTTGAACAGCGTGTCGTCGGCGACGTACAGCTGCTGGTGCGCCAGCTCGTGGAACATCAGCCGCGCCAGCTCGGCCTCGGAGCCGCCGACGAAGGTGTTGAGCAGCGGGTCGCCGCCCAGCCAGTTGCTGAAGCCCAGCGTCGAATAGGCCGGCACCGGATAGACGCCGGCTTCCCAGCCCTCGGCGCGCAGCTGCGCGGCGAGCGCGTCGGCGGCGGCGCGGTCGAAGTAGCCGCGGTAGCTGACGCAGCCCAGCACCGGGAAGCACCAGGTCTTGAGCGTCAACGACAGCTCGGGCGCCGCGACCACGTTCCACACCGCCGCCGGGCGCTGCAGGTCGGCGTAGCGGCGGTAGCTGGAGTTGTCGGGCAGGCCGAGCTCGTGCACCGAGAATTCGCGCAACTGCTGCGCGGCCTGCAACTGCTGCTTCAATGCGGCGCTGGTGTCCGGATCGGCCAGCCAGGCCGATACCGGTCTGGCCCGGGCCAGCAGATCGGCATGGCCGGCCGCCGCCTGGCCGTAGTAGCTGAGCTCGCTGCAGCCGGCGACCGCCGCCACCACCACCGCGGCGGCCGCCCAGCGCGCCACCGGCCGCAGCGCCAGCCGGATCGCCTCGGGCGCCGCGCGGCTGCGGGCGGCGGCGAGCGCCGCGCGGGCGGGCAGCAGCGGCATCAACCCGGCTCGGCCGCCGCGGCCGCGGGCTCGACCTGCACCAGGCAGTCGTAGAACACCGGCCCGCCGCCGACGTCGGTCAGCCGCTGCGAAGTCAGCTCGTTGATGTTGGAGCCCGCCGGCGACAGCTTGCGCCACCACACGCCCAGCGCGTTGACCACGCCCGTGCGCGCGCGGTTGCCCACGCGCGCACGGCAGGCGGTGCTGCCGCGGTCGTTGAACACGCGCACCATCGTGCCGTCGGCGATGCCGCGCGGCGCCGCATCGTCGGCATGGATCTCGAGCATCGGCTCGCCCTCGATCGCGCGCAGGCTGCGCACGTTGACGAAGGTCGAGTTCAGGAAGTTGCGCGGCGGCGGCGAGATCATCGCCAGCGGGAAGCGCCGCGCGAGCGCGGGCGCCGACTGCACGCTTTCGTGGTTGGGCACGAAGTCGGGCAGGCCCAGCCCGGGCGCGTCGGCCCGCGCGCGGCCGTCGGGCGTCGGGAAGCCGCCGTCGGCGAAGGGCGCGTCGGGCAGCGCCAGCTTGACCCAGCCGACGCGGCGCAGCGTGTCGAAATCCACCGCCGCCGGATCGAGCGCGGCGCGCGCCAGGGTCTCGTCGTCGTCGCCGAAGCAGGGCTCGCCGAAGCCCATGCGCGCGGCCAGGTCGCGGAAGATCTGCGTGTTCGGCCGGGCCTGGCCGAGCGGCGCGATCGCGGGCTCGTTGATCAGCGCGTAGGTGTGGCCGTAGGAGGTGTGCACGTCCAGATGCTCGAGCTGGGTGGTCGCCGGCAGCACGTAGTCGGCGTGGTCGGCGGTGTCGGTCAGGAAATGCTCGAGCACGACGGTGAACAGGTCGTCGCGCGCGAAGCCGGCGCGCACGCGCCGGCCGTCCGGCGCCACCGCCACCGGGTTGCTGTTGTAGACCACGAGCGCCTCGATCCGCGGCCCGAAATCCGCCGAGGCCTCGCGCAGCAGGTCGTCGCCGATCGTGACCATGTTGACCGTGCGCGGCCGCCGCGCGCCGAGCAGATCGGGCCGCTGCAGCGCGGCGTCGTTGCGCACCGGCGCGAACCAGCCCGACGACGACAGCAGCATCCCGCCGGCGCGGTGCCGCCAGGCGCCCACCAGGCAGGGCAGCAGCGCGATCAGCCGCACCGTGTTGCAGCCGCCGTGCGCGCGCTGCACGCCGTAGTTCAGCCGGATCGCCGCCGGCCGGATGCTGCCGTAGTCGTGCGCCAGCGCGCGGATCTGCGCGGCGTCGATCCCGCACACGGCGGCGGCACGCTCGGGCGGCCAGAGCAACGCGCGTTCGCGCAGGCCCACCCAGCCGGCCACGTGCCGGGCCAGGTAGTCGTGGTCGAGCCGGTCGTGCACGATCAGCTCGTGCATCAGCGCCAGCGCCAGCGCGCCGTCGGTGCCGGGCAGCAGCGCCACGTGCTCGTGGCACTTGTCGGCGGTCTCGGTGCGGCGCGGGTCGATGCACACCAGCTTCGCGCCGGCGCGCTTGGCGGCCTGCGCGAAGCTCCAGAAATGCAGGTTCGAGCCGATCGAGTTGCTGCCCCAGATCAGGATCAGCCGGCTGTCGGCGAAGTGCTCGACATGCATGCCGACCTTGGCGCCGTAGGTCGCCGCCAGCGCGGCGCCGCCGGCGGTCGAACAGATCGTGCGGTCGAGCAGCGACGCCCCCAGCCGGTGGAAGAAGCGCGCCGCCATGCTCTCGCCCTGCACCAGGCCCATCGTGCCGGCGTAGCTGTAGGGCAGGATCGCCTGCGGGTCGCGCGCGGCGATCGTGCGCAGCCGCGCCGCGATCGCGTCCAGCGCGTCGTCCCAGCCCACCGGCTCGAAGCGGCCGGCACCCTTGGGCCCGATGCGCCGCAGCGGCTGCAGCACGCGCTCGGGGTGGCAGCTGCGCTCGGCGTAGCGCGCCACCTTGGTGCACAGCGCGCCGTGGGTGGTCGGGTGATCGGCCGCGCCGGCCACGCGCAGCACCTCGCCGCCCTGCACCGTGACCTGCAACGCACAGGTGTCCGGGCAGTCGTGCGGACAGGCCGCGTGCACGGTGCGGCTGCCGGTCGACGCGTCCATCGCTGCGATCATGGCACAGCGCCTCGCGCGGCGCCGGCCGCGCCGGTGATGCGGGCGGACATCAAAGCGTGCCGCCACGCCCGCGCGCCCCGGCGTAAGATGACTTCATCCATGCCAGCCTGCCGGAGCCCCGCATGCAGCTGATCGAATCGATCCTCGCCGACGCCGCCGTGATCGCCGCCATGCGCCGCGACATCCATGCCCACCCCGAGCTGTGCTTCCAGGAGGAGCGCACCGCCGACGTGATCGCCAAGGCCCTGACCGACTGGGGCATCCCGATCCACCGGGGCCTGGGCAAGACCGGCGTGGTCGGCATCGTCAAGAACGGCAGTTCGGCGCGCGCGGTCGGGCTGCGCGCCGACATCGACGCGCTGCCGATGACCGAGCACAACCACTTCGCGCATGCCAGCACCTATGCGGGGAAGATGCACGCCTGCGGCCACGACGGCCACACCGCGATGCTGCTGGCCGCGGCGCGGCATCTGGCGAAGCACCGCAACTTCGACGGCACGGTCTACCTCGTCTTCCAGCCGGCCGAGGAAGGCGGCGGCGGCGCGCGCGAGATGATGCGCGACGGCCTGTTCGAGAAGTTCCCGATGGAGGCGATCTTCGGCATCCACAACTGGCCGGGCATGCAGGTCGGCCAGTTCGCGCTGAAGAGCGGGCCGGTGATGGCCGGATCGAACGAGTTCAAGATCACGATCCGCGGCCGTGGGGCACACGCGGCGCTGCCGCACCTGGGCACCGACCCGGTGCCGATCGCCTGCCAGATGGTGCAGGCCTTCCAGACGATCGTCACGCGCGACAAGCGGCCGATCGACACCGCGGTGATCTCGGTCACGATGATCCACGCCGGCGAGGCGACCAACGTCGTTCCCGAATCCTGCGAGATCCAGGGCACGGTGCGCACCTTCACGACCGAGGTGCTCGACCTGATCGAGCGGCGCATGCAGAGAATCGCCCAGAGCACCTGCGCCGCCTTCGAGGCCGGCTGCGATTTCGAGTTCCGGCGCAACTACCCGCCCACCGTCAACCATGCGGCCGAGACCGAGTTCGCGCGTGGTCTTCTTGGCGAGGTGGTCGGCCCGGAGAACGTGCTCGAGTTCGAGCCGACGATGGGCTCCGAGGACTTCAGCTACTTCCTGCAGGAAAAGCCCGGCTGCTACTTCCTGATCGGCAACGGTGACGGCAGCCACCGCGACGGCGGCCACGGCCTGGGCCCGTGCATGCTGCACAACCCGAGCTACGACTTCAACGACGAGCTGATCCCGCTGGGCGCCACCGCCTGGGTGCGGCTGGCCGAGAAGTGGCTGGCCGCGCCGCGCTGAGCCTGCCGTGAGCGCCGCACGCCACTTCGCGCAGAGCTACGCCGACGCGCGCGCGAAGTTCCTGGCCGCGGTGGAGCGCGCAGGGCTCGAGCTGCACGCCCACGTGCACCCGCTGATCGGGCGCGACGGCGAGACGCTGGCGATGGACGTCGCGCGCTTCGGCCCGGCCGATGCGCGCGCAGTGCTGATCGTCAGCAGCGCCTGCCACGGCGTCGAGGGCTATTGCGGCTCGGGCATCCAGGGCGCGCTGCTGGCCGATTCCGGCCTGCACGCGGCCGCCACGGCCGCCGGCGTCGCGCTGCTGTACATCCACGCGCTCAATCCCTACGGCTTCTCGTGGCTGCGACGCGCGACGCACGAGAACGTCGACCTGAACCGCAACTTCCAGGATTTCACCCGGCCGCTGCCGCACAACCCCGAATACGACCGCATCGCCCACCTGCTGGTGCCGGCCGAGTGGCCGCCGAACCCGCAGGTCAAGGCCGGAATCGCCGGCTACCTGGCCCAGCACGGGCCGAAGGCACTGCAGGCGGCCGTCTCGGGCGGGCAGTACGAGCACCCGCGGGGCCTGTTCTTCGGCGGCCACGGCCCGACCTGGAGCCACCAGACGCTGCGCCACGTGCTGCAAGACCACGGCCGGCGCTGCCGCCGGCTGGCGTGGCTCGACCTGCACACCGGCCTCGGGCCCAGCGGCCACGGCGAGCGCATCTGGGCCGGTCCCGACGAAGCCGCCGGCATCGCCCGGGCGCGCGCCTGGTGGGGCCCCCAGGTCACGTCGATCTACGACGGCAGCTCGCAGTCGCCCCCGCTCACCGGCCTGATGTGGCTCGCGGCGGGCCAGGAATGCGCGCAGGCCGAATACACCGGCATCGCGCTCGAGTTCGGCACGCTGCCCTTCGAGCAGGTGATGGCAGCGCTGCGCGCCGAGCAGTGGCTCGACAACCATCCCGAGGCGGGCGCATCGCGGCGCACCCAGATCAAGCGCCAGTTCCGCGACGCCTTCTACGTCGACACCGACACCTGGAAGGCGCGCGTGGTCGAGCAAGGCGTCGAAGCCGTGCAGCAGGCCATCGCCGGGCTCGCCGGGCCCGGCGGCTGAAGGCCGGGCCGGGCCCGCGCTGCCGCCCCCGGCGCGAATGCCGCAGGCGCAGCCCGAAGGCATCCGCACGAGCCCGCGAGCGCCGTCAGCCCAGCAGCCCGCGCGCGTGCAGCGCCGCCTCGCACTGCGCCGCATCGTCGAACTGCAGCGCCTGCCAGCCGGCCGCCTGCGCCGCGCGCACGTTGGCGGCGATGTCGTCGATGAACAGCAGTTCGGCCGGCGCCGCACCGAAGCGCTGCGCCGCCAGCGCGAAGATCGCCGGTTCGGGCTTGACCAGCCCGACGCGCGCCGAGATCACGCCGTCGTCGAACCAGCCGACGACCTCGTGCGTGCGCTCCAGGTGCTGCGCATAGACCTCGGGCATGTTCGACAGGTAGTACAGCCGCCGGCCGGCGGCACGCAGGCGCGCGAGCAACGCCACCACCGCCGGCTGCGGCTGCAGCTCGGCCGGCACCGCATCGACCACGCGGCGCAACTCGGCCGCCGGCAACCCGGTGCGCGCGGCGATGCGCTGCACCAGCGCATCGGGCTGCACGCGGCCGCGGTCGAAGTCGGCCCAGTCGCCTTCGTAGCCCTGGAAGATCGCGGCGGCCAGCCGCGCGGCGCTCGCCGCATCGTGCGCCCGCTGCGGCAGCACCTGCTGCAGCAACACCAGCGGGCGCCAGCGGAACAGCACGCCGGCGAAATCGAAGACCAGCCTACTTGGCGGGCTCACGCGCCCTGCAGCCCGAGCAGCGCGTCGACGCCGTACAGCCGCGCCAGCTGGCGCAAGGGATCCGGCGGGCCCAGCAGCTCGAAGCCCTGGCCGCGCGCACGTGCCAGCCGCAGCGCATGCAGCAGCACGGCCAGCGCGGCGCTGTCGAATGCGGCCAGGCCCGAGGCATCGACGCTCAGCGCCGCGCCGGCCGGCTGTGCCTGCAGCGCCGCCAGCACCGCACCGGCTTCGGCCATGGTCAGGCGCTCGGGCAGCTTCATGCGGGCCGGCCGATCAAGTCTTGGCGGCGCCCTTGTTGCGCTCGGCGAGGTACGCGATCAGCCCATCGATGCCGCCGGCGGCGATCTCCTGCGTGAAGACCGGCCGGTACTGCTCGACCATCCACACGCCGAGCACGTTGACGTCGTAGATCTTCCAGCCGCCGTCGCGCTTCTCCATCCGGTAGTCCAGTTGCACCGGCTCGCCCTTGCTGCGCAGCTCGGTGCGCACCACCACCTCGGTGTCGTCGGCGTTGGCGCGCGACGGCTTCATGAACACCGTCTGGTCGCGCACCGCCTTCAGCCCGCCGGCATAGCTGCGCACCAGCAGCAGCTTGAATTCCTCCTGCAGGCGCTGCTGCTGCTCCGGCGTCGCCTGGCGCCAGTTGCGGCCGACCGCGGCCGAGGTCATGCGCGCCAGATCCACGTGCGGCATCGCCTTCGCGTCGACCAGCGCCAGCAGCTTGTCCACGTTGCCCGCCTGAAGCGCCGGGTCGGCCTTGATCGTCTGGAGCATCTCCTCCGACATCCTGCGGATCAACTCGTCGGGTTTGGCCTCGGCGCCTGCCGCAGCCGCCAGCCAGCCGCCCAGCGCCACCGACCCCAGCAGCCGCAGCATCCACCGCCTTCGCATCTTCTCCCCCGCTCGCCTGCGGCGCACCACGCGCCGCGAAGCCGGCACGATACCCCAGCCGGCAGCCGCAGGCGGCGAGCGGTGGTTCTCCGGTCGGCGGCTATTCGTCGGTCGGCGGCTTGCGCCGCCCGTCGATGTCCAGGTCCTCCGGCGGGTTGCCGTCGTACAGCTGGTTCAGGCGCCGGCGCAGGAACACGTCGCGCACGAAGCTGTACTTGTCGAGCGCGATCGCGTCCAGCGCCTCGCTCGCGCCGAGCAGTTGCGAGCGCGTGTTGAGCACGCCCAGCACGGTCGTCGCCGGCCGGAAGGCGGCGTCGTTGATCGCGTAGTAGGGCGAAGCCATCAGGTCCAGCGGCAATCCGATCGCGTCGCGCAGCGTCGACGGCCCGAACAGCGGCAGCACCAGGTACGGGCCGGCGGGCATGCCCCACACGCCCAGGGTCTGGCCGAAATCCTCGGGCGTGCGCTCCATGCCGACCGCGGTGGCGATGTCGATCAGGCCGAAGGCGCCGAGCGTGCTGTTGACCGCGAAGCGCATCGTCATCGCGACGCTGCGCTCGAGCTTGCCCTGCAGCAGGTTGTTCACCGCCGACCACGCGTCCTGCGCGTTGGCGAAGAAGTTGCCGATGCCGATGCGCGCCACTTCCGGCACCAGGGTCACGTAGGCGTCGGTCCAGGGCAGCACCAGCCCCTGGTCCAGGTCCTGGTTGAAGCGCCACATCGCGCGGTTGAAGGGCTCCCACGGGTCGGCGCGCTGGCCGGCGGTGGAGTCGTCCTCCTCCACGGCGGCGGGCTGCGCCGGCGGCTCGATGGTGTCGAGGATCCGCGTGATCGGCGCCACGCCGGAACTGGGCTGCGCCGCCGCCGGCGCCGCGCCGAGCCCCAACACCAGGCCCAGCAGCAGCGCCAGGCCCGGCAGCAGCGCCCGGCCGGGCAGCGCGGTTGCGGCCCGGCGCCGCGAGCGCGGCCGCGCGGTCATGGCTTGGCGGCCGCGCCGCCGGCTTCGGCTGCGCGGTCGAACAGCATCCGGCCGATCAGGTTCTCGAGCACCAGCGCCGACTGCGTCTGGGTGATCGTGGCGCCCGGTGCCAGGTTGCGGTCGTCGTTGCCCGGATCGAGCCCGATGTACTGGTCGCCGAGCAGCCCGGCGGTCAGGATCTTGGCCGAGCTGTCCTTCGGAAACTCGAAGCCGCGGCGGATCTCCATCGTGACCACCCCCTGGAAGGTCTTGGGGTCGAGCGTGATCGCAGTCACCCGGCCCACGGTGACGCCGGCGCTGCGCACCGGTGCGCGCACCTTCAGGCCGCCGATGTTGTCGAAGCGCGCGCTCAGGCTGTAGGTCGGTTCCGTGCTGAAGTTGCCGAGGTTGGCCGCCTGCAGCGCCAGGAAGAACAGCGCGCCGATGCCGAGCAGCACGAACAGCCCGACCAGCGTTTCGGTGGATTTGCGGTTCATGGGGTGGAGAACATCAACGCGGTCAGGATGAAGTCCATGCCGAGCACCGCCAGCGACGACACCACCACGGTGCGCGTGGTGGCGTGCGCGACGCCGCCGGGCGTGGCCTCGGTCTCGTAGCCCTGGTACAGCGCGACGAAGGTGCAGATCAGGCCGAACACCACGCTCTTGACGACGCCGTTGCCCAGGTCGCGCCAGACGTCGACGCGGTCCTGCTGGATCGCCCAGAAGTTGCCGGGGTCCACGCCGATCAGCAGCACCGCGACCACCCAGGCGCCGAGGATGCCGACCGCCGAGAACACCAGCGCCAGGATCGGCATCGCGACCACGCCGCCGACGAAGCGCGGCGCGAGCACACGCGCGCGCGGGTCGATCGCCATCAGCTCCATCGCCGCCAGTTGCTCGCCGGCCTTCATCAGGCCGATCTCGGCGGTCAGCGAGGTACCGGCACGGCCGGCGAACAGCAGCGCGGTGACCACCGGCCCCAGCTCGCGCACCAGCGACAGGTTGACCACCAGCCCCAGGTTCTCGGCCGCGCCGTAGATGACCAGCGCGTAGTACATCTGCAGCGCGAGCACGAAGCCCACCGCCAGGCCCGAGGCGGCGATGATCACCAGCGAGCGGTTGCCGATCGCCTGCAGCTGCGCCACCACCAGCCCGAAGCGGCGCAGCGCCGCCGGCGTGAAGAGCAGCAGCTCGACGAAGAAGAACGCCGCGTGGCCGAGCGCGCGCAGTTGCGCGAGCGTGAAGCGGCCCAGGCCCGCGACCCCGCCGTTCACGGCACGCCCCTTCGCGCTGGGATGCGGCCGGTCGGGCGTCTCATGCCGCCAACCCCAAGTCCTCGGCCAGCGGCGGCGCCGGGTAGTGGAAGCGCACCGGCCCGTCGGGCAGGCCGCCGATGAACTGGCGCACCTCGGGGTGGTCCGACGCGCGCAGCTCGGCCGGCGTGCCGTGCGCGACCACCCGCCCCTGCGACGACAGCAGGTAGGCGTCGTCGCAGATCGCGAAGCACTGCTGCACGTCGTGCGACACCACCAGCGAAGTGGCGCCGGTGGCCGCGCCCAGCCTGCGGATCAGGTTGGCGGCGATGCCCATCGAGATCGGGTCGAGCCCGGCGAAGGGCTCGTCGTACATGATCAGCTCCGGGTCGAGCGCGATCGCGCGCGCCAGCGCGATGCGCCGCGCCATGCCGCCCGACACCTGCGCGATGCGCAGCGGCGCCGCGCCGCGCAGCCCCACCGCGTTGAGCTTCATCAGCACGATGTCGCGGATCATGCTCTCGGGCAGGCCGGTGTGCTCGCGCAGCGGGAAGGCGACGTTGTCGAACACGCTCAGGTCGGTGAACAGCGCGCCGAACTGGAACAGCATCCCCAGGCGCCGGCGCAGGCGGAACAGTTGGGCGCGGTCGGCGGCGTCGATGCGCTCGCCGTCGAAGACCACCTCGCCGCGGGTGGCCGGGTGCACGCCGGCGATCAGCCGCAGCAGCGTGGTCTTGCCGCAGCCCGAGCCGCCGAGGATCGCGGTGACCCGGCCGCGCGCGAAGCGCAGCGACACGTCGTTCAGGATCGTGCGCGAGGCGTCGTAGCCGAAGCTGACACTGCGGATCTCGATCAGGGCGTCTGGGGGCACGCGCGAAGGGGTGCCGGCGCAGCGGCCGGCAGCTGTGCGATGGGTTCGGGGGGGGCGATGCGGGCGCGGCAGGCGCACCGCGGCACCTGCGGGCCGGGCATTGTCGCACGCACCCCCCGGCCGGCAGCGCTCGCCGGCGTGGCCCGGCGTGGCGCATGACGCGCGCCGGCGGCCGCGCCCGGGCCCCGGCGCGGCCCGGCCGATGCGCCGTCAGGCCGGCAGCGTCGTCGCGCCCATCAGCGCCTCGTCGATCGCGCGCGCCGCCTGCCGGCCTTCGCGGATCGCCCAGACCACCAGGCTCTGGCCGCGGCGCATGTCGCCGGCGGCGAACACCTTCGGCACGTTGGTGCGGTAACCATCGCGCAGGCCGGTGCCGGCGCGCGCATTGCCGCGGCCGTCGCGCTCGACGCCGAAGGCTTCGAGCACCGTGGCCGCCGGCGCGGTGAAGCCCATCGCCAGCAGCACCAGGTCGGCCTTCCACTCCTTCTCGGTGCCGGGCACTTCGACCAGCCGGCCGCCCTGCGGCTGCACCTGCACCGTCTTCAGGCCGGCGACCCGGCCCTTGTCCTTGCGGCTGCCGGCGACGAAAGCCTGGGTGGCGATCGCGAATTCGCGCGCGCAGCCCTCCTCGTGGCTCGAGCTGGTGCGCAGCCGGATCGGCCAGTACGGCCACACCAGCGGCTTGTCCTCCTGCTCGGGCGGCATCGGCAGCAGCTCGAACTGGGTGACGCTGGCGGCGCCGTGGCGGTTGCTGGTGCCCACGCAGTCGCTTCCGGTGTCGCCGCCGCCGATCACGATCACGTGCTTGCCGGCGGCGCTGATCCGGCCCTCGACCGTGTCGCCGGCCAGCACCTTGTTCTGCTGCGGCAGGAACTCCATCGCGAAGTGCACGCCGTCGAGTTCGCGCCCCGGCACCGGCAGGTCGCGGCTGAGCTCGGCGCCGCCGGCCAGCAGCACCGCGTCGAATTCGGCCATCAGCTGCGCGGGCGCCACGGTCTCGACGGCGTCGTTGGTGACCTTGCTGCCCGCGGGCAACGCGCCCACCAGCACGCCGGTGCGGAACACCACGCCTTCGGCGCGCATCTGCTCGATGCGCCGGTCGATGTGCGACTTCTCGAGCTTGAAGTCGGGGATGCCGTAGCGCAGCAGCCCGCCGATGCGGCTGTTCTTCTCGAACACGGTGACCGCGTGGCCGGCACGCGCCAGCTGCTGCGCCGCCGCCAGGCCCGCCGGGCCCGAGCCGACCACCGCGACCGACTTGCCGGTCCTGGCCGCCGCCGGCTGCGGCTTCACCCAGCCCTGGCTCCAGGCGCGGTCGATGATCGCGTGCTCGATCGACTTGATGCCCACCGGGTCGTCGTTGATGTTGAGCGTGCACGCCGCCTCGCAGGGCGCCGGGCAGATGCGGCCGGTGAACTCGGGGAAGTTGTTGGTCGAGTGCAGCACCTCGATCGCCTGGCGCCAGTCGCCGCGCCACACCAGGTCGTTGAAGTCCGGGATCAGGTTGTGCACCGGGCAGCCGTGGTTGCAGAACGGCGTGCCGCAGTCCATGCAGCGCGCGCCCTGGATCTTGGCCTGGTCGGCCGACAGGCCGATCACGAACTCCTTGTAGTGGCGCACGCGCCGGGCGACCGGCTCGTACTCCTGTTCGAGGCGGTCGAACTCCAGAAAGCCGGTGACTTTGCCCATGTCGAACTCGATGACGGATGACGATTGAAGGGGTGCGCGGCGGCGGGCGGGCGGCGCAGCACGAGGGCCTGCTGCCGCCGCCGCCTTCACTTGGCCGGCGCGGCGGCGGCGGCGCTGGAGCGCGCCTTCGCGGTGGCCTGCGCCGCCTCGGCGCGGGCGGCGGATTCGGCCAGCGCGCGCCGGTACTCGTGCGGCAAGACCTTGACGAAGCGCGTGCACGCGTCGGGCCAGTTGTCGAGGACCTCGCGCGCGCGCAGGCTGCCGGTCCAGCGGTGGTGCTCCTCGACCAGCCGCTTCAGCTGCACTTCGTCGGCCAGGCCGCGGTGCCAGGCGGCGGCTTCGCTGCCGGCCGCCTGCTGCGCCGCCGGCAGCACGCGCTCGACCGCGACCATGCTGGTGTTGCAGCGTTGCGCGAAGCGGCCGTCGGCGTCGTACACGTAGGCGACGCCGCCGCTCATGCCGGCGGCGAAGTTGCGCCCGGTCAGCCCGAGCACGACCACGGTGCCGCCGGTCATGTACTCGCAGCCGTGGTCGCCGGTGCCCTCCACCACCGCGGTGGCGCCCGACAGCCGCACCGCGAAGCGCTCGCCGGCCACGCCGCGGAAGAAGGCCTCGCCGCCGGTGGCGCCGTACAGCGCGGTGTTGCCGACGATGATGTTCTGCGCGGCGTCGCCGCGGAACTCGATGCTCGGCCGCACCACGATGCGCCCGCCCGACAGGCCCTTGCCGGTGTAGTCGTTGGCGTCGCCGATCAGGTACAGCGTGATGCCGGCGGCCAGGAAGGCGCCGAAGCTCTGGCCGCCGTTGCCCTCGGTCTGGATGAAGATGGTCTGGTCGGGCAGGCCTTCGGGGTGCCGGCGGATCAGCTCGCCCGACAGCATCGCGCCGACCGAGCGGTGCACGTTGCGCGCGTTGTGCATCAGCCGGACCTTCTCTGCGCGCTCGAGCGCCGGCCGGCAGCGTTCGATCAGCTCGGGGTCGAGCCCGCGGCCGAGGTCGTGGTCCTGCGCGTCGGTCTGGCGGCGCGGCTCGTCGGCCGGCACGGCGGGCAGGTGGAACACGCGGCTGAAGTCCAGCCCGCGCGCCTTCCAGTGCTCGATGCCCTTCCTCGTGTCGAGCAGGTCGGCACGGCCGATCAGATCGTCGAAGCGGCGGATGCCCAGCTGCGCCATGATCGCGCGCGCCTCTTCGGCCACGAAGAACAGGTAGTTGATCACGTGCTCGGGCTTGCCCGTGAAGCGGCGGCGCAGCACCGGGTCCTGCGTGGCCACGCCCACCGGGCAGGTGTTCAGGTGGCACTTGCGCATCATGATGCAGCCCTCGGCGACCAGCGGCGCCGTGGCGAAGCCGAACTCGTCGGCGCCGAGCAAGGCGCCGATGACCACGTCGCGCCCGGTCTTCATCTGGCCGTCGGCCTGCACGCGGATGCGCCCGCGCAGGCGGTTGAGCACCAGCGTCTGCTGGGTCTCGGCCAGCCCCAGCTCCCACGGCGTGCCCGCGTGCTTGATGCTGCTCCACGGCGACGCGCCGGTGCCGCCGTCGTGGCCGGCGATCACCACGTGGTCGGCCTTGCACTTGGCCACGCCGGCGGCGACCGTGCCGACGCCGACTTCGCTGACCAGCTTGACGCTGATCGACGCGCGCGGGTTCACGTTCTTCAAGTCGTGGATCAGCTGCGCCAGGTCCTCGATCGAATAGATGTCGTGGTGCGGCGGCGGGCTGATCAGGCCGACGCCGGGCACGCTGCAGCGCAGCATGCCGATGTACTCGCTGACCTTGCCGCCGGGCAGCTGGCCGCCCTCGCCGGGCTTGGCGCCCTGCGCCATCTTGATCTGGATCTGGTCGGCGCTGACCAGGTATTCGGTGGTCACGCCGAAGCGGCCCGACGCGACCTGCTTGATCCGGCTGCGCAGGCTGTCGCCTTGCTGCATCGCGTAGTCGGCCTCGATCACCTTGGCGCCGATCACGTCGCTGACCCGGGTGCCGGCGGCGACCGCGGTGCCGGCGAGCTCGGCGCGATAGCGCGCCGGATCCTCGCCGCCTTCGCCGGTGTTGCTCTTCGCCCCGATGCGGTTCATCGCAATCGCCAGCGTGGTGTGCGCCTCGGTGCTGATCGAGCCCAGGCTCATCGCGCCGGTGGCGAAGCGCTTGACGATCTCGCTCGCCGGCTCGACCTCGTCGATCGGCACCGCGCGCGCCGGATCGACGCGGAACTCGAACAGGCCGCGCAGCGTCATGTGGCGGCGGCTCTGGTCGTTGATGATCTGCGCGTATTCCTTGTAGGTGTCGAAGCGGCCCGAGCGCGCGCTGTGCTGCAGCTTGGCGATCGCGTCGGGCGTCCACATGTGCTCGTCGCCACGCACGCGCCACGCGTAGTCGCCGCCGGCGTCGAGCCGGTCGGCCAGCAGCGCGTCGTTGCCGAAGGCGGCGCGGTGCAGGCGCAGCGCTTCCTCGGCGACCTCGAACACGCCGATGCCGCCCACCTGCGTGGCGGTGCCGCGGAAGTACTGGTCGACGAAGGCGCGCTGCAGGCCGATGGCCTCGAAGATCTGCGCGCCGCAGTAGGACATGTAGGTGCTGATGCCCATCTTGGACATGATCTTCGACAGGCCCTTGCCGATCGCCTTCACGTAGTTGGCGATCGCCTTGTCGGCGGGCAGCTCGGCCGGCAGCTCGCGCTGCATCTCGGCCAGCGTCTCGAGCGCCAGGTACGGGTGCACGCCTTCGGCGCCGAAGCCGGCCAGCACCGCGAAGTGGTGCACCTCGCGCGCACTGCCGGTCTCGACCACCAGGCCGGCGGTGGTGCGCAGGCCCGCGCGCACCAGGTGGTGGTGGATCGCCGACAGCGCCAGCAGCGCCGGGATCGCCAGCAGCGTGCGGTCCATGCGCCGGTCGGTGATGATCAGGATGTTGTGGCCCGAGCGGATCGCGTCCACCGCCTCGGCGCACAGCGACGCGAGCTTGGCCTCGATGCCCTCGCGCCCCCAGGCCACCGGGTAGCAGATGTCGATCTCGCAGCTGCGGAACTTGCCGGCGGTGTGGCGCTCGATCGCGCGCAGCCGCGCCATGTCGTCGAAGCCGAGCACCGGCTGGTGCACCTCGAGCCGCATCGGCGGGTTGACCGCGTTGATGTCGAGCAGGTTGGGCTTCGGGCCGATGAAGCTGTTCAGGCTCATCACGATCGCCTCGCGGATCGGGTCGATCGGCGGGTTGGTGACCTGCGCGAACAGCTGCTTGAAGTACTGGTACAGCGGCTTGGGCCGGTCGGACAGCACCGCCAGCGGCGAATCGTTGCCCATCGAGCCGATGCCTTCCTCGCCGCCGGCGGCCATCGGCGCGAGCAGGAACTTGATGTCCTCCTGGGTGTAGCCGAAGGCCTGCTGGCGGTCGAGCAGCGTCTCGGCGAAGCTGCCGGCGCCGGCGGGCTCGACCGCGATCGAGTCGAGCCGGATGCGCACGTTCTCGATCCACTGGCGGTAGGGCCGCGCGTTGGCGTACTGGTTCTTCAGCTCCTCGTCGTCGACGATGCGGCCCTGCTCCAGGTCGATCAGGAACATCTTGCCCGGCTGCAGCCGCCACTTCTTGACGATGCGGCTCTCGGGGATCGGCAGCACGCCGCTTTCGCTGGCCATCACGACCAGGTCGTCGTCGGTGACGATGTAGCGCGCCGGGCGCAGGCCGTTGCGGTCGAGCGTGGCGCCGATCTGCTTGCCGTCGGTGAACACCATCGCCGCGGGGCCGTCCCAGGGCTCGAGCATCGCCGCGTGGTACTCGTAGAACGCGCGCCGGCGCTCGTCCATGCGCTCGTGCTGCTCCCAGGCCTCGGGGATCATCATCATCGCCGCGTGCGCCAGCGGGTAGCCGGCCATCACCAGCAGCTCGAGCGCGTTGTCGAAGGTGGCGGTGTCGCTCTGGCCCTCGAAGGTGATCGGGTACAGCTTGGCCAGGTCGTCGCCCAGCACCGGGCTCTTCATCACGCCTTCGCGCGCGCGCATCCAGTTGAAGTTGCCCTTGAGCGTGTTGATCTCGCCGTTGTGCGCGACCAGCCGGAACGGGTGCGCCAGCGGCCACTCGGGGAAGGTGTTGGTGGAGAAGCGCTGGTGCACCAGCGCCAGCGCGGTCACGGCGCGCGGGTCGTGCAGGTCGCGGTAGTAGCGGCCCACCTGGTCGGCCAGCAGCAGGCCCTTGTAGATCACGGTGCGGCAGCTCATGCTGGGCACGTAGTACTCGCGGCTGTGGGTGAGGTGGAGCGCCTGGATCGCGGCCGACGCCGTCTTGCGGATCACGTACAGCTTGCGCTCGAGCGCGTCGGGCACGATCACGTCGTGGCCGCGGCCGATGAAGATCTGGCGGATCACCGGGGTCTTGGCGCGCACCGTCGGGCTCATCGGCATGTCGGCGTCCACCGGCACGTCGCGCCAGCCCAGCAGCACCTGGCCCTCGGCGCGCACCGCGCGTTCCAGCTCCTGCTGGCACGCCAGCCGCGACGCGTGCTCCTTGGGCATGAAGATCATGCCGACGCCGTAGTCGCCCGGCGGCGGCAGCACCACGCCCTGCGCCGCCATGTCGGCGCGGTACAGCTCGTCGGGGATCTGGATCAGGATGCCGGCGCCGTCGCCCATCAGCTTGTCGGCGCCCACCGCGCCGCGGTGGTCGAGGTTCTCGAGGATCTTGAGGCCCTGCTCGATGATCGGGTGCGAGCGCTGGCCCTTGATGTGGGCGACGAAGCCCACGCCGCAGGCGTCGTGCTCGTGGCGCGGGTCGTACAGGCCGAGCGCGGTGCCGGCGGCGCGCTCGTCGGCAGGGGCGGCGGGGGCGGCGGGCAGCGGGGTGGAGGCCATCGTGCAATCCTGGTTCGACCGAAGGGCGCGAAGGCTATCGCAGCGCAGCAAAGCCCGCAATGAAAATCAAATGGGGTCAGGCTCTCTTTATGCTCATGACATTGCTGATACGGATTTAATTGGGGCCATACATATCAGCGGTGGGCTGCTTCCGGGCCGGGCGCTTCATGCGCGCTTCGCGCCTGCGCCTCGCGTGCGGGCGCTGCTGGGGGCTTCAGGCTGCGCCGGGGTGCAGTGCGCTGCATCGGGCGGTGCCTGGCTGCACTGGCTGCACTGACTGCACTGGCGTGCACCTGCGCGCACCGGCATACCCCTGCATGCGTCAACGGGCGCCGATCCGGGCGCCCCGCGGTCGCCGACCAGGCCGACGTTCAGGCCGACGTTCAGGCCGCGGGCGAGCGTGGCGGGCGGCCACGCGGACGCGGAGCGGTCGCACGGCCGACGGCATCGGCCAGGCCGGCGGCGAAGGCCGCCGACCCCCAGGCCCAGCCGTGGCGCGCCGCGTGCTCCAGGCGCTCGGCCTGCGCCGGGTCCAGGCCCTGGCGCAGCCGCCGGGCCCAGGCGGCCTCGCGCTCGAAGGGCGTGTTGCCCAGCGCCCAGTATTCGGGCGGGTCGGTCACCAGCCGGTCGCGCCGCAGGCCCAGGCGGTGCGCCGCGCTGCCCCAGGCGCCGGCGGCGTCGGCCGCCTGGCCGCGCTGCTGCGGCAGCCCGTCCACCCAGCACAGGCACTGCAAGGTCGCTTCCCCCGGCTCGACCACGCCGGCGCGAAAGCGCCCGTCCCACAGCGTGCCGCGGCGCCCATGGCGCCGGTTGAAGTAGGCGCCGTAGCGCCGGCCCACGCCCTGCAGCAGCCGGCCGATCGCATCGGCCTGCTGCGGCACCAGCAGCAGCCGCACCTCGTCGTCCAGCAGCGCGTAGGCCAGCAGCGCGATCGATTGCGCGCGCAGCCCCTCGGCGAGCGCGTCCAGGCAGCGCCGCCGGTCGTCGTCGTCGGCGAACACGCGCTGCCCGTTGTGGCCGCGCAGCACCACGTGATGCGCCATGCCGGGGACCACGAGCCGGGGCAGCCGCGCCATCGGATCGCCGTCGTTGGCGTCGGCTCAGCGCCGCTGAACCCAGGGCTCGGGGCTGCGATTCATGGCGTCGCCAAACATCAGCCGGCCGCAAACAGGCTGCGCCCGGTCAGCCGCTGGTGCTCGCGCAGCGCGAAGCGGTCGGTCATGCCGGCGATGTAGTCGGCCACCGCGCGCTCGCGCCGCTTGCGCTGCGCGTGCTCGGGCGGCATCT
Organism: Pseudomonadota bacterium; assembly: GCA_018240325.1. Taxonomy (GTDB): domain Bacteria; phylum Pseudomonadota; class Gammaproteobacteria; order Burkholderiales; family Burkholderiaceae_C; genus Rubrivivax. The sequence goes on from JAFEFZ010000262.1 coordinate 37,919, forward strand.
GCGCCGGATCGGCGCAATACGCGTCGAACAGTTCGCGCACCACCTGGCGCGCCAGGTCGGTGTTGTGCATGACCTGCGGGTGGCGGTACAGCGCCGCGAACAGGAAGCGCTTGACCTCGTCGATCTGCGCGCGCAACGCCGCACTGAAGGCCACCAGCGGCACCGGGTGGCGGCGCACCGCTTCGGCATCAGCCGGCGCCGCACGCGCCAGCGCCGCGCCGGTGGCGGCGACCAGGTCGGCCAGCTGCGCCGCCTGCAGCCGCTGCAGCGCATCGAACAGCAGCCGCCGCCCGGCCAGCCCCGGGCAATCGGCGAGCGCCGCATCGCGGTGGCGGCGGTACAGCGCCAGGTCCGCCAGCTGCGCCTCGTCGATCAGGCCCGAGCGCACGCCGTCGTCCATGTCGTGCACGTTGTAGGCCATCTCGTCGGCCAGGTTGACGAGCTGCGCCTCGAGCGACGGCTGCCCGCCGGCCAGGAAGCGGTGCGCGACGCCGCCGGGCTCGGCGCGCTCCAGCCGCTCGGCGTTGGCGCGCGAACAGTGCTTGAGGATGCCTTCGCGCGTCTCGAAGCTCAGGTTCAGGCCGTCGAAGCGCGGCAGCCGCTGCTCGAGCTCGTCCACCACGCGCAGGCTCTGCAGGTTGTGCTCGAAGCCGTCGTGCGCGCGCATGCACTCGTGCAGCGCGTCCTGCCCGGCGTGGCCGAAGGGCGTGTGGCCGAGGTCGTGCGCGAGCGCGATCGCCTCGCTCAGGTCTTCGTCGAGCGCGAGCGCGCGCGCCGCCGAGCGCGCGATCTGCGCGACTTCGAGCGAATGGGTCAGCCGCGTGCGGAACAGGTCGCCTTCGTGGTTGATGAACACCTGCGTCTTGTAGACCAGCCGCCGGAACGCGCTGCAGTGCACGATGCGCTCGCGGTCGCTCTGGTAGGCGGTGCCTGCGGGCTGCGCCGGCTCGGCCAGGCGCCGGCCGCGCGAACGCAGCGGGTCGCTGGCCCAGGGCGCAGGCGCGCTCGCCGCCATCAGTGCGGCACTTCAGGCGGCAGGCGCCGTGTGCGCGGCCAGCACCGCGCGCACCGCGTCGTCGGGCGCCGGCCGCAGCAGCGCATGGCCGGGCGCGTCGATCAGCACGAAGCGGATCTGCCCGGCCTGCGCCTTCTTGTCCACGCGCATCAGCTCGAGCCAGCGATCGGGCGGCCCCAGGTCGGGCGCCTGCACCGGCAGGCGGGCGCGCGCGACCAGCCGCTCGATCCGCGCGGCGAAGGCCGCGTCGACCAGCCCGAGCCGCTGCGACAGCGCCGCCGCCAGCACCATGCCGCAGCCCACCGCCTCGCCGTGCAGCCAGGTGCCGAAACCCAGCCCGGCCTCGATCGCGTGGCCGAAGGTGTGGCCGAAGTTCAGGATCGCGCGCAACCCGGCCTCGCGCTCGTCCTGGCCGACCACGGCCGCCTTGATCTCGCAGCTGCGCCGCACCGCGTGCGCCAGCGCGGCCGGGTCGCGTGCCAGCAGCGCGTCGAGGTTGGCCTCGATCCAGTCGAGGAAGGCGGCATCGGCGATCGGCCCGTACTTGATGACCTCGGCCAGCCCGGCGCGCAGCTCGCGGTCGGGCAGCGTGGCCAGCGTGGACAGGTCGCAGACCACGCGCGCCGGCTGCCAGAACGCGCCGATCATGTTCTTGCCGCCCGGGTGGTTGATCGCGGTCTTGCCGCCCACCGACGAATCCACCTGCGCGAGCAGCGTGGTCGGCACCTGCACGAAGGGCACGCCGCGCATCCAGCAGGCGGCGGCGAAGCCGCAGATGTCGCCGACCACGCCGCCGCCGAGCGCGAACAGCACGGTGTCGCGGTCGGCCCCGTCGGCCAGCAGCCGGTCGAAGATCAGGTTCAGCGCCGGCCAGTCCTTGTGCGCCTCGCCGTCGGGCAGCTCGATCAGGCCGACGGCCGCATAGGCGCCGCCCAGCGCGGTGCGCAGCCGGGCCGCGTACAGCGGCGCCACCGCGGTGTTGCTGACGATCAGCGCCCGTGCCGCGCGCGGCAGGCCCTGCCACGAGGCCGGCTCGTCGAGCAGGCCTTCGCCGATGCGGATGTCGTAGCGGGTGTGGCCGGTGTCCACCACCACGGTGGCGGCCGGCGGCGAAGCGGTGGCGGCAGGCATGGCGGCCGAGTGTACGGCCGGCATCGGCTGCTGCCGGCCGCCGCGGGCATGGCCGCAGCGCAGCGCAGCGGGCAGGGCCGCGGCGCAGCGGCGGCGTGCGTCAGCCGCCGGCCTGCAGCGGCCGCGCGTCCACCGGCGAAGGCACGCGCGCCGGGTCGACCAGCCCGGCGACTTCGAGCTGCATCAGCACCATGTTGACCAGCGACGGCACCGAAGGCCGGCCGGTCTCGATCACGTAGTGCGCAGTCTGGCGGTACAGCGGGTCGCGCTGGCGGAACAGCTCGCGCAGGCGGCGCAGCGGGTCGGCCACCTGAAGCAGCGGCCGGTGGGTGTCGTGGCGCAGCCGGCGGTACAGATCCTCCGGCGCGGAGCGCAGGTAGAACACGTGCGCGCACTGGCGCAGCGCGCGCCGGTTGGCCTCGCGCAGCACCGCGCCGCCGCCGGTGGCGATCACCCGCTCGTCACCGGCGCACAGCTCGGCGATCACCGTCTCCTCGACATCGCGGAACGGGGCTTCGCCGTGCTGCTCGAAGAAGTTGCGGATCGGCATGCCGATCCGCTGCTCGATCAGCTGGTCGCTGTCGGCCAGGGTCAGCCCCAGGTGCCGCGCCAAGTGCCGCCCGACCGTGGACTTGCCACAGCCGGGCATACCGACCAGCGCGAGGATCACGGGGCGGCCACTCGCGTACGCTCGGCCAGCCGGCGCTTACGGCACATCGATGCTCTGGCTGCTGCTGTAGGTAACGCCGCCTGCAACCACGCTGACGGCAATGGTCTTCGTCCCCGCGCTCGCGTAGTGGTGCGCCACCGGCGTCGACGGAATCGTGCCGTCAGTCTTGGACCCGTCCCCCCAGTCTATGGTGACCTTCGTCGCCGCAGACGGGCCCGCGGCAGAGCCAACCCAAGCTTCTGGCATGACCGTCACGTTGCCAGCGCCGAGCGCCCTTGCCTCGAACGCAACCTGGTCGAGATAGCGCACCGCGAAAGCGGAGCGCAGCGTGTCCTTCGGCTCACCTTCGTACAGCACGCGAGCCGTGGCGCTTCCGCCGCGCGGCGACTTGACCTCGAGCGCGAACGACGCATTCCCCGCGCACTTGTCTTCCACTCCGCGGACCGTGATGCTGTGCGCCGTCGGGACGTTGCCGTTGGCGTCGCTCGAGGTCCACTTCAAGGGCTTCTCCGTATTCGGCAGATCGATCCCCGGCATCGGCGGCCTTGCACCGACGGCGAGCACGCTGGACGGGCGGAAACCGGCCGGCGCGACGTTCGTCGACGCATCCACCACCGCCAGAGTCGTGCCCGCGGCCATCGGGTTGCCGATGCCGTCGTCGAGCAGCGTGGCAATCGTGGCCTGCGGCATCGGCGTGTCCTTCGGGCAGATCGGCTTCAGCCGGACGAACGGCTGCGATGCAGCACCGCCGGTCAGCGAGTAGCTGCGATCGAGACTGCGCAGCGGCACCACCACCGTCGGATCCCCGGCGGACGAAGCCCGGCTCAGGTAGATGACGGTCGAAGCCCGGATGTGCGCGGTGCCGCGAACGCCGTCGCCCTTGACGGTGATGACGTCGTTCTTCTGATACGGGATCGGAATGTCGGTGTCGCCATTGATCGTCGGGTTCGTCGGCGCTGTGGTCGAACCGTCGCCGTACTTGCCGTCCTTGTTCGCGTCCACATAGGCGTCGCCCAGGTCCTGCAGGGTCAGACTGAATCCATCCACGCCCGGCGTGTAGAGGTTGTCGCCGTTCAGGTCGTCGAAGTCCTCCATGCCCACGGCGTACGCCGTGACCACCACCCGGTTGTCCGCCGGGCGCCGCTCCTGCGACACGACATTGCACGAGCAGGCGCCGTCCGTCGTCTTGCAGGATCCGTTGTTGGCCGTGCAGACCGCGGCCCCGGAGCCGATGAAGTTCACCACCGTGCCGTCGGGCACCGGGTTCGAGAACTGGTCGGCAAGCCGCACGGTCAGGCTGGCAACTTCGCCGTCGAAGTTGCCGCCGTCGATGTTGGCCTTGTCGACCGACAGCGAGAACGAGCGCTGCAGGGGCAGGCCGGTCGAGATCGACAAGGTATCGGAGAAGCTTTCCAGCGGCACCGATGCAGTCGCGGGATAGAGCGAGCGTGCCCGAACACGGACTGGTGTGGGTACGGTGCCCGAATTGATCTGCACCGACACCGTACCGTCCGGGTTGGTCCGCTTCACGTAGCGCACCTGGCTGAGCGGATCGTTGCCGCAGAGCGCCGTGCTGCCCCTGTTTGCGGGCAGTGTTGTCGGCGAGTAGCCGTCCAGGTTCAGACCGCCGATGTACGTCGAAACGTCGAAGCACACGTTCGTATCGGCGACTCCCTGGCCGGCAACATCGACGAGCCGGAACGTGACGGTCGCATTCTCCTGGCGACCGTTGCCGCCTTGCCCACGCAGCGTGATCGACTTGTCGGACGGCTCCACAGAGAGGAATCTGAGGCTGCCCGTCGTAGGCGCCCTTACCAGAACCGAGCCGGACTTGGAGTCGGTCGATATCGATGCGGTAATCGTCACGGTGGCGTCGGCCGTCTGGGCGCAGCCGTTGTCGACGAACGTGCCGTCAGCCACACCATTGGGCTTCGTCGTGGCGCTGGAAGTCACGCTTGCCTTTCCAGCGGCGCACGAGGATGTGAAGTTGACCGTCACCGGTGACGTGTACGGTTGGCCTTCGCGCAAGACTTGAACCTGGATTCCCGTGGTGCCGTATGCCGAGACCGAGGCCGACGAGATCTGTACCGGACCGAGGGCCAGCGATGCTGGTGACGTGGTGCTTGATCCGCTGGCGAAGAAGTTGGCCCCCGCGGTCACGGCTTCGTCGCCGACCTTGGCACTCGCCTTGATCGTTCCAGCCCCGGTGGACGCGCCCAGGGACGATACGGTCACGACCGCAGTGCCGTCCGATGCCGTCAATACCGACCCCGCCGCAGGATCGATCCTCACCAACTCGACCGGTTGCTCGACCGAAAACTGGACGATTTCATTGGCAACCAGAGCACCGTCTCGCGTGAGGACTGCCTGTGCGCGCACCGGCTGCCCGGTCGCGATCGTCGAGGTCGAGGCACCTGCGGCATCGGTCAGCTTGAGCGTCAGCACCACGTTGGATTTCGTGGATCCGTTGCCTCCGCCGCCGCTGCCCGCGGGCGTCGAGCCGCCGAACGGAGGTTCGGATGCCGGTTCGCTGTCGCCGCCGCAGGCCGCCACCAGGGCAGCAGCAGTCAGCACCGCAGCCGCGTGCGCTGCGCGCCGGGCTAGCGCAGCCCAACCGGAAGAGTGAATCAGGTGCATCTTGAAGAGCCTCAAAGTTTCAGCGCGCCGCAACCCGGTCGGTCACGATCTTCGGGGTGATGAACACCAGCAGTTCGGTCTTCTTGGTGTTGCGCATCGTGTTCTTGAACAGGTTGCCGACGTAGGGGATGTCGCCCAGCCACGGCACCTTGTTGACCTGCACCAGGTCTTCCTGCTGGAAGATGCCGCCGATCACGACGGTGCCGCCGTTCTCCACCAGCACCTGCGTGCGCACGTGCTTGGTGTCGATGGTGTAGCCCTGCAGCGTCAGCGTGCCCTTGCGGTCCTTGTTGACGTCCAGGTCCAGGATCACCTGGCCTTCGGGCGTGATCTGCGGCACCACCTCGAGCTTGAGCGTGGCCTTGCGGAAGGTCACCGAGGTGGCGCCGCTGCTGGTGGCCTGCTGGTACGGCAGCTCCTCGCCCTGCTCGATGATCGCCTTGACCTGGTCGGCGGTGATCACGCGCGGGCTGGACACGACCTTGCCGCGGTTGTCGGCCTCGAGCGCCGACAGCTCCAGGTTCAGGAACTGGTTGGCCGACGCGCTGAACAGCGACAGCGCGAAGGTCGCCGCGGCGGCGCCCAGCGCCCCGGTGTTGGCCGGCAGGTTGACGAACTGGGTGTTGCCGAAGTCCACCGGCGGGCCCTGGCCGGTCTGCGCGCCGATCGCCTGGTAGTTGCCGCCGACCTGCGCGCCCGGGCCGCTGGTGGGCGGGCCGGCCAGGTTGGCGAAGCCGAGCTTCACGCCCAGGCTGCGGCCGAAGGAATCGTCGGCCTCGACGATGCGCGCCTCGATCAGCACCTGGCGCACCGGGATGTCGATCTTGGCGATCATCGCCTGCACCTCCTCGAGCTTCGAGGGGATGTCGGTCACGAACAGCTGGTTGGTGCGCTGCTCGAAGATCGCGCTGCCGCGCGCCGACAGGATGCGCCCGCTGTTCTCGCCGGTGGCGCCGCTCACCGCCTGCCCGACCAGCGCCGATCCCATCAGGCTCTTGGCGACGGACTCGGCGCGCGTGTAGTTGAGCTGGAAGGCCTGGGTGCGCAGCGGCTCGAGCTCCGAGATCTTGCGGCGCGCCTCGAGGTCGGCCTGCTCGCGGCTGGCCAGCTCTTCCTTCGGCGCGACCCACAGCACGTTGCCGTTCTTGCGCACGCCCAGGCCCTTGGCCTGCAGGATGATGTCCAGCGCCTGGTCCCAGGGCACGTCCTTCAGCCGCAGCGTGACGTTGCCGGTCACGGTGTCGCTGGTGACGACGTTGAAGTTGGTGAAGTCGGCGATCACCTGCAGCAGCGAGCGCACGTCGATGCTCTGGAAGTTCAGGCTGAGCTTCTCGCCCTGGAAGCCGGGGCCCTGGGTCATCTTGTTCGGGTCGGTCTTGACCGGCCGCACCTCGAGCACGAACTGGTTGTCGGTCTGGTACGCGCTGTGCTCCCAGTTGCCCTTGGGCTCGACCAGCAGGCGCACGCGGTCGCCGCTCTGGGTGGCCGAGATGGTCTGCACCGGGGTGCCGAAGTCGGTCACGTCCAGGCGCCGGTGCAGTGATTCGGGCAGCGTCGAGCGCAGGAAGTCGACCACCAGCGCCTGGCCCTGCTGGCGGATGTCGACGCCGACCTGGTTGCTCGGCAGATCGACGACGACGCGCCCGGCGCCGTCGGGGCTGCGCTTGAAGTCCAGCCCGCGCACCGCCAGCGGCTGCGCGTTCTGCGCCGGCGCGAAATGCGTGGCCGCACCGGCCGCGGGGGCCTGCGCGGCGGCCGCGGGCGCGTCGAGCAGCACGTACAGCGCGTTGCCCTGCTGCTGCAGCCGGTAGTTGGAGGCCTGGCGCAGGTTGAGCACCAGCCGCGTGCGCTCGCCCGACTGCGCGACGCTGACCGAGCGCACGTTGCCCTGGTTCAGCTCGACCGTGTTGTGGCCGAGCGCGTTGCCCACGCCCGGCAGGTCGATCGCCACCCGCGGCGGCGCCTGCACGACGAAGCCGTTGGGCAGCGCGGGCAACGGCTCGGCCAGCTCGATGCGCACGACATCGGCGCCGGATTGCTGGGTCGAGGTGATCGCCTGGATCACGTTCTGCGCGAACGCGGCGATCGGCAGCCCGATGCCGAGCGCGATCGCAGCCAACCTGGCGCGCCAATGGTGCATGGTGGGTGTCTCCAACGTCGTCTTCATCGCGCCTTCTCCTGCAGCTGCAGCGTGGCGGCGCGCTCGATCCATTCGCCCGCGGCGTCCTGCACGATCTCGCGCAGCACGACCTGGGTCTCGGTGATCTGGGTGATGCGCCCGTAGTTCTGGCCCAGGTAGTCGCCGGGCCTGACCTGGTACAGCAGGTTGTCGACCTTGAGCAGCGCGACCGGCCGGCCGTCCCGGGCGACGCTGCCGACCATCGTCATGCTGTCCAGCGGATAGGCCTCGAGCGGCTCGCGGCGCCGGTTCAGCTCGGCGCCGAGCAGTGCGTTCGGCTCGCGCGCCTCCATCTTCAGCGCCACCGACAGCTTCTGCGGGCTGAAGGGCTCGACGCCCTGCGACGAGCTGTAGGGCTGCGGGTCGAACTTCGGCGGCGGCGACAGCGGCGTGACGTTCGGCTTGGTCTGCCGGCGCTGCTGCTCCATCCAGCCTTGCAGCTCCTCGTTCTCGCCGCCGCAGCCGGCCAGCAGCGCGAGCAGCACCGCCAGCGCGGCGGCGGACCCGGTGCGCTTCGTCAGGCCCTTCACGGCTTCGCTCCCTTGGCCTTGTCGGCGGCCGCCTTCTTCTGCTTCTGCTGCTCGGCGATCTCGTTCGCGTCGAGGTAGCGGTAGGTGCGCGCGGTCGCCTCCATCGCCAGCTGGCCCGAGGCCGCGTCCTTGGACGACACCGGCACGATCGCCAGGTTCTGCAGCGTGACGATGCGGCTCAGGTTGGCCACGTCGGCGGCGAAGGCACCCATGTCGTTGTAGCGGCCGCTGACCTTGATCGCGATCGGCAGCTCGGCGTAGTAGTCCTTGACCTCGACCTGCCCGGGGCGGAACAGCTCGAACTGCAGGCCGCGGCCGAGGCCCGCCTGGTTGATGTCGGACAGCAGCGCGTCCATCTCGGCCTTGCCCGGCAGCTGCTTCTCCAGCTGGATCACGTATTCCTGGACCTGCAGCTTCTGCTTGCGCAGCTCGGCCAGGTTGACCGCCTGCGCGAGCTTGCTCTGGTACTCGGTCTTGAGCTGGGGCTCGCGGTCGCGCGCGGCCTGCAGCTCGTCGGCGGCGTCGGACAGCAGCACGAACCACGCGGCCACGAGCACGGCCGCGACCATCGCGGCCCAGACCGCGATCTTGGGCAGCAGCGGCCACTGGCCGGGCTGCTTCGGGTCGAGCCCGCGAAACTGCGAGGCAGCCTGCCCGGCCAGGCTGCTGAAGTCGGTGGTGGTGGCCTTGGCGTTCATGGCGGTCTCAGGTGGCCTTGCTCGCCGCGGCGCTGGCGGCACCAGCCGGCGCCGACGCGGCCGCCGGGGCCTGCGGCCGCTTCAGCGACAGCCGCAACGAGAATTCGTTGAGCCGGCGCGCGTCGCGCGGCGCGCCCGGACCCTGGGCCGCGGTCTTGATCTCGACCAGCTCGGGCTTCTCCAGCCACGGCGAGTTGTACAGGGTGTTGCGCAGGAACTCCGACACGCGCTCGTTGGTCTGCGCCATGCCGGTGACCTGCACCACCTGGCCCGTCTGCTTGACGCTGGTCAGGTACACGCCCTCGGGCGTCTGCTTGACCAGCTCGTCGAGCAGGTGCACCGGCATGTTGCGGTCGGTCTGCAGATCTTCGACCGCCTTCTGGCGTGCCTTGAGCGCCTCGATCTCGGAGCGCAGCTGCGCGATGTCCTTGATCTGCGCGTCGAGCCGGCCGATCTCGGCCTGCAGGAAGCCGTTGCGCGCCTGCTGCGCCGCGGTCAGCTGCGACAGCATGCCGTACCAGACGGCGGCGATCGCCGCGCCGACCACGGCGCTGGCCGCCAGCCCCGCGAAGAATGCGCGCCGCCGCGCGCGCCGCCGCGCCTCGCGGTGCGGCAGCAGGTTGATCAGGATCACTGCTCGTACCTCCGCATCGCCAGGCCGCAGGCCGTCAGGTACGACGGCGCCTCGCGCCGCAGTGCCTGTTCGCGCACCGCGGAGCCGAGCTTCATGTGCTCGAAGGGGTTGACCACCTGCGACGCGAAGCCGGTGAGCTCGGTCACCCGGTCCTTCAGCCCCGGCAGCGTGGCAGTGCCGCCGGCGAGCATCACGTAGTGCACCTTGTGGTGCGGCGTGCTGGTGAAGAAGTACTGCAGCGCACGGCCGATCTCCTGCGACAGGTTGTCGACGAAGGGCCGCAGGATCGCGTCGCGGTAGTCGTCGGGCAGGTCGGCGCTGAGCTTCTTGGCCTCGGCCTCCTCGAAGGACAGGCCGTACTGGCGGCTGATCAGCTGCGTCAGCTGGCTGCCGCCGAAGGCCTGGTCGCGGTCGTACAGCATCTCGTCGTCGCGCAGCACCTTCAGGCTGGTGGTGTCGGCGCCGATCTCGAACAGCGCCACGAGCGCGTCGCGCCCCTCGTTGGGCAGCGCGGCCACCAGCCGGCTCATCGCCAGGCGCGACGCGTGCGACTCGATGTCGAGCACCACCGGCTTCAGCCCGGCGGCCTCGGCCAGGCCCTGGCGGTCCTGCACGCGATCCTTGCGCGACGCGGCGATCAGCACCTCGACGTCGCCCGCAGAAGTGGCGCTCGGCCCGATCACGCAGAAGTCGAGGCTGACTTCGTCCAGCGAGAACGGGATGTACTGGTTGGCTTCGGACTCGACCTGCAGCTCCATCTCTTCTTCGCGCAGGCCGGCGGGCAGCATGATCTTCTTGGTGATCACCGCCGACTGCGGCATCGCCATCACCACTTCCCGGGTGCGGGTGCCGCTCTTGCCGACCACGCGGCGGACTGCGCCCGCCACTTCGTCGAACTTCTCGATCTGGCCATCGGTGATCCAGCCCTTCTCGAAGGGCTCGGAGGCGAAGCGCTCGAGCACCAGTTCACCGGCCGGCGTGCGGCCGAGCTCGACCAGCTTGGCGCTGGACGAACTGATGTCCAGACCGATCATCGGCGGATGCTTGCGGCCCAGCAGCTGGTTGATGAAACTCACGGGGAATGTCTCCCATCGCCCCCCCGAATCGGGGGATCCCGATGCTAAGAAGTTACTTGAATCGTAGCAGCAAGGCCTTTGTGGCCGAACGCAAAACTTCGCACGAAGTCTGCCCGTCGTTGCCGCCGGCCGACGCCTCGAACAACGCCGCAAAGCACTCGCAATCCGCCCGGCGCGGCCCCGCATGCCCGGTGCCGGGCTGGATCCCGAGCCGATTTCTATAATCGGCGCCTCTTCCGTTCGGGACTTTCATGAGCGCAGCACGCGCCGCCCAGCCCGAGCCGCCGGCAACGGCACCGCAGCGTCCGGCCCCGCCCGGCGGCAGCGGGCCGCGCGGCTTGTGGCGCATCATCGTCTGGATCCTCCTGCTCGCGGGCGCAGCCGTCGCGGCGTTGCTGCTGGCGGTCGGCATCGCGGTGGCGGTGGCCTACCCGAACGTGCCCGAGATCGGCGGCCTGGCCGACTACCGGCCGAAGCTGCCGATGCGAATCTACGCGGCCGACGGCGTGCTGCTCGGCGAATTCGGCGAAGAACGGCGCAACTTCACGCCGATCGCGCAGATGCCGCAGGTGCTGAAGGACGCGGTGCTCGCCGCCGAGGACGCGCGCTTCTACGAGCACGGCGGCGTCGACCCGCGCGGCGTGCTGCGCGCGCTGCTGGCCAACCTGCGCGACGCGCGCAGCCAGGGCGCCTCGACGATCACGATGCAGGTGGCCAAGAACTTCTACCTGTCCAGCGAGAAGACCTACACGCGCAAGCTCTACGAGCTGCTGCTGACGCTCAAGATCGAGGCGCTGCTGAGCAAGGAGCAGATCCTCGAGCTGTACATGAACCAGATCTTCCTCGGCCAGCGCGCCTTCGGCTTCGCCGCGGCCAGCGAGATCTACTTCGGCAAGCCGGTGGGCGAGCTGACGCTGGCCGAGGCGGCGATGCTCGCCGGCCTGCCGGCGGCGCCTTCGGCCTACAACCCGATCAGCAACCCCAAGCGCGCGCAGCAGCGGCAGCACGTGATCCTCGGCCGCATGCTCGACGAAGACTTCATCACGCGGGCGCAGTACGACGCCGCGCGCGCGCAGGTGCTGCGCTTTCGCACACCGCACGAGGTGCCGGTGCATGCCGAGTACGCGGTCGAGACCGCGCGCCAGCTGGTCTATGCGCAATACGGCGCCGACGCCTACACGCGCGGGCTGAACGTGGTGCTGACGGTCAAGTCCGCCGAGCAGGCCGCCGCCTACCGCGCGCTGCGCCGTGGGCTGATGGCCTACGAGCAGCGCCAGCTCTACCGCGGCCCGGAAGCCTATGTCGACCTGCCGGCGGCACCCGAGCAGGTCGACGCGCGCGTGACCGAGGCGCTGGCCGAACACCCGGACAACGACGAGCTGCGCGCCGCCGTGGTACTCGAGGCGTCGCCGCGCAAGGTGGTGGCGATGCTGCAGAGCGGCGAGACGATCACCGTCACCGGCGACGGCCTGAAGCCGGTGGCCTCGGGCCTGTCGGACAAGGCCGGCCCCAAGACGCAGATCCGCCGAGGCGCGGTGGTGCGCGCGATCCGCACGGACAAGGGCGGTTGGGCGCTGACCCAGGTGCCCGAGGTCGAAGGCGCGTTCGTCGCGCTCGACCCCGACACCGGCGCGATCCGCGCGCTGGTCGGCGGCTTCGACTACGACAAGAGCAAGTTCAACCACGTGACCCAGGCGTGGCGCCAGCCGGGTTCGGCCTTCAAGCCCTTCATCTACTCGGCGGCGCTGGAGCGCGGCTTCACGCCGGCGACGGTGGTCAACGACGCGCCGCTGTTCTTCGATGCCGGCACCACCGGCAGCCAGCCCTGGGAGCCGAAGAACTACGACGGCAAGTTCGAAGGCCCGATGCCGCTGCGCACCGCGCTGGCGCGCTCGAAGAACATGGTGTCGATCCGCGTGCTGCAGGCGGTGGGCGCGGGCAACGCGCAGCAATGGATCACGCGCTTCGGCTTCGACGCCGACAAGCACCCGCCGTACCTGACGATGGCGCTGGGCGCCGGCTCGGTCACGCCGCTGCAGATGGCCAGCGCCTTCGGCGTGTTCGCCAACGGCGGGTACCTGCTGCCGCCGGTGCTGATCGCGCGCATCACCGACAACCGCGGCCAGGTGCTGCAGCAGTTCCAGCCGCCGCCGCTCGACGACTCGCGGCGCGCGATCGACGCGCGCAACGCCTTCGTGATGGACACGATGCTGCAGGAGGTCACGCGCTCGGGCACCGCGGCGTCGGCCAGGCGCGCGCTCGGCCGCGGCGACATCTTCGGCAAGACCGGCACCACCAACGATTCGATGGACGCCTGGTTCGCCGGCTTCCAGCGTCACCTGGTGGCGGTGGTGTGGATCGGCTACGACACGCCGCGCAAGCTGGGCGACCGCGAAACCGGCGGCGGCCTGGCGCTGCCGGTGTGGATCGAATTCATGTCGCAGGCGCTCAAGGGCGTGCCGGTTTCCGAGCCGGCGCCGCCCGAAGGCGTGGTGCAGGTGGACGGCGACTGGGTCTTCGACGAATTCGCCGGCGGCCGCGGCGTCAAGGATCTGGGCCTCGAAGACGTGGTGCCGCAGGCGCCGACGCCCGAAGAGCGGCGCAGCATCCTCGACCTGTTCCGCCGCTGATGCGCATCACCCGGGCCGCCGCCCCGCATCCTGGATGCCGGCCCGGCGGATGCAGGCCGGGCCGCGCCGGCCCGGCGGCTGGCTAGAATTTCCCGATGACTGCGAACCCGGATCGGCGTGCCGCGATGCGGCGGCAGCGCGCCGGCGCCCCACGCGGCGCCACGATCGCACTGCTGGCGTGCGCGGCGGCCGGCTGCGGCCAGAAGGGGCCGCTGGTGCTGCCGCCGCCCGCTGCCGCAGCGTCCGCGCCGGCCGCATCGGCAGCGGCGGGCGCGGCCTCGACCCCAGCCGCCGGGACGCCGGCGCGATGAAGCCCACGCTGCCGGGCGCCCCGCAGCTGCAGCGCGTCGGCGATGCGCTGCAGCTCGACGGCTGCGACCTCGACGCGCTCGCGCGCCAGTTCGGCACGCCGCTGTACGTCTATTCGCAGCGCGCGATGCTGGAGGCGCTGGCCGCGTACCGGCGCGCGCTGGCCGGCCGCCGCCACCTGGTGTGCTATGCCTGCAAGGCCAACGCCAACCTGGCGGTGCTGCAGAGCTTCGCCTGCGCCGGCTGCGGCTTCGACATCGTGTCGGCCGGCGAGCTGGCGCGGGTGCTGGCCGCCGGCGGCGCGGCGTCGCGGGTGGTGTTCTCCGGCGTCGGCAAGACCGCTGCCGAGATGCGCAGGGCGCTGCAGGCCGGCGTGCGCTGCTTCAACGTCGAGAGCCTGCCCGAGCTCGAACGGCTGTCGCAGGTGGCCGAAGCGCTCGGCGTGCCCGCGCCGGTGAGCCTGCGCGTGAACCCCGACGTCGACGCCGGCACCCACCCATACATCTCCACCGGGCTGAAGACCGACAAGTTCGGCATCGCGCACGCGCAGGCGCGCGAGGCGTACCGGTTCGCGGCGTCGCTGCCGGGGCTGCGGATCGAGGGCATCGACTGCCACATCGGCTCGCAGATCACCCAGGTGGAACCGTACCTGGACGCGCTCGACCGGCTGCTCGACCTGGTCGAGTCGGTCGAGGCCGACGGGCTGCGCATCCGCCACCTCGACATCGGCGGCGGCCTGGGCATCACCTACCGCGACGAGCAGCCGCCGCAGGCCGAGGTGCTGGTGCGCCGGCTGGTGCAGCGGCTCGACGAGCGCGGCCACGGCCACCGCGAGCTGCTGCTCGAACCCGGGCGGTCGCTGGTCGGCAATGCCGGCGTGCTGCTGACCGAGGTGCTGTACCTGAAGACGGCGGCGGATGCCGACGGCAAGCACTTCTGCATCGTCGACGCCGCGATGAACGACATGGCGCGCCCGGCGCTGTACGACGCCTGGATGGCGATCGAGCCCTGCCGGCTGCGCGGCGGCACGCCGCGGCGCTGGGACATCGTCGGCCCGGTGTGCGAATCGGGCGACTGGCTCGGCCGCGACCGCGAGCTCGACCTGCGGCCCGGCGACACGCTGGCGATGCTGTCGGCCGGCGCCTACGGCATGGCGATGAGCAGCAACTACAACAGCCGGCCGCGCGCCGCCGAGGTGCTGATCGTCGACGGCCGCCCGAAGCTGGTGCGCGCGCGCGAATCGGTTGCCGCGCTGTTTGCCGGCGAGTACCTGCTGCAGGACTAGCCCGGCAGACGCCCTTCCTCGACCGCGTGGCAGGCCACCAGCACGCCGCCGGTCGCCAGCAGCGCCGGGCGCTCGGCCGAGCAGCGTGCGTTCGCATGCGGGCAGCGCGGGTGGAAGGCGCAGCCGCTCGGCGGATTCAGCGGGTTCGGCACTTCGCCCTGCACCGGGGTGCGTGCGCTGCCGCTCATGTGGATGTCGGGGATCGCGTCGAGCAGCATGCGCGTGTACGGGTGGCGCGGCCGGCCGAACAGCGTGGTCTTGGGCGCCAGCTCGACCAGCCGGCCCAGGTACATCACGCCGACCTCGTCGCTCACGTGGCGCACCACCGCCAGGTTGTGGCTGATGAACAGGTAGGTCAGACCCTGCTCGCGCTGCAGGTCCTTCATGATGTTGAGCACCTGCGCCTGCACCGACACGTCCAGCGCCGAGGTCGGCTCGTCGCACACCAGGAACTCCGGCTGCGTGGCCAGCGCGCGCGCGATCGAGATGCGCTGGCGCTGGCCGCCCGAAAACTGGTGCGGAAACTTGTGCACGTCGGCCGCCGCCAGCCCGACCGCCTGCAGCAGCGCCTCGACCCGTGCGCGCTGCTCGGCTGCGCCGGCGGCCAGGCCGTGCTCGCGCAGCGGCTCGGCGACGATGTCGAGCACCTTCCAGCGCGGGTTCAGGCTCGCATACGGATCCTGGAAGATCATCTGCATGCGCCGGCGCAGCGCGCGCAGCCGGGCCGGCGCGGCCTCGAGCGCCAGTGTGTCCTGGCCGTCGAACAGCACCTGGCCGCGGGTGGGCGCGTACAGCCCGACCAGCAGCCGCGCGACCGTGCTCTTGCCGCAGCCCGATTCGCCGACCAGCGCCAGCGTGCGGCCGCGCCCGATCGAGAAGCTCACGCCGTCCACCGCGTGCACCACCTGGCGCGGCTTGCGCTCGAGCACGCGGTTCAGCCACGGCGCCGACACGTCGAAGACCTTGGCCAGGTCCTGCACCTGCACCAGCGGGTTGACTGGAATACCTTCGGGCTGCGCCCTGCGGTATTCGCCCTTGGGGCCGCCCGGCGGGCTCATCGGCCCTGCCCCTCGCCCACGCGCCAGCAGGCGGCGCGCGTGGCGCCGGCATCGGCCAGTTCGGGGCGCTCGCGCCGGCAGCGCTCGACGACGCGCGGGCAGCGCGGGTTGAAGGCGCAGCCTTGCGGAATGGCGTTGAGCCGCGGCATCGCGCCGTCGATCTGCAGCAGCCGCTCGCGGGTGTCGTCCATCGCCGGGATCGAGCCCATCAGGCCGACGGTGTACGGGTGCGCGGGCTGGTGGATCACCGCGTGCACCGGGCCGATCTCGCAGATGCGGCCGGCGTACATCACGGCCACGCGGTCGCAAGTTTCGGCGATCACGCCCATGTCGTGCGTAACCAGCATCACCGCGGCGTGGTGCTCTTTGCACAGGCGCTTGAGCAGCGCGATGATCTGCGCCTGGATCGACACGTCGAGCGCGGTGGTGGGCTCGTCGGCGACGATCAGCTCCGGCTCGGCGGCGAGCGCGAGCGCGATCACCACGCGCTGGCGCATGCCGCCGGAGAACTGGTGCGGGTACTGGTCGAGCCGCGCCTCGGCCGCCGGGATGCCGGTTTCCTGCAGCAGTTGCACCGCGCGGCGCCGGGCCTCGTCGGGCTTGACCGGCAGGTGGGTCAGGATCGTCTCGGTCAGCTGCCGGCCGACGGTGTACAGCGGGTTCAGCGAGGTCAGCGGATCCTGGAAGATCGCGCCGATGCGCTTGCCGCGGATGCGGCGCATCGGCTCGTACGCCAGGTTGTCGATGCGCTGGCCGCCGAGCCGGATCTCGCCGCCGGCGATGCGCCCGGGCGGCTCGAGCAGGCCGATGATCGACGCACCGGTCAGCGACTTGCCGGCGCCCGATTCGCCGACCACGCCCAGCACCTCGCCCGGGCTGATGTCGAAGCTCACGTCGTCGAGCGCGAGCAGCGTGCCGCGCCGCGTCGGGAACTCGACGCGCAAGTTCTTTACTTCGAGCAGCGGCTGCATCTCGGTTGCTCCACTGTATGGCGCTGGAGTGCCAGACGCCTTGGAACTGCCGTCGATCCGTTGCGGCCCTTCGGGAAGTCCGCCGTTCTTCGTCGGGTTCTTGGACCGTTGAGGCAAACCCGCCGAAGGGGCAGCCGGCTGCGTTCAGCCAGATTCTTATTGGCTCCGGCATCACATCGCTGCGCGATATGAGCCTTCACCGAAGCGCTGCGCGCTTTCACTCCGCCG
>JAFEFZ010000263.1 GCA_018240325.1 Pseudomonadota bacterium
ACGGCATCGAGATCGTGCTCGTCGTCGAAGGCATCGGCACGTGCGCAAGGGGCGGCGCCGGCCGCCATCGGCGCCGCGGCAAAGGCGGTGAGGGCCGCCGATCCCAGCGTGTCGCCGGCAGGCGGCACGGCAGGCGCCACGGCGCCGGCGGGCGCCGGCGGCACGGCCGCAGCCGCAGCCGCAGCCGCAGCCGCGTCCGACAGTGCCGCCGTGCCCTGCCCAGCCTGCGGTCCGGCTTCGGCTTCGGCTTCGGCCTTGGCTTCAGCTGCGGCTACGGCATCGGCATCGGCATCGGCATCGGCATCGGCATCGGCATCGGCATCGGCATCGGCATCGGCATCGGCCTCGAACACGGTCACCGACCCGGGCTGCGCGGCGCCGCTCGTCGCGGCGGCCGCCGCCTGCTCGGCCGCCGTCAGTTCGAGTTCGTGCCGGGCCAGGCGCTGGCGCAACACCGGCGGCACCACCCGCAGGAAGCCGGCCGCGAACTGGTGCAGCAGTTGCCGGATCTCGTCGGCCACGTCGCTGAACAACTCGGGTTCGCCGGCGCCGGCATGGCCGGTCTGGCGCGAGCGCGCCAGCGCATGCTCGAGCGCCCGGGCCAGCGTGGACAGCTCCACGTAGCCGACCGTGGCCGAACTGCCGGCCAGCTTGTGCGCCAGCGCCACCGTGGCTTCGTCCACCGGGCGGTGGGCGGCCTCGAGCCCCCACTCCGCCAGGTCGGTGCACAGCCGGCGCGACAGCTCGTCAGCCTCGTTCAGGTAGATGTTGAACAGCGGGATGCCGATGCGCAGATCGCCGATCTGCTTGTAGGCCTCTTCCTCTTCCTCTTCCTCTTCCTCTTCTTCGCCGGCTGCCGCGGCCGCCGGTTGCGCCGCCGGGGCGATCTCGTCGAAGCCCGACGGCAGCTCCAGCTCGATGCTGGTGTAGATGGCGTCCGCCGACGAAGCCTCGGCCTCGTCGGGCTCCAGATCCAGCTCCGCGGCCGGCTCGCCGGCGAAGGCGCCGGCCGCTGCGACGCCGGCCAGGCCCGGGCTGGCGCCGCCGGCTGCGTGCGCCCAGGCCGGCGCATCGGCTTCGAGGGTGGAAGGGCCGCTCCCGGGTTGCGCGGCTGCCGCTTGCGCCGGCAGGTCATGCGGATCGGGCAGGCCGCCCAGATCCGCCAGGTCGGCCAGATCCGCCAGATCGGGCAGTTCGTCGAGTTCGGCGACCTCCGGCAAGGCGGTGCGCGCTGGTGCAGGCGGCGGCGCCGCCGTCGGCGCGGCTGCGGCGGCGGCGCCGAAGTCGAGCGCAAAGGCGTCGGCTGCCGCCGGATCGGCTGCCGCCGGATCGGCTGCGGCCGGCGCGGCCGCGCTGCCCAGATCGAGCTCGAAGCCGAAGTCGGCGCGCGCGGCACCGATCGGCGCCGCAGCGGCGGGTTCGGCCTGCGGCGCCCCGAAGTCGAGCTGCAGATCCTCGGCGCTGGGCAGATCGGGTACGCGCGCGCGCAACGCGGCACCGGCCGCGGCGCGTGCGTCGCCATCGATGTCGGCCACGGGCAGCGCCGGCGCGGCGCCGATCGACGCTGCGGCCATCGGCACTGCAGCCATCGGCGCGGCGGCCATCGGCGCGGGGTGCAGCGCATCGGCGGCGGCGATCAGCGCGGCGCCGTCCTGCGGTGCCGGCCGGCCGGCGGCGATCGCCTCGACCCAATCGCCGAGCTCGCCGAGCGCGCGCTCGGTGAAGCGGCGCAGCTCGGCGTCGAGCTGCGGGTTCTCGGCCAGGCGCGCGTTGTACAGCCGCTCGCAGGCCCAGGCGGCTTCGCCGAAGGCCCCGAGCCCGACCATGCGCGCGCTGCCCTTGAGCGTGTGGCAGGCGCGGCGGATCAGCGTCAGGTCGCCGAGGTCGCCGGGCGCGGCGGCCAGCCGTGCGAGCGCGTCGTGCGCGCCTTGCAGCACTTCGCGCGCCTCTTCGATGAAGATCTCGCGCATCTCGGCATCGTCTTCGAGGCCGGTGCCGCCGCCGGCTGCGGGCGGCGGCGTCAGCCGCACGGCAGCCGGCTGCGGCGCGGGTTCGGGCCCCGGCGCCGGTTGCGCCAGATCGGCCACCGCCTGCGCGAGGCTGGCGCGCGCGGCTGCGCGCGCAGCGGCGTCGTCGCCGGCGCGGTCCAGCGCCGCGCGGGCCGACACCATCGTCTCGGCCAGCGCCCGCTGGTCGGCCAGCAGCGCCTGCTGCGACAAGCGCTGCAGCCCGAGCTTCAGGTCGGCGTCGGGCAGCGTGCCCTGCGCGAGCGACTGCGCCTGCGCGACCAGCTCCGGCGCCGGGCCCGCGGCCTCGTCGAAGCCGCCGAAGGTCGACAGGCGGCTCGCGCGCCGGCCCATCACGGCGCGCAGCCGGCCCTCGGCCGCGTCGAAGCGGAACAGCGCGCGCGCCATCTGCGGCTGCACGCTGAGCATGTCGATCAGGAAGCCCAGCGCGCCCAGGTTGTCGGCCAGGCGGTCGAAGGCCGGCTGGTGGGCGCTGCCCTGCAGGTCGATCTCGGCCTGGCTGAGCCGGTCGACGTCGTCGCGCATGCGCAGCACCGCCTGCGACGCGTGCTCCAGGTCGAGCACCGACAGCACGCCGCGCATCGACTGCAGCTGGGCGGGCACCGGGATCAGCAGCTCGCGCTGCGCCGGGTCGCGGAAGTACTGGTCGATCTGCTTCTCGACTTCCGACAGCGACGCGCGCAGCTCCTGCACCACGCTGCCCATCGTCTGGCGGTCGGACACGCGCCGGTACAGCTCCTCCATCCAGGGCTCGAGCGGCTGCGCGGCGCGGCCTTCGCCGACCTGGCGGATGCGCTGCGCGAGCCGCTGCACGCGCCCGGCGACCAGCGGCTGGTCGAATTCGCCGTCCTCGAGCGACGCATCGAGGTACAGCACGCTGGTGGCCACTTCCATCGCCAGCGCCGGGCTCGGCGCGGTGCCGGCCGCCAGCGTCTGCGCGACCGCACGCTGCAGCGCATCGGCCAGGATCTCGCCCGACGGGTACAGCCGCTTCAGCGATTCGCCGACCAGCGCGAACTGCTCGGCCAGGCCGCCGGCGCGGTGCGCCTCGCCGCCGGCGACCGCCGACCACTGCTCGGTCGCGCCGGCCACGCGCTTGCGCGCCTGCGCGATCAGCGCCGGGTCGAAGCGGCCCAGCCGCACCGCCAGGTAGTCGAAGGCGGCCGACTCGTCGACCGCGTAGGCCGCGCGCACCGCGGCCAGCCGCGGCGCCGCTTCGGCAGCGTCGGGCGCGCGCGCGTGCGCGCAGAAGAACAGCAGGTCCAGCGCCAGCCGGTCCGAGACCTCCCGCTGGCCGGCCAGCGCCATGCGCAGCTGCGCCAGCAGCCGCGAGCTGATGCGCTTGGTGTAGACGTCGGCGTCGAGCAGCCCGCCGGCCTGCGCGTCGTAGAACGCCGCGGCGAGCTGCCACACCTGGCCGAGCGGGCCGTCGGCATCGGTGCCGGCGCCGAGGCCGGCGCACAGGTCGCTCATGCGCGCCATCGCGGCGCGGTCGGGCGCGCGCATCATCGCGAGCACCTGGGTCTCCATCGCGTCGCGCGCCGCCGCGTCGGCCGTGCGCGGCGCGGCGCTGGCGTCGGCCGGCAGCGCCTGCCACTGCCATTCCTCGCGCCACAGGTCGGCCGGGTGCACGCGGTCGGCGCCGGCCAGCTGCTGCAGCTTCAGGTACTGCGGGAACAGCGCCAGCGTGGGCACGCCCTTGCCGGCGAGCTTGCGGCCCAGGTAGTCGAGCACGCCGAAGGAGGCCGATTCCACCGCCTCGGCCGCGGCCGCGGTCAGCAGCTGGGGCTTGGCGACAAAGCGCTGCACCGCGGCTTCGCTGGCGCGCAACACGCGCGCCGGGCCGGGCAGCCCGATCATCTCGAGCGCGCCCACGCTCTGGTGGATCTGCGCGCGCGCGCCGCGCAGCACCGCCGGGTCGACGCGGTCGAGGTCGGATCCGGCCTGCGCCTCGGCTTCCTTCAGGTGGCGGCGCAGCGCCTTGTTCGCGCTGTCCAGCGAACGGCGCAACTCGCCGTGCACCCACGACAGGGTGCTCAGGTCGTCCGGCGGCACGTCCTCGACTTCGGCGTTCAGCATGCGATTGGCATCCGGCGATGGGACTCAGGCAACCTTGAAGCGCGCCACCGACTGCTTCAGCTCCTCGGCGCTGCGCGACAGCTCGCGCACCATCTGCGCCGTCGAGCGCGTGCCGTCGCCGGTCTGCTCGGTCACCGCGAAGATGTGCTGGATGTTGGACGCGACCACGCTGGCCGACGCGGCCTCGCTCGAGGCCTGCGCCGAGATCTGGCCGATCAGCGCCGACAGCTGCCGGGTCACCCGGTCGATGTCGGCCAGCGCGGCGCCGGCGGCGTCGGACAGCTGCGCGCCCTGCACCACGCCGTGGGTCGAGCGCTCCATCGCCGCCACCGCCTCCTGGGTGTCGGTCTGGATCGTGCGCACCAGCACCGCGATCTGCCGGGTGGCGTCGGCCGAGCGCTCGGCCAGGCGCTGCACTTCCTCGGCCACCACCGAGAAGCCGCGCCCGGCCTCGCCGGCGCTGGCCGCCTGGATCGCGGCGTTGAGCGCGAGCACGTTGGTCTGCTCGGTGATGTCGCCGATCAGCTCGGTGATCTCGCCGATCTCCTGCGACGACTCGCCCAGCCGCTTGATGCGCTTGGAGGTGTCCTGGATCTGGTCGCGGATCGCGTTCATGCCGCCGATCGTGTTCTGCACCGCCTGCAGCCCGGTCTCGGCCGCCTGCAGCGACTGGTCGGCCACCTGCGCGGTCTGCTGCGCCTGCGCCGACACCTCGTTGATGCGGTCGGCCATCTGCAGCACCGACTCGCCGGTGTCGCGGATCTCGCGCAACTGCTCGGTCGAGGTCGCCAGCAGTTCGGTCGAGGTCTGCTCGACCTGCTGGGTGGTATCGGTCACGCGCGCCGCGGTCTGCTGCACCTGCGACACCAGCATGCGCAGCTCCTCGACGGTGTAGTTCACCGAGTCGGCGATCGCGCCGGTGATGTCTTCGGTGACGGTGGCCTGCTGGGTCAGGTCGCCCTCGGCCACCGTCTGCAGCTCGTTCATCAGGCGCAGGATCGCCGCCTGGTTGGCGTCGTTCACGCGCTTGGCCTCCTGCTCCTGGCGCTCGGCCTCGAGCCGCTGGCCTTCGGCCTGGCGCGCACGCGTGGTCTGGCCGCCGACGAACAGGCGCAGCACGCCGGCGCCGCCGCCGGCCAGCATCAGCCCGAACACGGCCAGCAGCGCCAGCTGCAGCGGGCCGGCGCCGCCGGATTCGGCCAGCAGCCGCTGCGCGGTCTGCAGCCCCTGGCGCATCGCGTCGGCGTCGGCGACGATCGCGCGCCGGGCCGCAGCCGCCGCCTCGGCGGCTGCGCCTTCGGCCGGCTGGCCCTGGGCGAGCAGCAAGGCGACGTTGCGCTCGGTCCTGGCTTGCAGCGGGGCGATCGGGCCGAGCACTTCGCGCACCGCCGGCTGATGGTCCTGGCCGGCGGCCAGCCCGCGCAGCGCGTCGGCCAGCGCCTGGTTGCTGTCCTTCAGTTCGCCCGGCGCCGCTGCCTCGCCCGCACCCGCCAGCAGCGCGGCCTTGGCCACGCGCTGCGTCTGGGTCTGGGCCTGGCCGGCCAGCGCCGCCAGCTCGACGCTGCGCTGCGTGCCGGTGTAGACCATGGCGGCCACCGCAGTCAGCCCCGCCAGCCCGACGCCGAGCAGGCCCAGCAGGATGCGCTGCTGCTGCCGCGCACCCAGGCGGCCGAGCAGCGGCAGGCCGCCGGCCGACGCTGCCGAGCCGTCCGCCGCCTGCAAGCCCGCGCGGCCGCCGTCTTCGGGCAGTTCGGAAACCGGGGCTTCGGACAGGATCGACGAGTCGGCCAGCATCGATGCGCCGACCGGCTCGACCACGGCCGGCCTGCCGGCGCGCGGCGGCAGCAGCCGGTCATCGTCGTCCGGATAGGCGGCGGCGAGGTCGTCGAGCTGCGAGCGCCGGATCGCGTCGCGCTGCGCCAGGTCGCCGGGCCGGCTGCTGATCTTGTCCATGAAGCTCATGTGCACCTCTAGCTGATGCTCAGGGCCGGCGCCGCGCGGCCACGGGTATGGGGTCAGGCGGCCACGCCGAGGAACGGCTCGCTGGCGGCCAGCGCAGCCAGCTCGATTTCCTGCCACACGCGGCCGTCGGCGTCGCGCCAGCGCGCACCGGCAAAGGCGGGCCGCGGCGCGGGGCCGTCGTCGGGATGCGGCTGCAGCTGCCCGATCTGGCGCAGCCCGGCGAGCCGGTCGACCAGCAGCGCGCAGTTCACGCCGAGCATGGGGTTCAGCGCCAGCAGCCGCGCGCCTTCGGGCGGCGCGCCGCCGGCGCTGCGCAGGCCGAGGAACACGCCCAGGTCGACCACGCCATGCAGGCCGCCGCGCAGGTTGGCGACCCCGGCGAACCACGGCTGGGTGTGCGGCACCGGCAGGGTCCGCCCGACGGGGAAGATCTCGCCCGCCTCGTGCAAGGGGAAGAGCACGCCGCAGCCGGCGCATTCGACCGCCAGCCACGCGCGCTGCGCGGCTTCGGTGCGCGCCGCCTGCATGCGCGTGGCGAGCCGGTCCTGCAGTTGGCGCAGTGCTTCGCGGTTGGACATCTTCAGAGCCTGTGCAGCGAACGATCGCCGGCGTGGTTCATGCCCTTATCGGCACTCAGGCCAGCGCCTTGATCTTGCGCATCAGCTCGTCGGCATCGACCGGCTTGACGATGTAGTCGCGCGCGCCCTGGCGCATGCCCCAGACCTTGTCGGTCTCCTGGTTCTTGCTGGTGCACATGATCACCGGCACCGCCGCGAAGCGCGGATCGCGGGTGATCGCGCGGGTCAGCTGGAAGCCGTTCTGACCCGGCATGACCACGTCCATCAGGATCAGGTCGGGCTTGTCCTCGCTGAGGCGGCGCATCGCCTCGTCGCCGTTCTCGGCGGTGCGCACCGCGAAGCCGCGCTTGCCGAGCAGATCGGACATGTAGTGCAGCTCGGTCTTCGAGTCGTCGACCAGCAGGATCTTCTGGATGGACATCGGCGCTCCTCGGCAGGCGCGGCGGGCGTGGGCTGCGGCGGCGGCGCTTCAGGCCGCCCGGCCGCCGAACTGCTCCACCGCGCGCAGCAGCTGCTCCTTGGTGAAGGGTTTCGTCAGGTATTCCTCGGAGCCGACCATGCGGCCCCGGGCCTTGTCGAACAGGCCGTCCTTGCTCGACAGCATGATCACCGGCACGTGCGCGAAGCGCGGGTTGCGCTTGATGATCGCGCAGGTCTGGTAGCCGTCCAGCCGCGGCATCAGGATGTCGCAGAAGATCAGCTGCGGCACGTGGTCGTTGACCTTGGCGAGCGCGTCGAAGCCGTCCTCGGCCAGCACCACCTCGTGGCCGCCCTGGCGCAGGAAGATCTCGGCGCTGCGGCGGATCGTGTTGCTGTCGTCGATGACCAGCACCTTCGTGCCGGGCGGCGCGCCGGCAGCGGCTTCGTCGATGTCCACGGGGCGGGTCTCCTTGGCGTGCGCGGCGGCCGGCACGGTTCAGTCGAAGCGGACCATCTCGAAGTCCTCCTTGCGGGCGCCGCATTCGGGACAGGTCCAGTTCATCGGCACGTCCTGCCAGCGGGTGCCCGGCGCGACGCCGTGCTCCGGGTCTCCGACGGCTTCGTCGTAGATCCAGCCGCAGATCAGGCACATCCACTTCGCGGGTTCGTTCACGGTGCTCGCATCACTACAATGGCCGGGAATTGTAGGCACGGGGTTTCCGGAAAAACCAAGTTCCGATCGGTACCTACGCAACATTCCTCAGTTTGCGCTAGAGGTTCACGGAATCGCCCGCAAGCCCTTGACCGCGCAGGATCCGACCGATGACCGCCCCTGATCCCACCGCCCCGACCGACCCCGAAGAGCCGCAGGCCCCGGCCTGCGTGATGAGCTTCAATGTCAGCGAGCCCAGCGGCGCCGGCGGCCTGGCCGGCGACGTGGCCACGATCGCGGCGATGGGCGCGCATGCGCTGCCGGTGACCACCGGCATCCTGCTGCGCGACACCGCCGAGATCTTCGAGCACCACCCGCTCGACGCCGAACTGGTGGCGCAGCAGGCGCGCTCGATCCTCGAGGACGTGACGCTGGCCGGCTGGAAGGTCGGCTTCCTCGGATCGGCCGAAGGCGTGAGCGCGGTGGCCGAAGTGCTGTCCGACTATGCCGAGCTGCCGCTGGTGGCCTACCTGCCGTCCTTGAGCTGGCTGGAAGAGGACGAGCAGCAGTCCTACCTCGACGCCTTTCGCGAGCTGATCCTGCCGGCCACCGAGGTGCTGGTGGGCAACCACCAGACGCTGAGCGACTTCCTGCTGCCCGACTGGGAGCAGGAGCGCCCTGCAAGCCCGCGCGAGCTGGCGGTGGCCGCCGCCGGGCACGGCACGCGCTACGTGCTGGTGACCGGCGTGCTGCTGCCCGGCAAGGGCGGCGAGGGCTTCATCGACAACGTGCTCGCGTCGCCGCAGGGGGCGGTCACCGGCGAAAAGTTCGAGCGCTTCGACGCCGGTTTCGTCGGTGCCGGCGACACGCTGTCGGCGGCGCTGGCGTCGCTGCTGGCCGCCGGCAGCGAGCTGCAGGCCGCCGTCGGCGAGGCGCTGACCTTCCTCGACCAGAGCCTGGACGCCGGCTTCCGGCCGGGCATGGGCAACGTCGTGCCCGACCGCTTCTTCTGGGCGCTGCCGCCGCCCGACGAAGGCGCCGAAGCCGACAACCCCGAGGAACTGCCGGCCGACGACGGCCCGGCCAAGCACCTGGTCAGCCGCCGTGTCCACTGAAGCCGGCACCGACGGGCCCAACGAGCGGCTGTTCGCGCGCGCGCAGCGGCTGATTCCCGGCGGCGTCAATTCGCCGGTGCGCGCCTTCCGCGCGGTCGGCGGCACGCCGCGCTTCATCCGCCGCGCGCAAGGGGCGTACCTGTGGGACGCGGCCGGGCAGCGCTACATCGACTACATCGGCTCCTGGGGGCCGATGATCCTGGGACACGGCCACCCGGCGGTGCTCGACGCGGTGCAGCGCGCGGCGCGCGACGGCCTGAGCTTCGGCGCGCCCACCGAGGCCGAGATCGAGCTGGCCGAGGCGATCGCCGCGCTGGTGCCGGGCGTCGAGCAGGTGCGGCTGGTGTCCAGCGGCACCGAAGCCGGCATGAGCGCGCTGCGGCTGGCGCGCGGCGTGACCGGCCGCTCGAAGATCCTGAAGTTCGAGGGCTGCTACCACGGCCACGCCGATGCGCTGCTGGTCAAGGCCGGGTCGGGGCTGGCGACCTTCGGCGTGTCCACCTCCGCCGGCGTGCCCGCCGAGGTGGTGCAGCACACGCTGGTGCTCGAGTACAACAACGTCGCCCAGCTCGACGAGGCCTTCGCGCTGCACGGTGCGCAGCTCGCCTGCGCGATCATCGAGCCGATCGCCGGCAACATGAACTTCGTGCGCGCGTCGCTGCCCTTCATGCGCCGGCTGCGCGAGCTGTGCACCCAGCACGGCGCGCTGCTGATCCTCGACGAGGTCATGACCGGCTTTCGCGTCGCGCTCGGCGGCGCGCAGAGCCTGTACGCGGCGCAGATCCCGGGCTTTCGGCCCGACATCAGCGTGTTCGGCAAGGTGATCGGCGGCGGCATGCCGCTGGCGGCCTTCGGCGCGTCGCGCGACATCATGAGCCGGCTCGCGCCGCTGGGGCCGGTGTACCAGGCGGGCACGCTGTCGGGCAACCCGGTGGCCACCGCCTGCGGGCTGGCGACGCTGCGCGAGATCAGCCTGCCCGGCTTCTTCGACGCGCTCGCGGCGCGCACGCGCGCGCTGGTCGAGGGCCTGGCCGCCGCCGGCCGCGACGCCGGCGTGCCGCTCGTCGGCGACAGCGAAGGCGGCATGTTCGGCTTCTTCTTCGCGCGCTCGTTCGCAGAAGGGCTGCCGCAGCACTACGGCGCGGTGATGGCCACCGACCAGCCGCGCTTCAACCGCTTCTTCCACGCGATGCTCGACCGCGGCGTGTACTTCGCGCCGGCGCTGTACGAGGCCGGCTTCGTCAGCGCCGCGCACACGGCCGACGACGTCGCCGCGACGCTGCAGGCCGCGGCCGCGGCGCTGCGCGCCTGAGCGGCTGACCCGGCCGATGCACATCCACATCCTCGGCATCTGCGGCACCTTCATGGGCGGGCTGGCGGCGCTGGCGCGCGAGGCCGGCCACCGCGTGACCGGCTGCGACGCCAACGTGTACCCGCCGATGAGCGAGCAGCTGCGCGCGCTCGACATCGAGCTGATCGAGGGCTTCGACGCGCAGCAGCTGGCGCTCGCGCCGGACCTGTTCGTGGTCGGCAACGTCGTCACCCGCGGCAACGAGCTGATGGAGGCGATCCTCGATGCCGGCGTGCGCTTCACC
This sequence comes from Pseudomonadota bacterium, assembly GCA_018240325.1. Classification (GTDB taxonomy): domain Bacteria; phylum Pseudomonadota; class Gammaproteobacteria; order Burkholderiales; family Burkholderiaceae_C; genus Rubrivivax. Next base: position 10,429 of record JAFEFZ010000263.1, read on the forward strand.
AGCGGCCCGCAGTGGCTGGCCGAACAGGTGCTGCCGGGCCGGCATGTGCTGGCGGTGGCCGGCACCCACGGCAAGACCACGACGACGTCGATGCTCGCCTGGATCCTGGAGGCGGCCGGACTGCAGCCGGGCTTCCTGGTGGGCGGCGTGCCCTGCAACTTCGGCGTGTCGGCGCGGCTCGGGAATGCGCACGGCGCACGGCCGGCGAGTGCAGGCAGCGCCCGGCCGGGCGGTGTGGGCGGCGCCGTGCCGGGGGGAGCGGACAGCGCCCTGAAGGCGCGTGCGGGCAGCCCCTTCGTGATCGAGGCCGACGAGTACGACACCGCGTTCTTCGACAAGCGCAGCAAGTTCGTGCACTACCGGCCGCGCACCGCGATCCTGAACAACCTCGAGTACGACCACGCCGACATCTTCCCCGACCTGGCGGCGATCGAGACCCAGTTCCACCACCTGGTGCGCACCGTGCCGCGCAGCGGCCGGCTGGTGGTGAACGCGCGCGACGAGGCGCTGGCGCGCGTGCTCGCGCGCGGCTGCTGGAGCGAGGTGCAGCGCTTCGGCACGCCCAAGGAAGAACCCGGCGGCCTGCGCGCGCGCGGCGAACCGCACAGCTTCGACCTGCTGCGCGGCAGCCTGCGTATCGGCCATGTCGAGTGGGCGCTGCTGGGCGAGCACAACCAGCTGAACGCGCTCGCGGCGATCGGCGCGGCCGAGCATGCGGGCGTCGCGCCCGAAGCGGCCGCGGCGGCGCTGGCGCGCTTCGAGAACGTGCGCCGCCGGCTCGAGCTGCGCGGGCAAGCCGGCGGCGTCAAGGTCTACGACGACTTCGCGCACCACCCGACCGCGATGCGCACCACCGTCGACGGGCTGCGCCGCCGCGTCGGGCAGCAGCGCATCCTGGCGGTGTTCGAGCCGCGCTCCAACACGATGAAGCTGGGCTCGATGAAGGCGCAGCTGCCGTGGGCGCTGGAGCAGGCCGACCTCGCCTTCTGCCTGCAGGGCGACTACGGCTGGGATGCGCGGCAGGCGCTGGCGCCGATGGCCGGGCGCGCCGTGGTGGCCGATACGGTCGAGGCGCTGGTCGCGCGGATCGCGGCCGCCGCCCAGCCCGGCGACCACGTGCTGTGCATGAGCAACGGCGGCTTCGGCGGCATCCACGCCAAGCTGCTGGCCGCGCTGCAGGCGCGCGCGCGCTGAAGGCGGGCAGGTGGCGGCGGCGATCACCCACCTGCTGTACCTGCACGGCTTCCGCTCGTCGCCGCAGTCGTTCAAGGCGCGGCGGCTGCAAGACTGGCTGCGCGCGCATCGGCCCGACGTGCACTGGTGGTGCCCGCAGCTGCCGCCGTCGCCGCGCGCTGCTGTCGCGTTGCTGCGCGACGGCATCGCCGCCTGGCCGCAGGATGCGTCGGCGGTGCTCGGCAGCTCGCTCGGCGGCTTCTACGCGACCGTGATCGCCGAAGCCACCGGCTGGCCCGCGGTGGTGATCAACCCCGCCGTCGACCCGGCGCGCGACTTGGTGCGCTACGTCGGCGAGCAGACCGCGTACCACGACCCCGACCAGCACTTCGTCTTCCGCGCCGAGTACATCGACGAGTTGCGCGCGCTCGCGCCGGCGACGATCACCGATGCACAGCGCTATTTCGCGGTGATCGCCAAGGGCGACGAAGTGCTCGACTGGCGCGAGATGCAGGCACGCTACGCCGGCGCGCAGCTGCGGCTGCTCGACGGCAGCGACCATGCGCTGTCGGACTTCGACGCGCACCTGCCGGCGATCCTGCGCTTCCTCGGGCTCGCCGGCTGAATACGCCGGCCTGCGCGGACGCCTCTCGAGGACACGCCGGGCCGCCGCAGGTTTGCCTGACGTGCGCGGGGGCGGGCCGGACGCAGCCCGGCCTTGGGGGCGCGGTCAGGACACCACCAGCACGTCGCGCCCGCTGTGGTGGATCACGTCGAGCGCCGTGCTGCCCAGCAGCGTCTCGGCGACCAGGCCCTGCCCGTGGCGGCCGACCACCACGCAGTCCGCCGACCAGGCTGCCGCCTGCTCGACGATGCCCAGTGCCGGCCTGGCGTCGGCCACGGCCGCCTCGATCTCACCGGCGCCTGCCGCCCGCAGCTCAGCCGCCAGCGCGTCGAGCTTCTGCCGAGCCTGCCCATGCAAGGTCGCGAGCAGGCCGCCCGCCTGCTCGGCGCCGGCATGCTGCGCCGCGTGCTGCCACTGCGGATCGACCACGTACAGCAGCCGATGCCGTGCCGCCGGAAACAGCGCCAATGCGCGCTCGGCCGCGCGCCGCGACACTTCGCGCAGGTCGATCGCGGTGAGCACGCGCCCGTAGGGCTTCGCGCCGTCGTCGCGCACCACCAGCACCGGGCACGGCGCGTGGCGCAGCAGCCGCAGCAGGGTACCGCTCGTGCCGAGCGCAGCCGGATCGGAGCTGCGCGCCAGCACCACCGCGGCCGCGTTCATGCTGCGCGCGCGTGCCGCGATCACGGTGGCCGGCGCGCCGGCGGCGAAGTGCGTCTCGACCTTCAGGCCTTCGCGCTGCGCCAGCGCGGCGGCGAGCGCGTCGAGCTGTTGGCGCAGCGCGTTCTCGGGCGCGGCGCCGCCGCCCAGCCACTGCATGTCGAGCACCGACACCAGCGACTGCCAGGCGCTGCTGTCGAACGCATGCAGCAGCTCCAGCAGCGCGCCGTGGGCATGTGCCAGCTGCGCGGCACGCTCGACGGCTGCGTTGGCACCGGGCGAGAAATCGGTTGCCGCGATGATGCGGCGGATCGGCGGCACGGACATGGCGCGTTCGACTCCTTCCAAGGGGGTTGATTCGACCGATGACCGGCTGCGCCGGCCGCGGGCATCCTAGCCCATGCCGCCGCGTGGCCGGGGCTCGGCTGCGCAGGGCGCTCCGTACAATCGCGCGCCAGCCGTGCCGGGCACGCCCACCGGTCTGCCGAGCCACCCCGATCGCGCCCGACCGCCGCGCGACCCACAGACCCCGGAGACTGCGATGCAGGCCCTCATCAAGCTGTCCCAGGCGATCGACCGGCTGAACGCGACCGTCGGGCGCTACGCGATCTGGCTGATCTTCGCGGCCACCGCGATCAGCGCGCTCAACGCGGTCGTGCGCAAGCTCTTCAACTACAGCTCCAACGGCTTCCTCGAGGTGCAGTGGTACCTGTTCGCGTGGTCGTTCCTGATCGCGGCCGGCTTCACCTTGCTGCAGCGCGAGCACGTGCGCATCGACGTCGTCAACAGCCACCTGCCGAAGAAGCTGCGCGTGTGGATCGACATCGTCGGCTACGTGCTGTTCCTGACGTCCATCTGCGTGATGGTGCTGTACCTGAGCACGCCGATCGTGATCGAGAAGTTCCGCTCGGGCGAGATGTCGGGCAACCCCGGCGGCCTGATCCGCTGGCCGGTGTGGCTGGCGCTGCCGGTGGGCTTCGCGCTGCTGCTGCTGCAGGGCTGGTCGGAGCTGATCAAGTGCATCGCCTTCCTGCGCGGCCAGGGCCCTGACCCGACCGAGAAACGCACCCACAAGACCGACGAGGAGCAGCTGATCGAGTCGCTGCGCCAGGAAGCGCAATCCGCCAGCCGCGGCGGTGCGCCCGTGCAGGCGCCCTGAGCGGGCGGACGCGCCATGGCCTTCCTTTCCGCCAACTTCGCCCCCGTGATGTTCGTGGGGTTGATCGTCTTCCTGATCCTCGGCTTCCCGGTGGCCTTCAGCCTGGGCGCCGCGGGCCTGTTCTTCGGGCTGCTGGGCGTTGCGCTCGACCTGTTTCCATCGTCGATCCTCGCCGTGCTGCCGCTGCGCCTGATCGGCATCATGGCCAACGAGACGCTGCTGGCGGTGCCCTTCTTCACGCTGATGGGGCTGATCCTCGAGCGCAGCGGCATGGCCGAGGACCTGCTCGACTCGGTCGGGCAGGTGTTCGGCCCGATGCGCGGCGGCCTGGCGCTGGCGGTCGTGCTCGTCGGCGCGATGCTCGCGGCCACCACCGGCGTCGTGGCAGCGTCGGTGATCTCGATGGGCCTGATCTCGATGCCGATCATGCTGCGCTACGGCTACAGCCGCAGCCTGGCCAGCGGCGTGATCGCGGCGTCGGGCACGCTCGCGCAGATCATCCCGCCGTCGCTGGTGCTGATCGTGCTGGCCGACCAGATGGGCAAGAGCGTCGGCGAGCTGTACAAGGGCGCCTTCATCCCGGGCTTCGCGCTGATGGGGCTGTACGTGGCGTGGGTGTTCGCGCTGGCCGTCGTCAAGCCGGCCGCGGTGCCGGCGCTGCCGCCGCAGGCGCGCAGCTTCCGCGAGCCCAGCGGCAGCCACGGCTATCCGTCGCTGGCCGTGCTCGCGCTGGTGTCCACCGCGGTGGCCGTGTTCCTGGGGCGGCACATGGAGGCGGTGCACACCTGGTGGCAAGGCGAGCCGGTCGAATTCGTGCCCACCGACGAGAAGATCGTGGTGGCGATGTGCGGCGGCGTGTTCATCGCCTGGCTGATCGCCGTGGCCAACCGGCTGCTGCGCCTGGGCCTGCTGTCGAAGCTGGCCGAGCGCGTGACCTTCGTGCTGATCCCGCCGCTGCTGCTGATCTTCCTGGTGCTGGGCACGATCTTCCTGGGCGTGGCCACGCCCACCGAAGGCGGCGCGATGGGCGCGATGGGCGCGCTGATCATGGCGATGGCGCGCCGGCGCATCAGCTGGCCGCTGCTGAAGCAGGCGCTGACGACGACGACCAAGCTGTCGTCCTTCGTGATGTTCATCCTGGTCGGCGCGACGATCTTCAGCATGGTGTTCCAGGCCGCCGACGGGCCGGTGTGGGTCGAGCACCTGCTGTCGCAACTGCCCGGCGGGCAGCTGGGGTTCCTGATCTTCGTGAACGTGCTGGTGTTCGTGCTGGCGTTCTTCCTCGACTTCTTCGAGCTGTCGTTCATCGTGGTGCCGGTGCTGGCGCCGATCGCCGCCAAGATGGGGATCGACCTGGTGTGGTTCGGCGTGCTGCTGGCGGTCAACATGCAGACCTCGTTCCTGCACCCGCCCTTCGGTTTCGCGCTGTTCTACCTGCGCTCGGTGGCGCCGGACAAGCCGTACGTGGACACCGTCACCGGCAAGACGATGGAGCCGGTGACGACGATGCAGATCTACAAGGGCGCGATCCCCTTCCTGATCATGCAGCTCGCGATGGTCGGCATCCTGATCGCCTTCCCCGGCATGGTCGTCACCCAGGAGAAGCTGAAGTCCGAAGCCGAACTCGACCAGATCGGCACCCAGATCCTGCAGGACCTGGAGAACGCCCCCGCACCCAATGGCGATCAAGGCGGCGGCACCGGCATCCCGGGGCTGGGCATCGAGCCCCCGCAAAGCGAAGGCAGCACCGGCCTGCCGCCGGCGGCGGGCGCGTCGTCGCCCGAGGACGCACCGGCTGCCGACCCGCTGAAGGCGCTGGAAGAGGCCGCCCGCCGCAAGCCGTAGCCGGCCCGCAGCCGGGCGGGCTCCAACCAGGCGGCTGGGACCCGGGCGGCAGCCCCGGCCGCCGAGGCCGCCGCCGCCGCGACGCGAAAAAAAGCCGCGAGACGCGGCTCGCGGCTTCCTGCGGACTGCGGCAGTGCCGGCGGCACCGCCCGGCGCGCCGGCTTCAGATCTTGGCCGTGGACATGTACGTGGTGAACGGCAGCTCCGACACGCGGTTCCACAGGATCTGGTCGCGCTGGAAGGCGCGGAAGTCCTCGAAGATCTTCTTGAACTCGGGCGACTTGGCGCTGTGCTCGGCGAACACCTCCTGCGCCGCGACGAAGGCCGCGTCGACCACCGGCTTCGGGAACGGCTTGAACTGGATGCCGCTGGCCACGATGCGCTTGAGCGCCGGCGGGTTCAGCGCCATGTACTTGCTGGTGCCGTCCGTGTAGGCGGCCGCGGCGGCCGCCTGCACCATCGCCTTGTATTCGGGCGACAGCTTCGCGTAGGCCTTGTTGTTGATGAAAAACTCCAGGTCGGCACCGCCTTCCCACCACGCATTCCAGTAGTAGTACTTGGTCACCTTGGCGTAGCCGAGCTTCTCGTCGTCGTAGGGGCCGACGAATTCGGCCGCGTCGAGCGTGCCCTTTTCGAGCGCCTGGTAGACCTCGCCGCCGGGCATGTTCTGCGCGACCACGCCGAGCCTGGCCATCGACTCGCCGAACACGCCGCCGCCCAGGCGCATCTTCAGGCCCTTGAAGTCCTCTGGCGACTTGATCTCCTTGCGGTACCAGCCGCCCATCTGGGTGCCGGTGTTGAGCGCGTTGAGCCCGTGGAAGTTGAAGCGGCCGTACAGCTCGTTGAGCAGCTTGCGGCCGTTGCCGTGCATCTTCCAGGCCAGGCTCTGGCCGGCCGTCATGCCGAAGGGCACCGCGCAGCCGAAGGCGAAGATCGGATCCTTGCCGGTGTAGTAGTAGGCGGCGGTGGTGCCCATCTCGATCGAGTCGTCGGCGAGCGCATCGACGATGCCGAAGGCGGGGATCAGCTCACCCGCCGCGTGCACCGACACCTCGAACTTGCCGCCCGACATCTCCTTGATGGTTTCGGCGAACTTCACCGAGCAGCCGTGCAGGGTATCCAGCGATTTCGGGAAGCTGGTCGCCAGGCGCCAGCGCACCGCGGCCTGCGCGTGCACCGCGGGGGCGATGCCGGCGGCCAGGACGCCGGCGATGCCGGCCTGCTTGATCAGCGAACGACGATGCATCTGCGTGTCTCCTTCCAGGTGGGATCGGGGTGCGGGCGAGTGTAGCGGCCTGCGGATCGGCAAGGCCGGCAGGGATTCACGCGGCGCGGCGGCAGGCTGCGCTGCGCCGGGGCAAGGCGGCGGCGGCGCTCGGGCGACAATCGCACCGATGTATGCACTGTTCGAGGACGCGGGCAAGTACCACGCCGGCCGGCTGATGTCGGAGGGCGACAGCTCGTGCCAGATCGAGCTGGAATCGGGCCGGCGCGTCAAGATCAAGGCCGCCAACGTGCTGCTGCGCTTTGCCGCGCCGGCGCCGGCCGAGCTGATCGCGCAGGCGCAGCTGCTGGCGCAGCAGATCGACCTGGACCTGGCCTGGGAATTCGCCCCCGAGGACGATTTCGGCTTCGGCGACCTGGCGCGCGACTACTTCGATGCCGCTGCCGGGGCCGCCCACCAGGCGGCGGCGCTGCTGCGGCTGTTCGATGCGCCGCACTACTTCCGCCGGCTCGGCAAGGGGCGCTTCAAGAAGGCGCCGCAAGAGACGGTGCAGGCGGCGCTCGCGGCGATCGAGCGCAAGCAGCAGCAGGCGGCGCTGGTCGCGCAGTGGGCCGACGAGCTGGCCGCCGGCCGCTGCCCCGAGCCGGTGGCCGGGCAGCTGTACCGCGTGCTGTTCAAGCCCGACAAGAACGGCCCCGAATACAAGGCCGTGGTCGAGGCCAGCCGACGCGCGCAGCTGGCGCCGCTGGCGCTGCTGCAGCGCGCCGGCGCGATCCGCAACCCGTACCAGTTCCACTGGCGGCGCTTCCTGTTCGACGCCTTCCCCGCCGGCACCGGCTTCCCGGCGCAGGACGTGCCGCCGCTGCCGGACGAGCTGCCCACAGCGCCGGTGCAGGCCTTCTCGGTCGATGATTCGGCCACCACCGAGATCGACGACGCGCTGTCGGTGCAGGGGCTGGGCAGCGGCACGGTGACATTGGGCGTCCACATCGCCGCGCCGGGGCTGGCGATCCAGCCGGGATCGACGCTGGACCGGATCGCGCGCGAGCGCCTGTCCACCGTGTACATGCCCGGCTGGAAGATCACGATGCTGCCCGACGCGGTGGTGCAGGCCTACACGCTGGACGCCGGCCGCGACTGCCCGGCCGTCAGCCTGTACCTGACGCTGGACGAGGCCACGCTGCAGGTGCGCGCCAGCCAGACCCGGCTCGAGCGCGTGCCCGTCGCGACCAACCTGCGCCACGACCGGCTCGACGGCGTGATCACCGAAGCGGCGCTGGCCGGCCAGGCGCCGGCCGAGTTCCCGCACGCGGCCGAGCTGGCCTTCTGCTGGCGGCTGGCGCGCGAGCTCAAGGCGCGGCGCGAGCAGGTGCGCGGCAAGCCCGAGACCTTCACCCGGCCCGACTACGACTTCCGTCTCGACAACGCCGGCGCCGAGCCCAGCGGCGACGAACAGGTCTCGATCGCGCCGCGCCAGCGCGGCGCGCCGCTGGACCTGATCGTGTCCGAGGCGATGATCCTGGCCAACAGCACCTGGGGCAAGTGGCTGGCCGACCTGGGCGTGCCCGGCATCTACCGCAGCCAGGCGAGCCTGGCGCCGGGCATCAAGGTGCGCATGGGCACGAAGCCGCTGCCGCACGCCGGCATGGGCGTCGCGCAGTACACCTGGGCCACGTCGCCGCTGCGGCGCTACGTGGACCTGGTCAACCAGTGGCAGCTGATCGCCTGCGCGCGCCACGGCCGCACCGCGGCGCTGGCCGCGCCCTTCAAGCCCAAGGACGCGTCGCTGTTCTCGGTGATCTCGGCCTTCGACGCCGCCTACACCGGCTATGGCGACTTCCAGCGCGACATCGAGCGCTACTGGACGCTGCGCTGGCTGCAGCAGCAAGGCGTGGGCGAGCTCGAGGCGGCAGTGATCAAGGACGGCCTCGTGCGCGCGCAGACGCTGCCGCTGGTGTTCCGCGTGCCGGGCAGCGAAGGCTTCGCGCGCGGCACGCGGCTGAAGGCGCGCATCGCGGCGATCGACCTGCTCACGCTCGAGCTGCACGCCACGCTGCTGGCACGCCTGGAGGACGGCGCCGCCGCAGCCGAGCCCGGCTCCGAGCCCGAGGACGACAGCGAGGCCGCCGAGGCCGCCGGCGCCGCGCTGCGGCTGGCGATCGACGTCGAGGAAGCCCCTGCGGCCGATGCCGCGGCCGAGCCGGCGGCGCCGGCCGGTGCGGGCTGATGTCGGGGCTGATGCCGGAGCCGATGCCGGGCATGGGCGCGCGACGCCTGAGCACGCTGCAATGGGCGCTGCTGGCGTCGGTGGGTGCGCATGCCGCGGCGCTGACGGTGCGCTTCGTCGATCCGCTGGGCGTCAGCCGGGTGTTCGAGGACACGCCGCTGGAGGTGATCCTGGTCAACGCGCGCTCGGCCGACAAGCCGACGCGCGCGCAGGCGATCGCGCAGGCGGCGCTGGCCGGCGGCGGCGAGGCCGCCCGGGGCCGAGCGACCTCGCCGCTGCCGCCGGCGCAGCAGCTCGAGGCGGGCGACGCGCCGGCCGACGCGCGCCGCCGCATCGACAGCCTGCAGGAAGAACAGCAGCAGTTGCTGGCGCAGATCCGGCGCGAGGTGGCGGCGCTGCCGCCGCCCGACGAGGCCCACGAGGCCGGCGACCCGCAGCACCAGGAGCAGGAAGAGCGCCGCCGCCGGCTGCTGAAGCTGCTGGCCGAGATCGAGAAGCGGGTCAACGACGAGAATGCGCGCCCGAAGAAGCGCTACATCAGCCCGGCCACGCGCGAGGAGGTCTATGCGCTGTACTACGACGCGCTGCGCCGCAAGATCGAGGACCGCGGCACGCGCGATTTCCCGCAGCACGCGGGCCGGAAGCTGTACGGCGAGCTGACGATGAACATCACCGTCGATGCCGCCGGCCGCATTGTCGACGCCGAAGTGGTGCGCGGCTCGTCGCAGCGCCTGCTCGACCAGCGGGCGGTGGCGATCGTGCGCGCGGCCGCGCCCTTCGGCCCCTTCGATGCGGCGATGCGCAAGCAGGCCGACCAGATCGTCGTCACCTCGCGCTTTCGCTTCACGCGCGACGAGGGCCTCGAGACCTCGCTGAGCCACACCGCGCAATGAGTGCCGCCCGGCCGCCCCGAAGGCACTCGCTCCCCCTCGGGGGACCGAGGCCGGGCGCGGAGCCGGGCCACTGGCCCGGCGCGGCCTGCAAGGCCGGCGCGCAGCGCCCAGGGGGCCGGATGAGCAACCCTGCCGCGCCGGACCACTACGCGGTGCTCGGCAACCCGGTGGCGCACAGCCAGTCGCCGTTCATCCATGCCGAGTTCGCGCGCGCCACCGGTCAGGCAATGGACTACACCCGCGTGCTGTGCGCGCTCGACGGTTTCGCGCAGGCGGTGCGCGGCTTCGCCGACGCCGGCGGCAAGGGCTGCAACGTCACCGTGCCCTTCAAGTTCCAGGCGCTCGAACTGGCCGACCGCGCGACGCCGCGCGCCAGGCTCGCGCAGGCGGCCAACGTGCTGCGCTTCGACGCCGACGGCTGGCTCGCCGACAACACCGACGGCATCGGCCTGGTGCACGACCTGCAGGCCAACGCCGGCTGCGTGCTGGCCGGCCGCCGCGTGCTGCTGATCGGTGCCGGCGGCGCCGCAGCCGGCGTGCTCAGCCCGCTGATCGAGGCGGCGCCGGCCGAACTGCGGGTGGTCAACCGCGCGCCCGACAAGGCGGCCGCGCTCGCGCAGCGCCACGCCGCCCTCGCCCGCGAACACGGCGTGGCGCTGTCGGCCGGCGGCCTCGACGAGGCGGGCGCCGGCCACGATCTGGTGCTCAACGCCAGCGCCAGCAGCCTGGCCGGCGCTGGCGTGCCGGTCCCGGCCACGGTGCTGAAGGCCGGCGCGCTCGCGGTCGACCTGATGTACGGGGCGCCGGCGCGGCCCTTCCTGCTGTGGGCGGCGGCGCACGGCGCCGTCGGCCGCGACGGGCTGGGCATGCTGGTCGAGCAGGCAGCCGATGCCTTCCTGCTGTGGCGCGGCATCCGCCCGGCAACGGCCGGGGTGCTGCAGCGCCTGCGCGCGCGGCTGGACGCACCTGGCGCCGCGCCCTGAGAGGCTGATGGTCCGGCAACTGCTGCGCATCGTCGCGCTGCTGGTGGTCGCGCTGCTGGCGCTGCAGCTCGGCTTCGGGCTGCGGATCGCGGCGATGGCGGTGATCGACCCGCAATCCACCGCCTTCCAGCGCAGCGAGGCCTGGCGCTTGCTGACCGAGAAGGGCCGCATCGACTGGAGCCGGCAGTGGGTCGATGGCGCGCAGATCAGCCCTAACCTGAAGCGCGCCGTCATCGCCAGCGAGGACGCCGGCTTCGCCGACCACAGCGGCGTCGAATGGGACGCGATCGAGCAGGCCTGGGAGAAGAACCAGCGGGCCCAGGCCCGGGCCGATCGCGCGCAGGCGCGCAACCCCGAGCGACCGGTCAGCGTGAAGATGGTCGGCGGCTCGACGATCACTCAGCAGTTGGCGAAGAACCTGTTCCTGTCGGGCGAGCGCACCGTGCTGCGCAAGGGGCAGGAACTGGTGCTGACGCTGATGCTCGAGGCGCTGCTGGACAAGCCGCGCATCCTGGAGATCTACCTGAACCACGTCGAGTGGGGCGAGGGCCTGTTCGGCGCCCAGGCCGCGGCGCGCCACTACTTCCGCAAGGACGCTGCCGCGCTCGGCCCGCAGGAGGCCGCGCGCCTGGCGGTGATGCTGCCGGCACCCAAGCGCTTCGAGAAGAACCCGGGGTCAGCCTACGTCACGGGCCGCGCCGCGACGATCGCCGCGCGGATGGGGGCGGTGCAACTGCCCTGACGTCCGCGATGCGGGGCGGCGCCCCAGGCGTGGAACGCGTGCGCGCAGGGGCGTGGCCGCATCTGCACGCGGGCGGGCTGCAACCTCGCCCGCCCGTGGAACACCGCGCCAGCGCCCGCGCAGAAGCTCGGCGCAGCCTCGGTCGCCTTGGCCCGCAGCCGGCGGCAGCGCCGGGCAGCCGCCTAGAATGGCCCGATGGCTGCGAGCACTGCCGCCGAGATCGCCGCCGTTGCCGCGCGGTTGGTGGTCGATGAAGGCATGGAATACAACGCTGCCAAGCACAAGGCTGCGCGCCACTTGCTGCGCCGGCGCGGTGCCGCTGCCGATCTGCCCAGCACCGAGCAGGTCGAAGACGAAGTGCGGGCTCACCTGCAACTCTTCTGTGCCGACACCCAGCCGGCCGAGCTGCTGGCGCTGCGCCGCCTGGCGCTGCGCTGGATGGAGCGTCTGGCCGAGTTCCGCCCGCATCTGAGCGGCGCGGTGTGGCGCGGCACGGCGACGCGCCTGTCTGCCGTGCACCTCGACCTGTACTGCGACGACCCGAAGAGTGCCGAGATCGGGTTGATCAACCTCGGCATCCACTACGACGCCGCGGGTGCCGATTCCCAGGCCGGGCTGCAGGTGCTGAGCCTGGCCGACCGCTGCCCGGAACTCGACGAGCCGGTCACGGTGTACCTGGTGGTGCGCGACCGCGACGACCAGCGCGGCGCACTCAAGCCCGACAGCCGCGGCCGCAGCTGGCGCGGCGACGCGGCCGCGCTGCGCCGGCTGATCGACGGAGCGCCCGCATGACGCCGTCGCGCGGCGCCCCCGGGGGCGGCGACGGCGGCGTGCCGAAGCACGCCGGCGCCGCGCCGGGCGCCGGGCCCGCCGCGGCAGTGCCCACCCCCCGGCCGGCGCGGACGCGGCGGGTGCTGCTGATCGGCATCGGCGCCGCAGCCGCGGCCGCCGGCATCGGCGGCAACTGGTGGCAGACGCAGCGGCGCGAGGCGGCCCACGCCCAGGCCCGGGAGCTCTGGGCACTGCGCTTTGCACGGCCCGAGGGCGGCGAGCTGGCGCTGGCTGACTTCCGCGGCCGGCCGCTGCTCATCAATTTCTGGGCCACCTGGTGCCCGCCCTGCGTGCGCGAACTGCCGGCCTTCGATCGCTTCGCCAGCGCCCAGCGGGGTCGCGTGCAGGTCGTGGGCCTGGCCATCGACCGCGAGCAGCCGGTGCGCGACTTTCTCGCGCGCCAGCCGGTGAGTTTTCCGATCGGGCTGGCCGGGCCCGACGGTGCCGAACTCAGCCGCAGGCTCGGCAACACCGGCGGCGGCCTGCCGTTTACTGTTCTGCTGGATTCTGACGGCATCGTGCAGCAAACCAAGATGGGCGAGACGCATCTCGCCGATCTGGAGGCCTGGACCCGGAAGCTCTGAACATCCCCGAGGTTGGCCTGCGCCCAGGCGGCGCTGCCGGCAGGTGCCAGCCCGAAACCCGAAGCCATCCGGCTGCTCGGCGCGCGCATCACGGAAAGCCTGGCGCCCCAGAAGCTGGTCGCATCGCCCAAGAGGACGGCAGATAGCAGCAAATTGCATTCAACTGAAGGCTTCGGCTCTCAACGACATGCAAGTTCGCGCGCAATCGACGCCGAACAGCGTGCGTCGGGAGGCACAGGCCGGATGATTTGCGGCACAATTCACGGCTTCCGTACTTGTCACTTGCAGCGTCAGGGCCCGAGGCGGCCCGACGGCCAAGGCGGCTACATTCAATTGGTTTCGCCGGCTGTCTCGCTGACATCCCGCCGCCAGCGCCGGCTGCCGGCTGACCGCTTACCCGCGCCACATCATGGATCTGCGAAAACTCAAGACCTTGGTCGACCTGGTTTCGGAGTCGAACATCTCCGAGCTCGAGATCACCGAAGCTGAGGGCAAGGTGCGCATCGTCAAGGCCGGCCCGGCTCCGGCGCCGGTGGCCTACTCGCCGCTCGCGATGCCGGCAGCAGCACCGGCAGCGGTTGTCGACGCCGCGGCGCGTGGATCTGCGGCTGCGGCGGAAGCGTCGCCGGAGCCGGCCGCACCTGCCGGACACACCGTGACCTCGCCGATGGTTGGCACCTTCTACCGCGCATCGAGCCCTGGGGCGAAGCCGATCGTGGACGTGGGGTCGGTGGTCACCGCGACTGATCCGGTGTGCATCATCGAGGCGATGAAGATCATGAACGAGATCGAGGCCGGGCATGGCGGCACGATCACCAAGGTACTGGTCGAGAACGGCCAGCCGGTCGAATTCGGCCAGCCGCTGTTCGTGATCGAGTGATCCGCGGCGCATGTGCGGCGTGACCATGATCGCCAATCGAGGCGGCCACGCCGACGGCGTGGGGGCGAAGCCAAATTGCCCCGCGTGCGCAGCACGCCCATGCAATTGAGCCGAGGCACGATGTTCAAGAAGATCCTGATCGCCAATCGAGGCGAAATTGCATTGCGCATCCAGCGCGCCTGCCGCGAACTGGGCATCAAGGCGGTCATCGTCTATTCCGAGGCCGACCGCGAGGCCATGTACGTGAAGCTGGCCGACGAGGCGGTGTGCATCGGCCCGGCGCAGTCGGCGCACAGCTACCTCAGCATGCCGGCGATCATCAGCGCGGCCGAGGTCACCGACGCCGAGGCCATCCACCCCGGCTACGGCTTCCTGAGCGAGAACGCCGACTTCGCCGAACGCGTCGAGCGCTCGGGCTTCGTGTTCATCGGCCCGACGCCGGCATCGATCCGCATCATGGGCGACAAGGTCGCGGCCAAGCAGGCGATGATCCGTTCGGGGGTGCCCTGCGTGCCCGGCTCCGAAGGCGCGTTGCCGGAGGATCCGAAGGAGATCCTGCGTATTGCCCGCACGATCGGGTATCCGGTGATCGTCAAGGCGGCCGGCGGCGGCGGCGGGCGCGGCATGCGCGTGGTGCACACCGAAGCGGCGCTGCTGCACGCGGTGCAGACCACCAGCGCCGAAGCGCAGGCCGCCTTCGGCAACCCGCTGCTCTACATGGAGAAGTTCCTCGAGCAGCCGCGCCACGTCGAGATCCAGGTGCTGGCCGACGGGCTGCGCAACGCGGTCTGGCTGGGCGAGCGCGACTGCTCGATGCAGCGCCGCCACCAGAAGATCATCGAAGAGGCACCGGCACCGGGCATCGCCCGGCGGCTGATCGAGCGCATCGGCGACCGCTGCGTGGCCGCCTGCAAGAAGATCGGCTACCGCGGCGCCGGCACCTTCGAGTTCCTGTACCAGGACGGCGAGTTCTATTTCATCGAGATGAACACGCGGGTTCAGGTCGAACACCCGGTGACCGAGATGGTCACCGGCATCGACATCGTGCAGATGCAGATCCGCATCGCCGCCGGCGAGAAACTGCCGTTCACCCAGCGCCAGATCCAGATGCGCGGGCACGCGATCGAATGCCGGATCAACGCCGAGGATCCCTACAAGTTCGTGCCGTCGCCGGGCCGGATCAACCTGTGGCACGCGCCCGGCGGGCCGGGCGTGCGGGTCGATTCGCACGCCTATACCCACTACTTCGTGCCGCCGAACTACGACTCGATGATCGGCAAGCTCATCACCCACGGCGACACCCGCGAACAGGCGCTGGCGCGCATGCGCACCGCGCTGTCGGAGATGGTGGTCGAGGGCATCA
Source organism: Pseudomonadota bacterium (assembly GCA_018240325.1). Lineage (GTDB taxonomy): Bacteria > Pseudomonadota > Gammaproteobacteria > Burkholderiales > Burkholderiaceae_C > Rubrivivax. The sequence goes on from JAFEFZ010000263.1 coordinate 25,619, forward strand.
ACACCAACATCGCGCTGCACCGCGAGCTGCTGGTCGACGCCAAGTTCGTCGAAGGCGGCACCAACATCCACTATCTCGAGCGCTGGCTCGGCCAGCACAAGCGGTGAGCGCCGGCCCGCCGCGGCCCGCGACCCGCTGCTGCTGAGGGACGCGGCATGTTCGAACTGGTGCTGCGCGCGCCCGAGGCGCTGGTCGAGGCGGCATCCGACGCACTCGCCGATGAACTCGGCGCGCTGTCGGTCTCGGTCGAGGATGCCGACGCCGGCGCGGACGACGAGCAGCCGCTGTTCGGCGAGCCCGGCCTTCCTGCGCCGCGGCCCGGCTGGCGCCAGTCGACCCTGAGCGCATTGTTCGCCGACGAAGCTGCGGCCACCGACGCCGCCGCACAGCTGCTGGCGCAGGGCTGGGCCGCGGGGCTGCAGCTGCAGGCCGTGCGGCCCGTGCCCGACCAGGACTGGGTGCGCATCACCCAGGCGCAGTTCACGCCGGTGGCGGTGGCGCCGGGCTTCTGGATCGTGCCCAGCTGGCATGAGCCGCCGGCCGACGCGCAGAAGGCGATCCGCCTGGACCCGGGCCTGGCCTTCGGCACCGGCACCCACCCGACCACCCACCTGTGCCTGGCCTGGATCGCGGCGCAGGCAGCTGCCTGGGCCGCGGCACCGCCCACGGTGCTCGACTACGGCTGCGGCTCCGGAATCCTGGCCATCGCCGCCGCGCTGCACGGCGCCGCGGCCGTGACCGCGGTGGACATCGACCCTGCGGCCGTGCAGGCCACCCGGGCTAATGCCGCGGCCAACGGCGTGACGGTGGCGGCCGGGCTGCCCAAGGATGCCGCCGGCCGCCATGACGTGGTGCTGGCCAACATTCTGGCCACGCCGCTGAAGCTGCTGGCCCCAGTGCTGGCCGAGCGGCTGGCGCCCGGCGGCCATCTGGTGCTGGCCGGCATCCTCGAGCGCCAGGCCGACGAATTGCGCGCTGCCTATGCGCCGTGGCTGGCGCTGCAGGTGCAGGCGCAGCGCGAAGGCTGGATCCTGATGGCCGGCCGCCGCCACGAGGAAGAGGAGCGCGGCCTCCGGGGGCCCCTGCCTTGAGCCTGGCCACCCGTTGCCCCGCCTGCGGCACGGTGTTCCGGGTCGTCCCCGACCAGCTGAAGGTGTCCGATGGCTGGGTGCGCTGCGGCCGATGCAGTGATGTGTTCGACGCGTCGAAGGCATTGTTCGATCTCGACAGCGGCAGCCTGGCGCAGCGGCCGCCGGCGCCGACTGCCGCCCCGATGCCGCCGGCCGACGCGACCAACGACGAACCGCAGGCTCGCGCGGCGATCCGCGCAGCGGCAGACATGCCGCCGCCGGCCGACGCGTCGCCCGCCGATCCGCGCCCGGGTGAGATTCCCAACGCTTGGCCGGTCACGACGGCCGACGCGCGCGCCGACGGCAGCGCACCGGCCGCCGACGCTTCGCCACCCGAGGAAACGGCCGCCCCGTCATCCGCCGCCCCCGAGGCGCCCGCCGCATCGGTCGATGTCGCGCCGCCGAAACCCGCACCCATCGATTCCACTCCAGCCGATCTGGCGCAAGCCGATTTCGCACCCGCCGACTCCGCAACGGGCAAATCCAACCCCGTCGAGCCCGCACCCTCCGAGCCCGCACCGGCCGAGCCCGCGTCAGCCGAACCCGCATCAGCCGCACCCGCCGAACGCGCGACGCCGCCGCAGCCGCTGCCCGGCTTCTTGGTGCGCGCGCAGCAGCGGCAGGCCGCGCGCCGCCGGCAGCGCCTGCCGCTGGCGCTGGCCGCTGCCGCCCTGGTGCTGCTGCTGGCCGGCCAGATCGGCCTGCACTTTCGCGACCTGATCGCCGTCAGCTGGCCGGCGACGCAGCCGGTGTTGGCGGCCGCCTGCCGCGCGCTCGGTTGCGAGTTGCGCGCGCCCCTGGCCATCGAGCAGGTCAGCGTCGAGTCGTTCACGCTGCGCCGCATCGAAGGCACGCACAGCTACCTCCTGCAACTGGCGCTGCGCAGCCGTGCGCCGCACGACGTGCGCATGCCGGCGATCGACCTGACGCTCACCGACCTGCAAGGCCGCACCCTCGTGCGCCGGATGCTCGACGCGCGCGACCTCGGTGCGGCCGGCGACCGCCTGGCGCCGCAGCGCGAGCTCACGCTGCAGGCGCTGGTCGATCTCGGCGAGCTGCCGGTGGCCGGCTATACCGCCGAGCTGTTCTATCCCTGAGGCGGCCTCGCACTGCGCGGGCTCGGAGTCCGTGTGTGGCTCGGTCAACCGCTCGTGACGCCCATCGCGCCCGCCACGGCGACGGCACTGCCCTGCGGCCCATGCTTGTTGCGGGCGTCCTGCGGCGCGCGCGGCCTTCGGCGGCGCAGCCGCAAGAAGGCTCGGCTGCCCGGTCGTACCGCCGCGGTCGTCGCCGTCGGGTTCACCACCGGTGGCCTCCATCGCGCGCAGCGGCCCCAGCGCACCGGGGCATTGGTCGAGCCTGGATTGCACCTGGCCCCAGCCTAGGCCGGAGTGGCGTCGCAGGTGCTGCTCGAAGCGCGCCTGCAGCACCCGCAGCACCCGCAGCAATCGATCGCGTTTCGGCGGGCTCAGAGGCTGAGAGGCTTTCGGCCGTGCCCGAAAGGCGCACCGGAACGCGTCGGATCCAGGCGCAAGGCGCAGCCATCGCTCGGGCCATGGCGAGCATTTGCACCGACGAGCCGGCGTGCTCCGGCGTGCTCCGGCGTGCAAGGCGGGCATGGGCGAAAGCCTCCCAGCCTCTCAGGGCCATGCCCTGCCGGGCGCTCTCACGGAAACGTCGGGCTGCGCCCCGAAGTTTCCTTGACCCCCAACGGGGGCTGGGCTGGGCGCAGCCCGGCCCCGGGGGTGCTCAGAAGGGCCAGGCGCCGTAGTGCGATTCGTAGACCGACCGGATCTGCGCCAGAGTCGGCTGGTGGTTCTGGCAGCCCTGCACCGCGATCTTGATCGAGCCGAGCACGCTGCCGAGCTGCGCCCCCGCCAGCAGCGGCAGCCCTTTGGCCAGCGCCAGCAGCAGCCCGGCGCGGTAGGCGTCGCCGCAGCCGGTCGGGTCGCGCACTTCGGCCGCCGGCACCACCGGCACCGCCTGCTGCTCGCCGCCGTGGTGGATCACCGAGCCTTCGCCGCCGCGGGTCACGATCAGCGTGTCCACCCGCCGCGCCAGCTGCGCCAGCGTCAGGCCGGTCTTGTCGGCGACGAGTTCGGCCTCGTAGTCGTTGCACACCAGCACCGGCGCCAGTTCGATCAGCTCCAGCAGTTCGGGCCCGCTGAACAGCACGATGTTCTGCCCCGGGTCGAGCACGAACGGGATCTTCGCGTCGGCCATCTGGCGCGCATGCAGCTGCATCGCGTCCTTCGCGTCGGGCCCCACCAGCCCGCAGGCGACCGCACCCGCCTGCGCGACCGGGATCCGCGCCGAAAGGCTCATCGCGCCCGGGTGGAAGCCGGCGAGCTGGTTGTTGTGCAGGTCGGTGACGATGAAGCACTGCGCGGTGTAGCTGTCCGCGGCGGCGACCAGGCAGCTCGCGTCGATACCCCAGCGGCGGCAGTGCTCGAGGTAGGGCCCGAAGTCGTCGCCGACCATGCCGATCGGCACCGGCTCGCCGCCCACCAGCTTGTAGTTGTAGGCGATGTTGCCGGCGCAGCCGCCGTATTCGCGGCGCATGCGCGGCGACAGGAACGACAGGTTGATCTTGTGGATCTGGTCGGGGAGGATGTGGTCGGTGAACTGGCCTTCGAACACCATGATCGTGTCGTAGGCCATCGAGGCGGCGATCGCGGCGCGCAGGGTCATGGCGGCGGCAGGCTCGTGGCAAAGGGGCGGCGAGCATAGCCGATGGCCCGCGTCCGCTGCCTGGGCGCTGCGGCGGCTCGGCCACCGCAGCCAAGGCGCCGCTCGGGTCGGCGCGGGCCCGTACCGCCAGACGCTGCACCGGCGGCACGCAACCGGCGCCGCGCCCGCGGGCTTCGGGCCCGGCCGGCCGCCGCCCCGGGCCGCTGTGCACAATCGCAGGTCTTGCCGCTGCCGGAGCCGCTGATGAAGCTCTACGTCGCCCCGCGTGCGCCCAACCCGCGCCGCGTCACCCTGTTCGTCGCCGAGAAGGGCATCACCGGCCTCGACATCGTACAGGTGGACCTGGGCGCCACCGAGCACTTCGGCGCGCCCTTTCGCGCCAGGAGCCCGTATGCGAAGGTGCCGGTGCTCGAGCTCGACGACGGCCGGCACCTGAGCGAATCGCGCGCGATCTGCAGCTGGCTCGAAGGCCTGCACCCGCAGCCCAACCTGATGGGCGAGGGTTTCGAGGAGCGCGCCTTCATCGAGATGGCCGACCGGCAGGTGGAGCTGTACTTCTTCGGCACCGTCGCCAACGCGATCCGCCACACCCACCCGGGGCTGGCGCCGCTGGAGCAGCCGCAGTTCGCCGAGTTCGGCGCCTCGCAAGGGCGCAAGCTGCGCGAGATCGCGCGCCAGCTCGACGAACAGCTGGCGCGCCAGCCCTACATCGCAGGCGGGCGCTTCACCATCGCCGACATCACGGCGCTGTGCGCGCTGGATTTCGCGCGCGGGCTGCTGAAGTTCCGCGCGGGCGACGAAGGCTTCGCGCATCTGCAGGCCTGGCGCGACCGGATGGCCGAACGGCCGGCACTGCGCGCCGGCTGAGCGATGGACGAGGGCTGCGCCACCGGCGGCGCCACGGCGGCGTCGGCAGCCGCTGGGATCGTGGCTGCGGCAGCAGCCCCGATCGCCTCAGCCAAGGGTCAGCCGGTGCCGGCGCAGCCCGGGCCGCTGCCGCTCGAGTCTCTCGGCCTCGGGCCGGGCAGCGCGCCGTCTACGCTGCAGCACGCGGCCGAACAGCTCGCATCGGAGGTGCCGCTGGTCGGCCACATGGCGCAGGTCATGCCGGCGGCGGACTTCGTCTTCGGCGGCCTGATGCTGCTGGCGATCATGCTGATCCACGCCACCGGCATGCGCATGCTGACCAACCGCTTCGAATCGGGGCTGCAGCACCCGGGCGTGCGCCGCTCGACCTGGCGGCCCGACCTGCTGCTGGGCGCCGTCGTCGGGTCGATGCTGCTGATCCACCTGAGCGAGATCTTCGTGTGGTCGGCGGCCCTCGTCTACAGCGGGCTGGTGCCCGACTGGCGCGCCGCCGGCTTCTTTGCCGCCAATACCTACACCACCGTCGGCTACGGCAACTTCGTGCTGCCCTTTGGCTGGCACATGCTGGCGCCGATCATCGCGATCTCGGGCCTGTTCACCTTCGGCTGGACCGGCAGCGTGCTGGTCGAAGTGGTGCGCGGCTGCCAGGCGGCGAAGAAGGCCGCAGTGATGGCGCGCGCCACCAAGCGGCAGCGCGGCGGCAAGGCCGCCCCCCCTGGATAGCGGCGCGCAGCGGCCGCCCGAGCCGGCCGCCCCGCGTGACGGGCGCGCTTGCCGGGTCGAGGGCGTCGGCCACCGCGACCAGGTCGACCAGGTCGGCCATCTCTTCCACCTCGACCACTTCAGCCGCCTCGATCGCCTCGACCGCCTCGACCGCCTCGACCGTCGACGCTGGATTGCCAGGGTGGGCCGCGTTGACCTTCGTCAACCCCCGCCCCCGGCCGCGGCGGCCGGCACCGCGGCGGCGGGTTCGGGCGCCCGCGCCGCGTGGTGCAATCGGCGCATGAGCACACCCTCTTCCCCCCAGCACGGCGGCGAGCGCGTCGCCGCCGCCCTCGCCGCCGCCGGCACCACCCACGTCTTCACGCTGTGCGGCGGCCACATCTCGCCGATCCTGGTCGCGGCCAAGGCACGCGGCATCGAGATCGTCGACGTACGCGACGAGGCCACCGCCGCCTTCGCCGCCGACGCGCATGCGCGCCTGTCGGGCCGCACCGGAGTGGCCGCCGTCACCGCCGGGCCCGGGCTGACCAACACGCTGACCGCGCTGAAGAACGCGCAGGCCGCGCAGAGCCCGCTGCTGCTGATCGGCGGCGCCGCGCCCACCGCGCTGCAAGGCCGCGGCGCGCTGCAGGACATCGAGCAGCAGCCGCTGGTGGCGCCGCACGTCAAGTGGATGAAGCAGGTGCGCCGCGTCGCCGACCTCGGCCCGGCCGTCGAGGAGGCGCTGGCAGTCGCGCGCGAAGGCGTGCCCGGCCCCGTCTTCGTCGAGTGCCCGGTGGACCTGCTGTACGACGAGGCGTCGATCCGCGGCTGGTACACCGACGCCGCGGGCAAGGGCAACTCGCTCGGCGACCGCGCGCTGCGCTGGTACCTCGGGCGCCACGCCGACCAGCTGTTCGCCGGCGCTGCCGAAGGCTACGTGCCGCAGGCGCGCGCAGTCGAACAGCCGCAGGCGATGGCCAGCGTGGTCGAGCGCGCCGCGGCCGCGCTCGCCCGCGCCGAGCGGCCGCTGATGGTGATCGGCAGCCAGGCGGTGGTCGACGCCGGCAGCGCCCCGGCGCTGGCCGATGCGGTGGAACGGCTGGGCGTGCCGGTGTACCTGTCGGGCATGGCGCGCGGCCTGCTCGGCCGCGACCACCCGCTGCAGCGCCGCCACGCGCGCCGCAACGCGCTGCGCGAGGCCGACTGCGTGCTGCTGGCGGGCGTGCCCTGCGACTTCAGGCTCGACTACGGCGGCCACATCCGCCGCTCGGCCACGCTGATCGCCGCCAACCGCAGCGCCAAGGATGCGCGCCTGAACCGCCGGCCCGACATCGCCGCGATCGGCGACGCCGGCGCCTTCATCGGCGCCTTGGCGGCGCGGCTCGACGAAGGCGCCGCCCGGCGCGAGCCCTGGCTGGGCACGCTGGCCGAGCGCGATGCGCAGCGTGAGGCCGAGATCGATGCGCAGGCCGCCAAGCGCGGCCGGCACGTCAACCCGGTGGCGCTGTTCCGCGCGCTCGAGCGCATCGCCGCCGACGACGCGGTGTTCGTCGCCGACGGCGGCGACTTCGTCGCCACCGCGTCGTACATCCTGCGCCCGCGCGGCCCGCTGGCCTGGCTGGACCCGGGCGCCTTCGGCACATTGGGTGTAGGTGCCGGCTTCGTGCTGGGTACGGCGTCGATCCGCCCGCAAAGCCAGACCTGGCTGGTCTGGGGCGACGGCGCCAGCGGCTTCGGCCTGGCCGAGATCGACACCCTCGTGCGGCACCGCGTGCCGGTCATCATACTGGTCGGCAACGACGCCGGCTGGACGCAGATCGCGCGCGAACAAGTCAAGATGCTCGGCGATGATGTCGGCACCGTGCTCGCGCGGACGGCCTACCACGAGGTCGCGCGCGGCTTCGGCGCCGAGGGCCTGGAACTCAGGCGCGATGCCGACGTCGAAGCGGTCTTGACCAAGGCCGCCGCGCTGGCGGCGGCGGGCAGGCCGGTGCTGGTGAACGTATGGCTGGACAAGACGGCGTTTCGCGAGGGCTCGATCTCGATGTGAGCGTGCCGGCGCGGGCGCCGGGCGGGTTCAGACTCCGGGCATCGTCATGCCGCATGGCAACGTGCAGCCGCCCGGTCCGCCGGCCGCGATCACATCCGGCTACCAATCGTCACAGCATTGCCGCACGAGCGTGAAAAGATGGCGCCGGCAAACCCGAGCACGAAGGACATCACCATGGCCGACGAATTCGACGACGACCTGTTGACGCCGCCCGAGCGGCCCGCTGACATCGGCACCGCCCCGTCGGCCGAGGCCGCGCGCCAGCGTCTGCCCGAGTTGATCGCCGAGTTCTACCGCAACGCCACCGCGCCGCTGCGCAAGCGGCTGGTGGAATGCCTGCTGCGTCCGGTGGGGCCGCTGGGCCTGGTGGCGGTGGCCGCAGGAGCCTTCGGCGCGCTGCTGCAGCGCGGCAGTTATCGCGGCGTGACCGTAGCGCTCGACGACGCCGCGCGGATCTCGCCCGAGCAGGTGTTCGAGCTGGCCAGCTACGTCGAGCAGGTCGATCCCGACACCTTCCTGCAGCTGATGCCGTTGCTGGACAAGGGGACGCTGGGCATGGCCGGCGTCGCCGCGTCGATGCTGCTGCTGGCGCTGCAGGCGTGGCGGCTGCGCCGGCAGCGCACCTGATCCCGGCCGCCGAGCAACGGCAGCGCCGGCGCGGCTCGGCGCGGCGCCGCCGCGTTCGCGCGGACCCACGCATCGTCGCTGACCCTGTGTGCCGGCAGCGGCACGCCGCCGGTCGCCCATCCCCAGCCACGCCCCTCCTTGCCCGGATGCCGGCCGGCAGCCCATGCAGCGGCGCTATACTCGTTATGTAATCAGATAAATAGCGCATGCTCGAAGCGCTCTCCACCGTCGACTGGCATCCGCTGGGCCTGTCGCTGAAGGTCGCCGCGCTGGCGACCGTGCTGGCGCTGCTGCTCGGCGCCGCGCTCGGCTGGGTATTCGCCCGCCACCGCTTCCCGGGCAGCGGCGTGCTCGAGGCCTTGTGCATGCTGCCGCTGGTGTTGCCGCCCACCGTGCTGGGCTACGGCATCCTGATGGCCATGGGCCGGCGCGGGCCCATCGGCGCCTGGCTGCGGGAAAACTTCGACTACACCGTCATCTTCAACTGGCACGGCGCGGTGCTCGCGTCGGCCGTGGCAGCCCTGCCGCTGGTGCTGAAGTCGGCCGGCGCCGCCTTTGCCGGCGTCGACCGCACGCTCGAAGCCGCCGCGCGCACCCTGCGTCAATCGCGCTGGTCGACCTTCATGCGGGTGACCCTGCCGCTGGCCTGGCCCGGCATCCTGGCGGGCACGATGCTGGCCTTCGCGCGTGCGATGGGCGAATTCGGCGCCTCGCTGATGGTGGCCGGCTCGATCCCCGGGCAGACGCAGACGCTGTCGATGGCAATCTACGACGCCGTGCAGGCCGGCCAGGACGACTACGCGCTGCTGCTGGTGCTGATCACGGCGCTGCTGTCGATCGCCATCCTGGTCGCGTCGAACCGCTTCTTCGCGCTGCGCTGAACCCACGCGCCTCGAGCACGACGCGATGATCCGAATCCGCCCGATCCTGCGCCGCACGCTGCTGGCCGCCGCGTCCGCCCTGCCGTTGGCGGCCTTGCCGGCGGCAGCGGGCGCGCAAGCACTCACCGTCGCGGCCGCGGCCAGCCTGAGCGATGCGTTCAAGGCGATCGGCCAGCGCTTCGAAGCCGCCAGGCCCGGCGTCAGCGTGCGCTTCAACTTCGCGGCCTCGGGGGTGCTGATCCAGCAGATCGTGCAGGGCGCGCCGGTCGATGTATTTGCCAGCGCCGATCAGCAGACGATGGCCCGCGGCGTCGAGCACAAGGTGATCGACGCCGCCACCCGGCGCGATTTCGCGGCCAACACGCTGGTGCTGATCGTGCCCGCCCAGGGCACGCCGCCGGTCGCCCGGCTGGCCGACCTGACGAGCCCGCAGGTCAGGCGCATCGCCGTGGGCAAGCCGGCCACCGTGCCCGTGGGCCGCTGCACGCAGCAGGCGCTGGAGGCGGCCGGCCTGTGGGCGGCGCTGGAGCCGCGCTTCGTGCAGGCCGACAGCGTGCGCCAGGCGCTGGACTACGTGGCCCGCGGCGAGGCGCAGGCCGGCTTCGTCTACCGCACCGATGCCGCGCTCATGGCCGACAAGGTCAAGATCGTGCAGACGGTCGAAGGGCATCAGCCGGTGCGCTACCCGGTGGCGGTGGTAGCCGACAGCCGGCACAAGGCGCTGGCCGCCGATTTCGCCGCATTCCTGCTCGGCGCCGAAGCCCAGGGCATCCTCGCCAAGTTCGGCTTCGGCAAGCCATGAGGGGCTCCGCTTGATCGACGTCGACATCCACCTCGCGCTCGCCGACGGCCGGCGCCGCTTCGAGCTCGACGTGTGCTTTGCGTCCGACGAGCAGGTGATCGCGCTGTACGGCCCCTCGGGCTCGGGCAAGTCGCTGACGCTGCAGGCGATGGCCGGGCTGCTCCAGCCGGCCGGCGGCCACGTGCGCATCGGCGGGCGCACCCTGTTCGACCGCTCCGCGGGCATCGACCTGGCCGCGCCCGAGCGCCGCATCGGCTACCTGTTCCAGAGCTATGCGCTGTTCCCGCACCTGTCGGTGCGCGACAACGTCGGCTTCGGCCTGACCAACTGGCGCCGCGGCCTGCGCGCCGGCGAAGGCCGGCGGGTCGACGAGCTGCTGCACAGCTTCGGGCTCGCCGAGATGGCCGAAAGCCGCCCGGCGACGCTGTCGGGCGGCCAGCAGCAACGGGTCGCGCTGGCGCGGGCGCTGGCCTGCGAGCCGCGCGCGCTGCTGCTGGACGAGCCCTTCGCGGCGCTGAACCCGATGCTGCGCCAGTCGCTGCGCGACGAGCTGGCGCAGGTGCGCGCGCGCTGGAACATCCCGGTGGTGATGGTCACGCACGACATCGACGACGTGCTGGCGCTGGCCCAGGTCGCCTTCCTGCTCGACCGCGGGCGCGTCGTGCGCCAGGTCGACCTGCAGCAGGCCGAGAGCCGCGACATCCGGCGCGAGCGGCTGCATCCCGGCGCGCCGCCGTGCCCGCCGCGCGCGCATGCGTCGCTGCTGCGGCGCATGCTCGCCGCGCCGGCCCATGGCTGAAGGCGCGCTGCTCAGCGGCGATCTGAAGCTGGCAGGGCGGCTGGACGCCCGCTTCTTCGCGCTGCTGCAGGCGATCGAAGCCACCGGCTCGATCAACAAGGCCGCACGGACAGCGGGCTACAGCTACAAGGGCGCCTGGATGCTGCTGGAGACCGCCGCGAACCTGGCGCAGGAGCCCTTGACGGAGCGCGCCATCGGCGGCAAGGGCGGCGGCGGCAGCCGGCTGACGCCGGCCGCGCACGCACTCATTCAGGCCTGGCAGCACCTGCAGGCGGCGCATCGCGCGTTCCTGCAAGAACAGGACACCTGGTTGCTTCGGCAGCCGGCACTGGCCGGCACCTTGAGGAGGATCGCCATGAAGACGACAGCCCGCAACCAGTTCGCCGGCACCGTCAGCCGGCTCGAGGCCGGACCGGTCACGACCGAGGTCTCGATCGCGCTGCGCGGCGGCGTCGAGATCACCGCCGCGATGACGACGCGCGCGGCCGAGCGGCTGAAGCTGAAGGAAGGATCGGACGCGATCGCGCTGATCAAGGCATCGGCGATCGTGCTGGTGACCGATTTCGCCGGCCACGCGCTGTCGGCGCGCAACCAACTGGCAGGGTCGGTCTCGCGCCTGGAGCGCGGCGCCGTGTCGTCGCTGGTCGGCGTCACCTTGCCCGGGGGCAGCGTGATCACGGCGAGCGTGACCAACGATGCCGTCGAAGCGCTCGGCTTGAAGGTCGGCCAGGACGCGACGGCGGTGTTCAAGGCCTATTCGGTGCTGGTGGCCGCGGCCAGCACCTGAGGGCATCCGCCCGGCGGCCTACGCCGAGGCGGGCGGCGCTTCGGGTGATTCGGGCGCTGCGGCCGCTTCACCCGGCTCGGACGCTTCGGCCGCGTCCGTCGCTTCGTCGGCCTCGCCCGGCGCCTTCGGCCCGCTGGCCTTGCGCTGCGCCTTCTCTTCCTTCTTGCGCTTCTTGGCCAGCTCGCGCTGCCGCTTCTCGTACTGGTAGTTGGGCTTGGCCATCGGCAGGTCTCGCGATCGGGAATGCCCGACGATAGCCTACCCGGCCGCCGACGGGTGGCGCGGTGCACCGGCGCCTGCGGCGCCCGCATCCGCGCCGGCTGCGGCGGCAGGCGCCGCTGCCGCCTGCCGCTGCTCGAAGCCGCCGAGCGCCTCGATCAGCGCCGGCAGCATCCGGCGCAGCTCGCCGGTGGCGATGGCCACGTCGGCGTCGAAGCCTTCGTCGCGGCTGCCGCGCGATGACGCATCGACGCCGGCGCCTTCCAGCACCACGTCCAGCAACTCGATCCGCTTCAGTGCCAGCCCTTCGGTCAGCACGAAGGAGACGCGGCCCGCCCAGGTCAACGCCAGCTGGGTGGGCAGCTTGCCCTGGCGCACGTGCTCGCCGACTTCGTCGATGTCGAGCGTGTGGCGCGCGTAGCGCACCGTCGCCTTTTCGCTGTCGGGCTGCTTGAGCTCGCAGTCGCGGTCGATGCTGAAGCCGCTCGGCGCCTCCTGGTCGAGCAGCCACTGCGCCATCGCCCGCGCCGGCGACACCGCCGTCTGGACCTGCGCCAGCTTCAGCCCGCCGCCCAGCTGCTCGACCAGCCGCGTGACCACCGCATCGGCGCGGCGCGCGTTGGCCACGCCCACCCACACGACGCCGGCCTCGGCATCGACCCACACGCGGGTGCCCGACCGCTTGGGAAAGGCGCGCGGCAGCAGGCTGTGCACCAGCGCCTCCTTCAGCTCGCGCAGCGCCTTGCCGCGCGGGCGGCGGCCGGTCTCCTGCTCGATCTGGTCGAGCCTGGCCTGCAGCTGCGCCTTGACCACGCCGCCGGGCACCGACTTGGTCTCGGTGCACAGCTCCAGCACGAGCTGGCCGCCCACGCTTTCGGCCAGCGCGCCGTGCTGCTGGCCGCGCGGCGCGATCCAGCCGGCCGACTCGGGCTGCGTGGCGCCGCATTCGACGAAGGGCTCGCGCGCCAGGCGCTCCTCGATGTCGCCCAGGGCGGGCGGGGTCCAGTGCTCGATGCGGTAGACGAGGGCGTTCTTGAACATGAGGTGACGGCTCGGGGATCGCGCGGCTGCCGGCAGCCGCAATGCAAGAGGGCCGCGAGTGTAGGCGCGGCCGGAGCCAGGCGGCACGCGGCGCGCAAGCACCGCCACGGGCGGCAAGGCCCGCATCGCGCCGTGGTCTACGCTCAAGCACCAACCTGACGCCAGGGCCGGGCAGGATCAGGCCGCTGAATCGATAGATACCCGAGAGAACCCTCGGGCGCGTGTTCTGCCAGCCGGGCAGCGCCCCGGAACCGACTCCGATCCCGGATCCTTGAACACGAAGATCAGGCTGGCAAAGACCAGGCCGAGTGCGAACACGCCAACGGCAGCGCGCCACGCGACGCGGCCGGATAGTGGCGCATGTCCGCCGCCACATGGTCGGCAAGCGCCATGCCCGCCACGCCCTGACCCGCAGGGCGAGGGTCGCCGAGATCAGCCCTCCAACGCCGCCTGCGCCGCGGCCAGCCGCGCG
>JAFEFZ010000264.1 GCA_018240325.1 Pseudomonadota bacterium
CCCCCACGGCAGGCGCGACAGCCACGGCCACAGCGCGCCCGCGGCGAGGAACAGCACCCCGAGTGCGATCAGCAGGCGTTGCATCGTTCGTGGCTGCGGTTGGGTTGGGCTGGCGCAGGCGCAGGCGACGCGCTGAGTATCGGCCGGTGCCGCCCGGCGCGCACGTGCGGCGCCCGCGCCGAGCCGAGCCGAGCCGAGCTGAGACGAGCTGAGCCGAATCGAATCGAGCCGATGCGGCGGCGAGCCCGGTGCGCGCGGCCGCCCGCTGCGCCGCCGCCGGCTGCAGCGTCTACCGCGTCGGCCGCGGGCGCAGCCGCGGTCGAGCAGCGCTTCGCGCAGTGGGTGGCGGCCTTTCGCCCGAGCGCGCTTGCGGCCGGCATCGCCCCGGCCACCTTCGACGCCGCCTTCGCCCAGGCCGAATACCTGCCGCAGGTGGTCGCGCTCGACCGTGCGCAGCCCGAGTTCGTGCGTCCGGTCTGGGCCTATCTCGATGCGGCGGTGTCGGCGCGGCGCGTCGCGCAGGGCCACGCCGAATGGGACGCGGCGCGCACGCAGGTCGAGGCGGCGGCAGCCTTAGGCGTCGCGCCGGAGATCCTGGTCGCGATCTGGGGGATCGAGAGCGACTACGGCCGCCACAACGGCAGCATCCCGACGATCAGCGCGCTGGCCACGCTCGCCTTCGACGGCCGGCGCGAAGCCTGGGCGCGCGCCGAGCTGATGGCGGCGCTGCGCATCCTGCAAGACGGTGATGTCGCGCCCGCGCGCATGGTCGGCTCGTGGGCCGGCGCGATGGGGCAGACGCAGCTGCTGCCGTCGAGCTGGCAGGCCTATGCGGTCGATGCCGACGGCGACGGCCGGCGCGACGTCTGGGACAGCACCGCCGACGCGCTGGCATCGGCCGCCAACCTGCTCGCGCGTGCCGGCTGGCGCACCGGCGAGCCCTGGGGCGTCGAAGTGCAGCTGCCCGGCGGCTTCGACCCGGCGCGGGCCGACGAATCGGTGCGCCAGCCGTCGGCGCAATGGCAGGCCGAAGGGCTGCGCACGATCGGCGGCGCGCCGCTGCCGCCGCTGGCCGATGCGACGGTGTGGCTGCCTGCGGGGATGCATGGTCCGGCCTTGTTGGTGGGCGCAAACTTTCGCGCACTCCTGCGCTACAACGCATCGACCAGCTATGCGCTCGCAGTGGGCGTGCTGGCGCAGCGGCTGGCTGGCGGGCCGGGCGTGGTCGCCCCCTGGCCACGCGCGCAGGCGCCGCTGTCGCGCAGCCAGGTCGAGGCGCTGCAGGCGGCGCTCAATGCGCAAGGCTTCGACAGCGGCGCGGCCGACGGCAGCTTCGGGCCCAGGACGCGCCAGGCGCTGCGCCGCTGGCAGCAAAGCGTGGGCCTGCCGGCTGACGGCTGGCCCACGCTCGAACTGCTCGAGCAGTTGCGCTCGCCGTAGACGCGCCCGCCAAGGCGCGGCGTGCCGCGGTGGCGGCGCAGCGGCTGCCCGGGGATGGGCGGCCGCGGCCGCGGCCAGGGCCGGCCGCTGCCTGTGCCAGCCTCTCAGCCCGTGCCGCCCACCGTCAGCCGGTCGATGCGCAGCGTCGGCTGGCCGACGCCGACCGGCACGCTCTGGCCGTCCTTGCCGCACATGCCCACGCCGGTGTCGAGCTGCAGATCGTTGCCGATCATGCTGATCCGCTTGAGCGCCTCGGGCCCGTTGCCGATCAGCGTGGCGCCCTTGACCGGGTACTGGATGCGGCCGTCCTCCACCCAGTAGGCCTCGCTCGCCGAGAACACGAACTTGCCGCTGGTGATGTCGACCTGCCCGCCGCCGAAGTTGGTGGCGTACAGCCCGCGCTTCAGGCTGGCGACGATCTCGTCCTTCGGGCGGTTGCCGCCGAGCATGTAGGTGTTGGTCATGCGCGGCATCGGCACGTGCGCGTAGCTCTCGCGCCGGCCGTTGCCGGTGGGCTTCACGCCCATCAGCCGGGCGTTGAGCGCGTCCTGCATGTAGCCCTTCAGGACGCCGTCCTCGATCAGCACGTTGCGCTGCGTCGCGTGGCCCTCGTCGTCGACGTTCAGCGAGCCGCGGCGGTCGGCGATCGTGCCGTCGTCGAGCACCGTCACGCCCTTGGCCGCCACGCGCTGGCCGATGCGGCCGGCGAAGGTGGACGAGCCCTTGCGGTTGAAGTCGCCTTCGAGCCCGTGGCCCACCGCTTCGTGCAGCAGCACGCCGGGCCAGCCGGGGCCGAGCACCACGCTCATCTCGCCGGCCGGCGCGGGGCGCGATTCCAGGTTGGTCAGCGCGGCGTTGGCCGCCTGGGCGACGTAGGCGGCGAGCCGCTCGTCGTTGAAGTATTCCAGCCCGACGCGGCCGCCGCCGCCGCCGTTGCCGACCTCGCGCCGGCCGTCCTGCTCGGCGATCACCGTCACCGACACGCGCACCAGCGGCCGCACGTCGGCGGCGCGGGTGCCGTCGGCGCGCGCCACCAGCACCACGTCGTATTCGGCCGCCAGCGCCGCCATCACCTGCACGACGCGCGGGTCGCGCGCGCGCGCCAGGCGCTCGACCTTCTCCAGCAGCGCCACCTTGCGCGCGCTGTCGAGCGACGCGATCGGGTCGGCCGGCGCGTACAGCGCGCGGCTGGGCGCGATGCGTTCGCGCGCGGCCACCTTCACGCGCCGCTGCTGGCCGGCGGCGGCGATCGTGCGCACCGTGCGCGCCGCGTCGAGCAGTGCGTCTTCCGATAATTCGTCGGAGTAGGCGAAGGCGGTCTTCTCGCCGGCCACCGCGCGCACGCCGACGCCGCAGTCGATGCTGAAGCTGCCGCTCTTGACAATGCCTTCTTCGAGGCTCCAGCCTTCGTGGCGGGTGCTCTGGAAGTACAGGTCGGCGTCGTCGACGCGGTGTTCGCGGATCGTGCCCAGCGCGCGCTGCAGCGCCGGCTCGTCCAGGCCGTAGGGTTCGAGCAGCACGCCGCGCGCGACGGCCAGGCGTTCGAGGGTCGGTTCGCGGCTGATCATCGCGCGGGCTTTCGTGGCAGGCATCGAATTCATTGTAGGAGCCGGCCTCGCGGCGGCCGGCGCGTGGGGTCGCCTGCCGCCGCGACGAGGCTCAGCCGCCGTCGCGGCGGCAGGCGCTGTCGTCGGCGCCGCTGCCGCTGTCGCTGTCGCTGTCGCTGTCGCCAGGGCTGCCATCGTCATCATCGCCATCGCCGCGGTGGCGCAGCGCCTGCTCGTACAGCGCGTTGCGCGGCGCGCCGCTGATCGCCGCGGCCAGCCGTACCGCCTGCTTCAGCGGCAGCTCGGCCAGCAGCCGATCCAGCGTGCGCAGCGCGGCCTCGGGCAGCGCGGCGGCGTCGGCAGCGGCCGGCGCCAGCGCATGCAGCACCAGCACGAATTCGCCGCGCCGGCGGTTGGCGTCGGCGGCCAGCCAGTCGGGCAGCGCCGCCGCCGGCAGCGTGACCACGGTCTCGAACTGCTTGGTCAGCTCGCGGCACAGCGTGGCCGTGCGCTGCGGCGCCGCCTGCGCCAGCTCGGCCGCGAGGCGCTCGATGCGGTGCGGCGCCTCGAACAGCACCTGGGTCTCGGCCGCCGCGGCCAACGCCGCCAGCGCCGCTTCGCGCTCGCCGCCGCGCGCCGGCAGGAAGCCGACGAAGCGGTGGCCGGCGCCCGCGGCGTCGCCGGCCACGCTCAGCGCAGCCGCGACGCTGCTGGCGCCGGGCACCGGCAGCACGCGGTGGCCGGCGGCGGCGGCGGCGGCGGCCAGCACCGCGCCCGGGTCGGACAGCGCCGGCGTGCCGGCGTCGCTGACATAGGCGACGCGCTGGCCCGCAGCCAGCCGCTGCAGCACGCGCGCCGCGGCGCCGGCCTCGTTGTGCCGGTGCAGCGCCAGCAGCGGCTTGTCGAGGCCGAGGTGGCGCAGCAGCTCGCCGCTGACGCGGGTGTCCTCGCAGGCCACCGCGTCGGCCAGTGCCAGCACCTGCACCGCGCGCAGCGTCAGGTCGGCCAGGTTGCCGATCGGCGTGGCCACCATGTACAACCCGGGTGGATAGTGCTGCGCGCCGGCGGCTTCGGCGGCGGCGCGCAACAAGGACGAGGGGGCGATGGACAAGGCAGCGGGCCGCGGTTCGGGCACCGGCACCAAGGCGATCGGCGACGCGGCCGAGGCGCGGGCGCTGGCCCATCTGCAGCGCCAGGGGCTGGTGCTGGTGCAGCGCAATTATCGGGTGGCGGGCGGCCCGCATGCGCGCGGCGCCGAGATCGACCTGATCCTGCGCGACCGCGACGGCACGCTGGTGTTCGTCGAGGTGCGCGCGCGCCGCAGCGCGGCGCACGGCGGCGCGCTGGCCAGCGTCGACGGCGCCAAGCAGCGCCGCATCGTGCGCGCCGCGCAGCACTACCTGCTGCGCCTGCCCAGCCCGCCGCCGTGCCGCTTCGACGTGGTCGCGGTGCAGGGCGACGCGCTGCAGTGGCTGCGCGGCGCCTTCGACGCCGGCTGAGCCTGCGCAACCCGCGCCCGGGGCGCGGCCGTCGGCGCGCGCCCGCCGCCATCCGCAGCCGTCCGCGCCCGTCCGCGGCCATCCTCGCCCGCCCGCCAGGCCGCTGCCCGGTGCCGCCGCCGGGAACCGGGCCTCTCAGGCCCGTGTCATATGATCGATGGTCATGCTCGAGCAGCGGATCCAGCAGCAGTTCTTCGACAGCGCGGACTTGCAATACCAGGCGGCTGAAGGGCTGGCGCGGCCGCTGGCCGATGCGGCTTCGGCACTGTTCGGCTGCCTGACTTCGGGCGGCAGGGTGCTGGTGGCCGGCGCGGGCGCATCGGCGCCGCTGGCGGCCTTGTTCGGCGCCGCGCTGCTGGGCCGCTTCGAGCGCGATCGGCCGCCGCTGGCGGCGGTGGTGCTGGCCCCCGGCGCCGCCGCCGGATCGCCCGCCGCGGATCCCGCAGCCGCCTTCGTGCGCCCGGTGCAGGCGCTGGCCCAGAGCGGCGACCTGCTGCTGCTGATCGACGCCGAAGGCCTGAACGGTGCGTGGCGTCCGGTGGTCGAGGCGGCGCACGCGGCCGATGCGAACGTGATCGCGCTCGCCGGCCCCGCCAGCCTGGGGCTGCGCGCCGCGCTGGGCGAGGCCGATGTGCTGATCGCCGCCGCGCACGAGCGGCGCGCCCGGGTGGCCGAACTGCAACTGCTGGCGCTGCACTGCCTGTGCGACGCGATCGACCTGCAACTGATGGGAGAACAGGACCCGACATGAACCAAGAGCCCCGACGGGCCGCGCGCCGGCGCGGACTTGAACGCGCATTGCTGGCGGTGCTGCTGGCCGGCGGCCTGCTCGGCGGCTGTGCCGTGGTGATCGGCGGCGCGGCCGTCAGCGGCGTCGGCATGGCGGTCGACCGCCGCAGCACCGGCACCCAGGTCGACGACCAGGCGATCGAGCTGCGCGCCTCGGTGGTGCTGGACGAAGGCGTGGCCAAGCGCGGCGGCCGCGTGTCTGCCACCAGCTACGGCCGCGTGGTGCTGCTGACCGGCCAGGTGCCGACCGAGGCCGACCGCACCGACGCCGAGAACGCGGTGCGCCGCATCGACAACGTGCGCGGCATCGTCAACGAGCTCACCGTCGGGCCGAATGCGCCGGCGAGCGAGATCGCCAACGACGCCGTCGTCACCGGCCGCGTCAAGGCCGCCTTCTTCGAGGCGCCCGATCTGCAGGTCGCGTCGATCAAGGTCGTCACCGAGCGCGGCATCGTCTACCTGATGGGCCGCGTGACCGAAGCCGAATCGGCCGCGGCGGCCAACGCCGCGCGCAACGTCGCCGGCGTGGCGAAGGTGGTCAAGATCTTCCAGATCATCACGCCGGCTGAGCTGGCGGCCATGCCGATGCCGCCCTATTCGACCGGCGCGGCGACCCCGCCGGCGCCTGCTTCGGCGCCCGCCTCGGAGCCGGCGCGCTGAGCGCGCCCCAGGCACGGACGGCGCGCTGACCGCACCCCGGGTCCGGACGGCGCCCGGCTCGCGCGCGGTCACGCCGGCCCGCGCCGGCCCGCGCCGGCCCGGCCTTGGCGCGCGGCGCAGGCCCGGCCCTCAGCCGCGCAGGCGGCGCACCAGGCTCGAGGTGTCCCAGCGGCCGCCGCCCATGCGCTGCAGGTCGGCGTAGAACTGGTCGACCAGCGCCGTCACCGGCAGGCGCGCGCCGTTGCGCCGGCCTTCGTCGAGCACCAGGCCCAGGTCCTTGCGCATCCAGTCCACGGCGAAGCCGAAGTCGAAGCGGCCATCGACCATCGTCGGCCCGCGGTGCTCCATCTGCCAGCTCTGCGCGGCGCCCTTGCCGATGACCTCGAGCACCCGCCGCATGTCCAGCCCGGCGGCCTCGCCGAAGGCGATCGCCTCGGCCAGCCCCTGCAGCAGCCCGGCGATGCAGGTCTGGTTGACCATCTTCGCCAGCTGCCCGGCGCCCGGCCCGCCGACGTGCGTGACCGCGCGCGCGTAGGCCATCGCCACCGGCTGCATCGCGGCGAAGGGCTCGGCGTCGCCGCCGCACATCACGGTGAGCACGCCGCCCTGCGCGCCCGCCTGCCCGCCCGAGACCGGCGCGTCGACGAAGTGCAGCCCGCGCGCGCGTGCGGCGGCGTGCAGTTCGCGCGCCAGCGTGGCCGACGCGGTGGTGTGGTCGGCGAACACGGCGCCGGCCTTCATGCCGCCGAAGGCGCCGTGCTCGCCGACGGTGACGGCGCGCAGGTCGTCGTCGTTGCCGACGCAGGCGAACACCAGGTCGGCGCCGGCCGCGGCCTGCGCCGGCGTGGCGGCCGCCGTGCCGCCGTACTCGGCTGCCCACGCCGCCGCCTTGGCGGCGCTGCGGTTGTGCACCGTGACGCGGTGGCCGGCGCGCGCCAGGTGGCCGGCCATCGGGTGGCCCATCACGCCCAGGCCGATGAAGGCGACGGTGCGCGGCGCGGTTGCTTCGTAGGTCTTGTGGCTCATCCGGCCGAGTATGCCGCGCGCCGCCGGGCGCAAGGACCGGCCGCGGCGGCTGCCCGGCCCGTCACACGATCTGCAGGTGCTCGGTGCCGGCGGCCAGGTCGGGGTTGCGCGCGCGCTTGCTGTTGAGCTTGACCTGCAGCCGCAGGTCGTTGAGCGAATCGGCGTTGCGCAGCGCGTCTTCGAGCGTGACCTTGTCGGCTTCGTACAACTCGAACAGCGCCTGGTCGAAGGTCTGCATGCCCAGCTCGCGCGAGCGCTTCATCAGCTCCTTGATCTCGCCGACCTCGCCCTTGAAGATCATGTCGGCCACCAGCGGCGTGTTCAGCATGATTTCGACCGCGGCGATTCGGCCCTTGCCGTCCTGCAGCGGCAGCAGCCGCTGCGACACCAGCGCCTTCAGGTTCAGCGACAAGTCCATCAGCAGCTGCGCGCGCCGCTCCTCGGGGAAGAAGTTGATGATCCGGTCGAGCGCCTGGTTGGAGCTGTTGGCGTGCAGCGTGGCCATGCACAGGTGGCCGGTCTCGGCGAAGGCGACCGCGTGGTCCATCGTCTCGCGGTCGCGGATCTCGCCCATCAGGATCACGTCGGGCGCCTGGCGCAGCGAATTCTTCAGCGCCGGCGCCCAGTCTTCGGTGTCGATGCCGACTTCGCGCTGCGTGACGATGCAGTTCTTGTGCGGGTGCACGAACTCCACCGGGTCCTCGATCGTGATGATGTGGCCGTAGGAGTTCTCGTTGCGCCAGTCCACCATCGCCGCCAGCGACGTGCTCTTGCCCGAGCCGGTGGCGCCGACGAAGATCACCAGCCCGCGCTTGGCCATCGCCACGTCCTTCAGCACCCGGGGCAGGTTCAGGCCGTCGATCGTCGGCAGCGTCTGCGGGATCGTGCGGAACACGAGCCCCACGTGCCCCTGCTGCAGGAAGGCGTTGACGCGAAAGCGCCCGATGCCCTGCGGGCTGACCGCGAAGTTGCACTCCTTGGTCTTCTCGAACTCGGCCGCCTGCTTGTCGTTCATCACCGCGCGCGCCAGCTGCAGCGTGTGCTGGCCGGACAAGGGCTGCGGGCTGACCTTGGTGATCTTGCCGTCGACCTTGATCGCCGGCGGAAACTCGGCGGTCAGGAACAGGTCGGAGCCGCCGCGCGCCACCAGCAGGCGCAGCAGGTCGTTGACGAACTTGGAGGCTTGGTCGCGTTCCATGCGGGATCCTGTGGGTGTTGGGCGCGTTCCCGGCCGGGCGCTGCATTGCGTCGCGATGCGGTGCCGCCATGCCGCTGCGGGCGAGGCCGACCCCGGCGGCCGTGCCTTGCGAGTATGCGACGCCGCGGTGCGGCAGCCGCATCGCCGCGGGCTTCTCGAGCGCGGCCGCATGAGGATTTCGGCCGGACTGGGCGATCGAACAGCCGCCCCCGGCCTTCCCGTCGCGCTTTCCGGTAGGACTTGGCGGCCCCGGCACGCAGCGGGCATCGCCCGCGCTGCTCCTGGTGCAGTGTTCCACGCTATGCAGCACATAAAACCGCGCCTTTGCCGCCCTGGCGTCGTTGCAAATCCTCGCGATGCCACTGGGCATCGCTGCGGTTTGCGCCTAGCCAGGACGACAAATCCAT